>JACOMS010000006.1 GCA_014324115.1 Hyphomonadaceae bacterium
GGCCCATTTTCCCGACACCATTGCCGAGCTGTATGAACCGGACAACATGCCCGCCAACCTGCGGGCCGCCCATGACTTCAACGATGAAAAGGTGGAACGTATCTTCATCGGCCGCCGCTTCAAAAACGACAGCGAGCGCCTGGAAAAACTCTTCACCATGTATACAAAAATGACCGCCAAGGCGGGCACGACATGAGTAACGGGAACGCCTCTTGATAATTTTGAAAAATTGCGGGAATACGTGGCGAAGCGCCTAAGAATTGATAGCATGGATATTGTGGAACGGCCTCCCTGGAGGCATGATCTCTTTGAGGAGGTGTGGTTTGACGGGTGAACAGGTCTCTATTTCCGGGATTGCATCAACCATCGCACCGCGACTGGTGTCCGTGAAGTCGTGGGGAGATGCGAGCTTTCTTGGTCTTCCGATGACTTATCCGGGCGGGTCGTTTGTGACTGTGCGTCTCACTCACACGAACGGGGGTGTTCGCGTGAGCGACTCCGGGTTTGCTTTCAGGGAGCTGGAGAGCTTCGGCGTGAGTCGCGGTTTTTCACGAACCGCAAAAATTGAGGTTATCCCGGATGAGGATTTGCATTCATGACTTCTGAGTTTCTGCATTTTCTTCTTGGTGTGTTCTTCGGTTTCTTCTTTGTGTGCCTGCTTTTCGCGGTCAAGCGTATGTGTGATCTCTGGCGGTGATGGCGTGTTGATTTCCTTTTTCCTGTCCTGCCCTCGGTTGTCTCTTTCCGTGTATCCTTCTCGCGGTTCCCGATCTGATGTCGGTTGCTGTACGGTCAGGCCGATGCGTGTTCTCAAGGGCGTCTTTTTCGGTCTGCTGTGGCTTTTCCTGCTTGCCTGTTTGCCTCTGCTTTTGAGCTTGGTCTTTGGCTGAGATTCCTGCCCTTCTGTTTTCGATTGCCGTTGCCCTTTGCGGCGGTTTTCTCATGCTTTTTTTCGGCTTTCTCTGGTTTGATGATTACTACGGGCCGCGTTTTAGAGCGGTCCTTGCCCTTCTCGTCCGTCTTGTCTTTTTGATTTTCTGGATTTGGGTGTCGGTTGTTTATCTTAAGACTTGCGTTTTCTGATTTATCCAGGTGTCTGCCTAGACTGATGCCGTTTGTCTGATCTTCTCGGCGTGCAGTCGGTCTTCTCTCTCTCAAGCCGTTCGTTCGTCGCGATGGCGCGTTGCCGTCTCCTGTCTCTCCAAGTGTCGTTCCCGTCCTTGCTCCATCGTCCAGGTTCCAGAAAGTGTCTGAGCGTTTTGACCTGGATGTGAGTCAGCGGTCAATTTTTGTTGATGTGCCCGTTGATGATGTGGAGCGGGCGGTGCTTGAGGTCGGGGCGGCGTCTCGTGATGTGGCTGAACACATCATCGACCGGGCCTTGAAGGACTCCGAAGCCGACATTTCGGATGACCTGCGTGAAAAGCTAACGCGCATTTTCCGTGAAACCGTGGAGTTCGAAGAAAAGGTTGTCGGCGCATCTTCGACTGCATGGGATGTCTCCGCTCTGACGCGGCTTGAAGATCGCGTAACGGTTTTTCAGGCGGTCCCGAACCATCGGATATCCATATACAGAACCACCACAGCATTTCACGATATTTCGGCCCTGGATAACCCCCCGGGACTTGTGTCGGTGGTGCCGGACAAGGGCGATATGGGTCCCAATCCCGGTCTCCTGGCCCAGGTCGGCAAAGTTATCGAAATCGGCATGAGTGACGACAGGCTTAGAAGACTGGCTGCGTGAGCTTTCGCGCCGCCCATGGCTTCAACAACGCAAAGGCGGAACGCATTTTCATTGGTCGCCGCTTCGGGAACGACAGCGAACGCCTGGAAAAACTCTTCACCACGTATACCGGGATGACCGGCAAACTCAGCTAAATCCGGACAGGGAACTTCTGCATTGATCCGGTTTACAAGCGTGTGCGTTTGTGCCATGTGTACGCACAGATGAACGTGACAGCATGCTTGGGGTACATCAATGAGAGATATGGCCATGCTCGAGGCCTTTGTGAGCGAATGTGCAAAGTATATATTGCAGCCGTGGCAGCGAGGGTAGGCGGCAATGGCGGATAGCAGGGGGCACGATGAGAGCATCCGGGAAAGCATCCGGATTGCGCATCTGGCGATGTTGCAGGGTGTCATCACAAGGATGGGCGCAAATTCGTTTACGCTGAAAGCCCTCGTAGCCGCGTTCGGAAGCGCGGCTGTTGCCGTCATGGCGGCCGTAGAAAAGCCATCGCCATATTACGCATTGGCGGCCATTTTGCCGATGATTATTCTTTGGCTCATGGATGCGCGGTATTTGCGCTTGGAACGTGCATACCGGAGGCTTTATGATCATGTCCGAAAAGGCGAAGGGGTTGAAGCCTATAGCCTTGACGCGACCCCGTTTATGAAGGACACCGCCCCGGTGCTTCGACTGGCGGTGTCCTGGTCGGTGGGCTGGTTCTATATTCCGATACTGTTGACTCTGGGTACGGTGGCATCATTGGTTTTTTTCGGGATTTAGATGGAGTTTTGAGGCAATGAGTCCCCAGGTGCGCAAGCGGCGCGTATTTTTTTCTTTCCACTATCAGGATGATGTTCGGCGTGTGAACCGGATTCGCAATTCGTGGCGCTATAACCACGAAAGCACGCGCGAGTCAGAGGGCTTTTTTGACGCAGGCATCTGGGAAACATCCAGACGAACCGGGCCGGATTCTCTCAAGAACCTGATCCGCGAGGGGATCAAAAACACTTCCGTGACTTGTGTTCTTGCAGGAGCCAGGACGTATGGGCGTCGCTGGGTTCGTTATGAGCTGGCCAGGTCGGTGATAAAGGGAAACGGCCTCCTGGCTGTGAAAATTCATCTCATGTTCGACCAGGATAGGAAAGGTTCCAATGAATATCCCGATTTCAGTCTCTTGGCCCAGGCTGGCAAGGTCATCAAAGTCGGCATGAGCGACGACAGGCTTGGAAGACTGGCTGCGTGAGCTTGCGCGCCGCCCATGACCGCAACGGCGAAAAAGCGGAACGTATCTTCTTCAGACGCCGCTTCAGGAACGACAGCGAGCGCCTGGAAAAACTCTTCACCACGTATACCGAAATGACCTCTGTTCCTACGGCCTGGAAAAGGAAAGTTTTCACCCAGATTCTGTCGCTAATTCCAAACGGGCAGCCAATAAATGAAACAATGGTATTGTCCAAAATAGTGGGTGTGGGTTACTTTTAATTTTGAAGGGTTGAGCTGACCAAAAATTTATTCTACTTCATGCACATAATAAACAATCGAGTGATGTGAACCGGCTCACTAAAGAGACGACAGGTCAAGGCATCAGCCGGACACGTCCCGTCGGCAGGAAGGTGAGAGTCGATGTATTGTCAGGTGTGAAGCACCAAGAACAGGAAGGTGAGAGTCGATGTATTGTCAGGTGTGAAGCACCAAGAAGTAGCGACCTGTGA
Organism: Hyphomonadaceae bacterium; assembly: GCA_014324115.1. Classification (GTDB taxonomy): domain Bacteria; phylum Pseudomonadota; class Alphaproteobacteria; order Caulobacterales; family Maricaulaceae; genus JACOMS01. The sequence goes on from JACOMS010000006.1 coordinate 3,442, forward strand.
CAGCCGCAATCGTTGGGGAAAAGATGACTAAACGCAAGGGGGACATCGTAAAAGAAAAGGCAAAAAGTATTTCAAATCATTATGACGCTGACGTGTATCTCTTTTTCGGGGCGATGTTTTATCCGTATGATAAGGCATTTATTGATACAATCCGCCAGTGCAAGAGAGCCAGGAACGCACTCCTTATCCTTGATACTCCTGGAGGGACGGCTGAGGCTGCCTATCGGATGGGTCGGGCGGTTCAGCGCGCCTACAAAACCAAGAGAGATGGAGAGAACGAGGGCCAGTTTCTTATCTATGTCGATGAAATGTGCAAGTCGGCCGGCACAATTTTGAGCTTGGCCGCTGATAAAATCATTATATCACGGTATGGCGAGCTTGGACCGATTGATGTCCAGCTCAGAAAAGACGATGAAATAGGGGAAAGAACCTCCGGTTTGACGCCCCATCAAGCACTTGAGACACTGCAATTAGAGAGCGGACAGCATTTTAAGAGATTTTTTCGACAGCTCAGGTTTGATGACGAACTTGGTTTCTCAACAAAGCTATCTGCGGACATTGCTGCAAAGATGGTCGTGGGGCTGATGGGAAGCGTTTATGGACAAATGGACCCTAGCCGCCTCGGCGAAGTAGAACGACACGTTCGCGTTTCATCTGAGTATGGGCGTCGCTTGGCAACAAAAAACGTAAAGCAAGAAACCATCGAAAAATTGGTCTCGGGCTATCCGTCGCACGGATTTGTTATTGACAGAACTGAGGCTCGTGATCTATTCGAGAGCGTGGAGCTTCCGACGGATGAACTTGAGAGTGTTGCTCATGATTATGGTGACTATAAGTCAATTATGAACCGAGGGACTGTTGTTACCTGCTTGAGTCGCGAGGAGGAAGAAAATGTTGAACATTCAGACCGAACGGAGTAGGAAGTTTTTCCAGGATCAAAGGAAATTTCGGGAACGGATAGCGAGGGTTCGAAGCCGGCTGACGGATCGCTATGATCCAAGTCTACCAAAGCTGAGCCTGCAAAAGTACGATCCGAGCCTGAAAAAGTACGATCCGAGCCTGAAAAAGTCAGGTAAAGTCTGAGACTATAGTCGGATTTGCAATCGGCCGGTATCCCAGCATGATGTGCGCCGGGACGATGGTGCGGTCGTCGACACTTGATTGGCAGATTGTCGCATGTAAAGGGATTGACAGGAAGTACGCTATCCAGCCGGTTTGGGAAACTGGCCGCTGCTGCAATTTGAGGACCGGTCGCCTGTAATCTGGAAGGATGTCCGCCATGGCGGGACGGTATGGCAAATTCAATCCGAAGCGACGCCTTGCTGTCGAAGGCCGTTTTTCCGGGGCTGACTTGGCCGCTCTTGCCAAGGCTGCCGTCTACGAAGGCCACCCCCATCACAAAAGGAATCCGGGCGATTATGGCCTTGACCCGCCCGCCCGGCCTCGCCCGGACAAGACATTGTGTGATGATGCATCCGTTTTCAGGAAAGAAGATGCGCTTGACTACCTGCGCCGGGGATTTATGAAGGGGGCCGTCAGTGGTCGCCCCATTGACGGTAGTAGGTGGCCCCCGAATGTTTGGGCCGTGACCGGGGATGGGATAGTCCTTGAAGCTCACGGGAACCGTAACGGGGCCTATCACGGGTACCCGCTGCAGGCGGAAGATCCCATGGCGGCGGAAGTAAAGAAGTTCTGGAACAAAAAATGACAGAATTGCGAATGACTCATGAGTGGATGCCGTATGATGATCCCGTGCCGGAGGTCGGCAGGACCGGTGCTCATGTAAAAATTTATCTGGACGACCGGTGCCTCACCCGAAACATATGCACGTTGTCGGGGGAAGGGCGCGATCATATGTACGTGTCCCTCTACCCCTTGGCCATGTGGCTCGCCTCTTCATGGTGGCGATTGCACCATGAGGTGCTGCCGGGCAGCGAAAAAAGCCCGCCCCATGACTGGAGGATGAGTCATGAGATGGTTGCCGCAACCATGGGCTTCGTCTGGCCTTCCATAATGTTCTCCGCCGATGACCGCAACATTCAGGTGTGGGCACAGGCATCACAGGAAAGCGATGGGGATGCGGTCAGGTTTCTGAAGGGCCTCAACCGTGGGATTCACGTTCCCCGGGAAGCGTTTACGCAGGAGGTGTCCTCGTTAATTGAGGGTGTTATCACCCGGCTGGAAAGTGTCGGCTGCAAGGCCCCGGAGCTCTCTGAAATTTGGAAACTTGTGTTGCATGATCAGAATGACCCGGGTGAACGCAACAGGCGGCGCCTGGAGGCTGTCCTTGGCTTTGATCCCGAGGATTGCCCGCCCGCTTTGGTTGAACGGGCAATGGAACTGGAAAAAAAGATCGGGGCCGGGTCCTTTTCTGAACTTGTCGGCGCTCATAACCTGGAGTCGGGGAATCGCCTTGATGCGGTACACAGTCTCATTCAGGCGGAGGGCATTGAGGGTGCACCCAACGAACTGCTCGACTTCTCCGTCGACGATACCGGGAAGGAGCCGTGGCGGGCTGCCGTGTCCGCCGCCCGAAAGTTGAGAGAAAAACTCGGCAATCATAGAGACAAAATAGAGGATTCTGATTTACAGGACCTTTTGGGACTGCCGACCAAAGAGCTCAAAAACCGGGTTTCAGAGGGTCGTTTGAAAGCGTCGGTCGCCGAGCCAAAGGATGGCAGAAACATGAAATTTATCCCGCGGAAGAAGCATCCAATGGCTCAACGGTTTGAATTTGCAAGGTTTATCGGGGATTATGTGCGCCAAGCCGTACGGACTTCATCTGCCTGGCTTGTATCTGCAGATCTTTTGACTGCCAGACAGAAGTTTCAAAGGGCTTTTGCCGCCGAGTTTCTGTGTCCAATCGATTCTCTGGTGGATTATTTGGGTGGTGATTTCTCGGAGACAGCCCGGGAGGATGCTGCCGCCCACTTCTTGGTAAGCGACAAGACGGTGGATACTCTTCTCCGTAACAACGGCTATCTCGACACGTATGAGCGCAATTTCGGCATGCCTTACCCCTTGGCGGCCTGAGGCTGTCCGTACGCCGCGACGATAACCCCCGTTTCGGGACCGAAAACAAACAGACTGCAAGCCGCCCTCAACCGAAGCCCCTCCCGCACACCGGCGGCGCTGAATGCTTGCAAAAGCTCTATCAGGGGTTGACATTGGGGGAAGAACAGAGCATAACCGGCACCTCAAAATGGTGACTGTCCCGCAGGGGTGACAGGGAAAGTTTCTGCATGAACCGTGATAATTTTATTCCAACCCTGACCCATGCCACCGAGCGGGATATTGATCTCGTGCTCGTACAGGAACTCCATGCGTCCCGTGATTTCGTGCGCTGGATGGCAGCACAGGTCAATATCACCAGGGGGATTGCCCGGTGGGATGTGAGGCACAGCCAACGTCGCACGCGCAATCGCCGCGAAATCGATATTTTTGTTGACATCCGGCATGAGGATAAAACGCGCACCGCCCTGTTGATTGAAAACAAAATTGATGCCACCGAACAGCCGGATCAGGCGGAAAGCTACCGCGAGGAGGTGGACGTCCTCACATCAACCCATAACAATCGTGACATGGGCAATCGTCATATGTATGACGCTGCCGCGGCGATCATTGTATGTCCGCAAAGTTACAGGGCGGAACATGGTGTGTTTACGTCGAAATTCGACACCTGCCTGTCCTATGAATCTATCCGGGACCGGTTTCTGGATGCAGAGAGAAGAGCGGATGCTGAAACCGTGTCGAGACGGTATCAGCACCTGGCGGGACTGTTTGATCAGGCCATTCACAAGCACCGCAGGGGCTATACTCCGATTCCGGATACCAAGGTCGGCGATTTTAACGCAAAATACGTGCAGATGCTCCGGGAAATGGCGCCGGAAATCATACCGGGCCCAAGCATGTTGAAACCGGCAAATCCGCGTGAAAGTACGTCGATGATATTTGACAAAAAAACCCTTGCAGCCATGCCGGAACATGTCCGCCCGCACAGATTTTCCCATGAACTGGGCCGCGGCTCTGAACAGCGTGCGAATTATGTGGCTGTTACCTTTCCGGGATGGGGGGCGGCGCTTCCGGCCATTCGTGGGCGCCTCATAGCGGATACAACCGCCATCGGCGCAGAATTCTCGGCAAAGACGCCCAACAAGTCCCGCCCCAATCCCGGGCTGGTTCTGTCGTTGCCTACCCGGCCCGTGGACAACCAGGGCAGCTTTTCCGAACAGCAGCATCTGCTGGCCGACGGGATCGAAAAAGCTGTCGGTCTCAGAAACTGGCTGATTGAAAATATCGACCTGCTCCGGCAATGGAGGTCCCTGGTTGATCAACACCCAAGGTCCGAATGAGCGTCATTCCCTCCGTTTCCGTTACCTATGCCCGCAGCGGCAAGTCCATCAGGACGAATGAGCTGGGCATGCGCCCGATGCAGGAGCGGGTCTATGACAAGCGGGGTGAGCCGTATCTTCTGATCAAGTCACCGCCGGCATCAGGCAAGAGCCGTGCGCTGATGTTCGTCGCCCTCGACAAGCTGGCTAATCAGGGTATCAGACAGGCCGTCGTGGTGGTGCCGGAAAAGTCCATCGGGGCAAGCTTTGATGACGAACCGCTGAGCCGGTACGGGTTCTGGGCTGACTGGACGGTCGCCCCGAAATGGAACCTGTGTCATTCGCCGGGAACGGACGGCGGCAAGGTCAAGTCCGTCGGCGCCTTTCTGGGCAGCGGCGACCCGGTGCTGGTCTGTACCCATGCCACTTTCCGCTTTGCCGTCGAAAAGTTTGGGGTTGAGGCCTTTGATAACCGGCTGATCGCCGTGGATGAATTCCACCATGTCTCGGTGAGCGAGGACAGTATTCTTGGCTCCCAACTCAATGAATTGATTGCCCGGAACCGGGTGCATGTAGTGGCCATGACCGGCAGCTATTTCCGCGGCGATGCCGTGCCGATCCTGACGCCGGAGAACGAGGCCAGGTTTGATACGATTACCTACACCTATTATGAGCAGCTTAACGGCTACGCACACCTCAAGACCCTCGATATCGGATATTTCTTCTATTCCGGGTCCTATGCCGATCACATTCTCAAGGTGCTTGATCCGGCCGAGAAGACGATTGTGCACATCCCGAATGTGAACTCCCGCGAGAGCACCAAGGACAAGCACAGGGAGGTCGAGCACATTATCGAGTCCCTGGGAGAGTGGCAGGGGACAGACCCGGTCACGGGCTTTCAGCTTGTGAAGATACCGCAGGGGCGCGTTCTGAGGATCGCCGATCTGGTGGATGATGAGCCCTTGAGGCGCGACAGGGTGTCCGCCGCCCTCAAGGACCCCGCTCACAAGGACAATCGTGCCCATGTGGACATTATCATCGCTCTGGGTATGGCCAAGGAGGGGTTTGACTGGATCTGGTGCGAGCATGCGCTGACAGTCGGATATCGCGCCAGCCTGACGGAGATCGTACAGATTATCGGTCGCACAACCCGTGATGCCGAGGGCAAGACCCGGGCCCGTTTCACGAATCTGATCGCCGAACCTGATGCAGGGGAAGAGGCCGTCACCGAGGCGGTGAATGATATGCTCAAGGCCATCGCTGCAAGTCTGCTCATGGAGCAGGTTCTGGCCCCGCGTTTCAACTTCACTCCCAAAACCCCGGACGGCGGGCCGGTCGAAGGCTTTGACTACGGCGAAGGCGGCTATAACCCGGACAGGGAAAATGTCGGTGTCAGCGAGGACGGCGAACGGCTCCGGATTGAAATCAAGGGGCTGGCCGAGCCGAAGAGCAAAGAGGCCAGACGCATTTGTCAGGAGGACCTGAATGAGATCATCACCCCTTTTCTTCAGGATACCACGGCCGTTGAGCGCGGGATTTTCGATGAAGAGCTAGTACCCGAAGAACTGACCCAGATATGTATGGGCAGAATTGTCAGGGACAAATACCCCGGGCTGAGTGACGAGGATCAGGAAGCCGTGCGTCAGCATGCCGTTGCAACACTCAACCTGGGCCAGATAGCCAAGCAGGGCGCACTTGAAGCATCGGATGGGACATCGGGTGAGGGGAAGGGCAACACGGCCCTGATTGACGGGGTGCGCAAGTTTGCCATGGACGTGCGGGAGCTTGATATTGACCTGATTGACCGGATCAATCCCTTCAGCGGGGCCTATGCGATTCTGGCCAAGGCCATGAATGAGGACAGCCTGAAACAGATTGCGGCGGTCATATCGGCCAGGAAAGTGAAACTCACACTCGAAGAAGCCCGCGAACTGGCCAGGCGGGCCGTGGCATTCAAGGAAGAAAGGGGGCGGTTGCCGTCATCCACATCCGATGACCCCTGGGAGAGGACAATGGCTGACGGTGTGGCATACCTGACGCGCATGAGGCGGCAGGCGAAGAATGACTAAAGAGTTCACCGAAGAAGACGCCGCGCTTCTGGCCGAGCTCGGGATCGGGGTTGAGAGCAAAAAGGAACTCGCCCACACGCCGCGCGAAGAGCGCATCATGGGGGGATTTGAAGAGATTCAGCACTTTGCCGCCAAACACGGGCGCGTGCCGCAGCACAGCGAAGTACGGGATGTTTTCGAGCGCCTTCATGCCGCCCGGCTGGAGCGCCTTCGCACCCTTGAACAGTCCCGCGAGCTCATCGGCTCTCTGGATGACGCAGGGCTTCTGGAGGGTGCGGCTCCGGAGTCATCAACCCGGACAGAACAGCTTGATGATGACGCACTGTTGGCCGAGCTTGGAGTCAAGGCCGGGGATATGCCGGTTACGGAGTTAAGGCATGTGCGTTCAGCCGCAGACAAGAAGGCGGCCCGGGATGTGGCAAGGCGCGATATATGTGAGGATTTTGAGACTTTCAGGCCGCTTTTCGAGCAGGTGCAAAGGGAGCTGGACACAGGGATTCGGGAGACACGCTCCTTCGAGCGCAAGGCCGAGATCGAAAGGGGGCGCTTCTTCATTGTCGGAGGCCAGAAAGCCTATGTTGCCGGGCGTGGCGAGGACTTTCTCACAGACCAGGGCATGGTGGATGCCCGCCTGCGTGTCATTTTCGACAACGGCACCGAGAGCAACATGCTCATGCGTTCGCTGCAACGGGCTCTGCATAAGGATGAGGCCGGGCGGCGCATTACGGAACCGACCGCCGGTCCCCTGTTTTCCGACCGGATAATCGATGGGAACGAGGCAAGCGGCACCATCTATGTGCTGCGCAGCCGGTCCGATCATCCCCAGGTCGCCGCAAACAGGGAACTTGTGCACAAGATCGGCGTGACCCACATGGATGTGGAGAAGCGCATCAGCGGGGCGCATCTCCAGCCCACGTTCCTGATGGCCGGTGTCAGGATTGTAGCGACCTATCAGCTCTACAATATTGATCGCACCAAGCTGGAAAACCTGATTCATCGCATCTTTGAACCTGCGCGCCTTGAAATCGGGATCAAGGATCGGTTCGGGCGAACCGTTGTGCCGCGCGAATGGTTCCTTGTACCGCTCCATGTCATTGATGAAGCCGTGGCGCGAATCAGGAACGGCACAATCAGGAATGTCCGGTACGATCCCGGGCAAGCCGCCTTGGTCGGGGTCTGAGGAGCCGCCGGAGCCGTCTTTCAATTTTTGCGTCAGGGCCCGGGGTCGGAGAGAGCCCGCAGGTAGCGAGACCGCCGTCTCACCCCGCAATCAAACCATTGTTTACGCGATCAGTGTGTTGTTTTGCAAAACCTCACGGTTTTCCGCCAACCACCCCCGTGCGGCATGTTGCGCCAGTGTGATGTCGCCCGGAGTCATCTCAATCCTGATTTTCTCGCAATATGCCCTGGCGGGGTGAGAACCCATCATGGCGGCGAGGCTGAGCCATTTGTGAGCCGCGACAAAATCCGGTCCGCGATCCCCGACATCAGTCGAATAAATCAGTCCCAGACGCAAGAGATCTTCCCGACCTGCGGCTGCATGTACGGCCGCTTCGGCTTCCTGTACTTCCATGTGTGTAAAGGCCACCTCAGTCCCTCTCTCTGGTGCCGTTTCTTTCACCCGACAACTTCGGTAAAATCGAACACGCCGTGCAGTTGTTATCTCCGCACATCCGCATCTTTCGCGGAAGCGGCTGAATACAAGGTTAATCCCGGGGGGATTCATATCGGTTTTTTTCGTTAAAATGAAAAACCCCAAAAATGGGTGTATTCATGTAAGCTGTTATTTTTAATGAAAAAATCCCGAAACAAGGTGGTTTGACACCGCCATAATTTTACAATGTATCACGATTGTGCCGCTTTTTTGGTCGGGTGTTTGCGCAAATACACCTTAAAAGATGTACCGTCCGAACCGGTCTTGGTCAAAACCAGTTTACCGCCCTGAGCGTGGGCCAGTTCCCTGGCGATTGTAAGGCCAAGGCCCGTGCTGCCGTGGCCGGAAGAGCTGACAAAGGCCTGAAACAGATTGTCCTGCACCTTGTGCGGCAGGCCCGGTCCCGTGTCAGTGACGGAAATCTCCACATGTGAATCTGTCTGCTGTGCCGCCACGATCAGTTTTCGCTCTGCGATATCGTCCTTTATCGCTGCCATGGCCTGGGCGGCATTGCGGAACAGGTTGTTGAAAATGCGGTAGCTGTGGTCAGGATCGGCAAAGACCACCAGGCCGGACGGGACGGTGTTGACAAAGTTGATCTTGCGCGGGCCGGTGCCGAAAGTGGGGAGTACATCTCCGGCAGCCTCGCCCAGCAGAAAACAGATTTTGAGCGATTGTAACTGTGGCGGGCCTTCCTTTGACTGGCTGAAATTGAGCACATCGGCACACAGCTTTATACCGCGATCAATGGCGCGAACCAGACGCTGCCCCATATTTGCGACACGCTCTTCCCTGTCCATGGCCAGGCGATCAGAAATGAGCTGCGCCGATGTCAGTACATTACGCAGGTCATGGTTAATTTTGGCCACGGCAAGACCCAGAGTAGCCAGACGCTCGCGCTGTTTGAGTGAGGCACGCACGCTCTGCCTCATGTCGTAAAACTCACGCTGTAATTGCCCGATTTCATCCTTGCGGGATGACGGCGGCAGATTTGAGCGTTTGAGTTCCGGATTCTCACGAAAATCAGCGAGGGCCCTGGCAAGGTTTTTGATGGGCTTCACGATCAGGACGGACAGCGTGAGGTAAAGCAGCAACCCGGAAACTAACGCGATAATAATAGAGAGCCAGAAAATCCGCCCGGCAAAATCCTGAAGCGCACCCTTGAGCGAGGCCCTGGGCACAATGTATTCGATGTATTCCTGCCCTTCAAGCACGGCGCCGGAGCGGATGCGCAGAAAACCATCCATATCACCGAAGTAACTGCGAAAAGTGGCACCAAAATGTGGAAAGCGGCGCTGACCCCGAATATCCACCAGTTCAAAATCGGCGTCAAACGGCGGCTCACCCAGAATTAATTCCTTCATGCCCGCCCGCTTGGCAGACAGCATTATGATATCTGTATCATCCATAAATTGCCTGGTGAGCACTTCACTGGCCTGAAAATCCGGGACGCCGGTCAGCGCCAGCACAATGTGTCCGGCCCGCTCCGCGCGGCCCTCGAGCCACATCTGCCTGTAGAGCGCCGCGGAGGGAATAAATATGACAACTTCCGCCAGCATGACGAACGCAAACGTCATGAGCAGAAGTTTTCCGGACAGTCGTCGGGATATAAATCCGTCGATCATGCCTTATGGTGTGACTATCTAATGAAAGCGAGACAAAAATCCGGCAAAAGCCTTGGCTTTGGGTCCAAAAATGGTGTCGGCGTAAAACGAGCTTGAGGCCCGTTTTATCGCTTCGCCGCGCGTCGGATAGGGCGAAATGATCTGCGCGAGGCCGGAAATCCTGACCTTGTTGGTCATGGCAACAGACATCATCTGGATAATATCCCCTGCGCCGTCGCCGACCACGGATGCACCCAGAATTTTACCGCCTTTTGTAGCGACAATCCTGACGCCGCCATGGGTGCTGCGCTCGGCAATCGCCCGATCATTTTCCTCAAACTCCCACTTAACAACTCTCACATTCCCATGCTTTTCACGGGCTTGCGCTTCGGTCATACCGATTGAGGCGAGTTCGGGTTCCGTGTAGATGGCCGCCGGCATACGATCCGTCGTGGCCTTGCCCGCAATGCGGTTAATAATCGGGGGCAGGAAGTAAAACGCCTTGATAATAACACCGGCATGGTATCCGGCGGCATGGGTCAACCCCCCCATGCCGGCCGCGACATCACCGACGGCGAAAACCCTTTTATTGGATGTGCGCAGGCAGTCATCGGTTTTTATGCCGCGCCTGTCATGTTCCACACCCGCATTTTCGAGTTCCAGGCCGTCCATGAAGGGGCGGCGACCTGCTGCAACCAGGAGGTGCGAGCCTTCGACTTTGGTACCGTCTCCCAATTCGATGGTGACACCGTCCCTGTCGCCGGAAATCTGTTTGGTTTCGGCAGGAGCATGGAAAACAATACCTTCGGACTTGAGCTGTTCGACCAGGACCTCAGCATGCTCCGGTTCGCTGCGGCCCAAGGGTGCAACAATATCGAAAATCTCAACTTCGCTGCCGAGACGCCTGAATGATTGACCCAGTTCCAGCCCGATCGGACCGGCCCCGATAACCAGGAGCCTGTCCGGCAGCACGTCCACATCGAAAATGTCTTCATTGGTCAGGTAGGGCGTGTCCGCCAGTCCCGGAATCGGCGGAGCCGAGGCACGGGAGCCTGTAGACACTACAAACCGTTTGGCGCGGACCTCTGTCGTCTCTGACTCAACCGTCCTGACGTCCCTGAACCGTGCGTGTTCACGAATGACGATACAGCCCAAGCCCTCAAACCGTTCCTGGCTATCGACAGGGGCGATGGTTTCAATAACCCCCTTGATATGCGCCTTGACAGCCTCGAAATCGACATTGACTTTCCTGACAGGCTCAACCCCGTAAGGGGCGCCGTCACGAGGGTATTGCGCATGCTTGCCCGCCGCGATCAGGGCTTTGGAGGGTACACAGCCGTAGTTCAGACAATCCCCGCCCATTTTCCCGGCTTCGTACAGGACAACCGAACGTCCCAACATGGCGGCTCCGGCGGCGACAGACAGTCCACCCGACCCCGCACCGATCACACATAGATCGACATTATGTTCTGTTTTGGACATTGTTTTTCCTTCCTTGCAGGTAACTAGGCCGCGGGGGCGGAACCCTGTTTGATTTTCTTGTAAATAACAGGAATGAGCGCGAGCACAATCAGGCCGATAATCGGGATGAGGATGTGCGGTTGCGTCATAAGCCCGGTCAGTTTCAATTCTTCACCGGCATCAAACACGACTCCGGCACCGTTACCAACACTGGCATAGACAAAGGTCCCCGGCATGATTCCGAAAAAGGTCGCGAGCACATAGTTACGCAGCTTCACGCGGAGAAGCGCCGGTACAATATTAACGATAAAAAACGGAAACAAAGGGACAAGACGCAGAATGAAGAGATAGGACAATTCATTTTCCTGCAAGCCTTGTTCGAATTTTTTCATATAGGGCCCGGCCTTTTTTGCCAGCGAATCACCTATGGTATATCGGGCTAAAAGGAAAATGACTGTTGCGCCGATCGTGGCACCCATGACAGTCGCTATACCGCCCGTCACGGTGCCGAACAGGAATCCGCCGAAGATTGTCAGGAAGCCTGCCCCCGGAAAGGAAATTCCGACGAGAAGGGCGTAAATCATTATGAACCCCAGTAAGGTCAAAACCCGATTGTCATCAACAAAAGCCATCAGGACCTCGCGATTATCCTTCAGCGTGTCCAGGTTTACATATTTCGGACCGCCGAGCGCGAAAAAGGCGATCAGGGCGATGACAATAATACCGATCGGCAAAAAACGCTTGACCGAACCGGATTTGGCTTTTGGGGGTGTTTTCGTATCCATTATTTTACTCCTTCGGGCGACCCGTTACAAGCTCAGGCACCAACTCCGGTCCTGCCATCCACGATCGCCGCAGGGCCATTGTAAGGAAAAAAGTCACATAGTACACATTTTTCTCAATTCGACACAATTATTATCCGAATGTGCTCCCATCATGTCGCGCGGGGCAGGGGGAGAACCTGTAACATATTTGCTACGGTAATACGATTCTACGATTTTTGTGTCATTCCTGTCAATGACCGGCTTGACACAGATGTAACAAGTGCGTAGCGGGCGCGGCTGAATGACACGCAAGGTGAGTCGGCAGGTCATTGCACGGTGCGCGTTGCTATCCGGATGTTGCCATGGAGAGTTTAACATGAAACGCACTTTTCAGCCTTCAGGGCTCGTCCGCAAGCGCCGTCACGGTTTCCGCGCCCGCATGGCGACGAAATCCGGTCGCCGGATTCTGGCCCGTCGTCGTGCCAAAGGTCGCAAGGTCCTGTCTGCTTAAATCTTGTAACAGGCGTCCGCATGGACGGTGCAAGGCGACACTTGAAACCCGGGAAGTTGAGGAAACGCTCCGAATTTCTGTTTGTGCGGGGCGGCTACTGCAGTGTGCAAAAAACCTTGCTCATACAGATGCGGGCCAATCCGGAGCATACATCCATCCGCGTTGGATTTACGGCGACCCGGAAAATAGGTAACGCCACTACCCGCAACCGCGCCAAGCGTCGCCTTCGCGAAACCGCCCGTGCCCTCGTGCCCGGGTTTGGCCTTGCAGGACACGATTATGTGTTCATTGCCAGAGCCGATACGCCGGGTTGTCATTATCAGGACCTGCTTGACGATACGAAAAAAGCCCTCATAACCCTCGCCAGACAATCCCGCGCCTCTGCGTAGGCAAAACACGGGCAAAAGAGCCAGAAGTCCTGCTATGGAAGATCAAAAAAATTTTCTTGCCGCGATTGCATTATCGACATTGGTGTTGATCGGATACTGGTATTTTGTCGGTCGCCCCATGAACGAGCAGGCACGGGAACAGGTGCGCCTGGAACAGGAAGGGGCCGCAAGCGCACCGCGCACTCCCCAAGTGGTTTTACAACCCCGGGATACCGTTATTAATTCCGCACAGCGCATTAAAATTGACACGCCGTCACTGTCCGGCTCATTTCGGGTTCGGGGATCCCGCTTTGATGACATCAAGCTGAAAAATTACAGACAGACCCTGGACAGGGACAGCCCGAACGTCATTGTTTCCACACCCGAAGGGGTGGAAAAAGCCGCCTACAGTTTTGATAACTGGGTGCGCGGCGAAGGCAGCGGCACAGAGACAGCCTGGGCGCTGGTGTCCGGGAATACCCTGACACCTGACAACCCGGTCGTCCTGCAATATGAAGGTGAGGGGTTTGCCGTTGAACGCACAATAACAGTCGATGACCGGTATCTGATTACATTGGCTGACAGGGTCTCCAACACCGGCAACACGGAAATTTCACTGGTACGTAGGGGGGCCTCACGCCAGCACGGCCTGCCGGATGATCTGACCAATTTTTTCATATTGCAGGAAGGCCCGATTTCCATAATTGATAACAGGCTGTTTGACCGGAAATACAAGAGTGTCGTCAAGAAGCGTATCGTTGAGGAACGGGGCCTGTCCGGATGGGTCGGTCTAACCGATAAATACTGGCTGATGGCGGCAATTGCACCGCAGCAGCGGCCCATGACGGTCAACTTTGCCTATCGCAATATCAATGATCAGGAAATTTATGAGGCGACCTACGCCCTTGATCCCGTCACGCTGACGCCGGGCGCGGCAATCGAGTCGGTCGGCTATGTGTTTGCCGGGGCCAAGGATCGGGACGTGCTTTCGTCCTATGAAAAAAACCTTGGCATCGCCCAGATGGAGCGGGCAATTGATTGGGGATTTTTGCGTATCCTGACCCGTCCGATGAGCTGGGCGCTCTCGAAAATGGGTGCGTTTTTCGGCAATTACGGCATCGCGATTATGGCGCTGACGCTAATCATCAAGATTCTGCTCTTTCCGCTGTTCAACAAACAGTATGAAATGCAGGCCAAAATGAAAAAGGTGCAGCCCAAACTCAAGAAAATACAGGGCCTGTACAAAGATGATCCCACGCGTCTGCGACAGGAAATGATGGGGCTTTACCGCAAGGAAAATGTCAATCCGGCTGCGGGGTGCCTGCCGATTATTCCGACGATCATTATCTTCTTTGCCCTATATAAAACTGTATTTATCAATGTTGAACTGCGCCACGCACCGTTTTTCGGCTATATTCAGGATTTGTCAGCCCGTGATCCGCTTTCCGTTTTGAACGGGTTTGGCCTCCTCCCGTGGACCGGCGTGCCTGAAAACCTTCTCGGATTTTTTGCAATCGGCCCGCTGGCCTTTCTCTATGGCGCGACCATGGCCGCCATGTACCTGCTGACACCGCCACCTTCCACCGGGGGAGAAATGGCCGAAATACAGGCGAAGATATTCAAATTCATGCCGTGGATTTTCATGTTCGTCCTGGCACCGTTTGCGGCCGGTCTACTCATCTATTGGGTCTGGAACAATGTACTGTCGTTTGCGCAGCAATATTACATCACGCGCAAATTCAATGTTGATACGCCGTTTGATGCTTTTTTCCGCCGCCTTCGCGGCAAAGGCGAGAAAGCGGCGAACGGTTAGTTTGAACGGAATCGAAGATAAAACCCGCTTTGAGGCCGGGCGGCTTCTTTTTGCCCGTCCTGTCAGGTTTGTCCGTAGCGTTGTTTCAGTGGATGGATTGCCCGTAACCGACCTGCCTGAAATCTGCTTTGCCGGGCGTTCCAATGTCGGCAAATCAAGTCTGATTAATGCGCTGACCGGACGTAAGGGTCTGGCACGGGCCTCGAACACGCCGGGTCGAACGCGGGCGTTAAACTTCTTTATTGCCGATGACCGCATTCATCTGGTTGACCTGCCCGGTTATGGCTATGCGCGAGCATCCAGGGTTGACATAGTCCGCTGGACAGAACTGACCCGCGCCTATCTGGCCGGGCGCGCACCCCTCAGACGTATATTCCTGCTTGTTGACTCCCGCCATGGTTTGAAAAACCCGGACCATGAGATCATGACCATGCTGGACGCAGCGGCCGTCACCTACCAGATTGTCCTGACCAAAATCGACAAGATCAAAAACGCCGGGCTTGTCGAAGTCACGGACAGGACACAAAAGCACATTGCCAAACGCCCGGCCGCTTTCCCGCATATCATACAGACATCATCGACGAAAAACGCCGGGCTCGATGTGCTCAAAGCCGGGATTGCCACCTTGGCCCTGCCGGATCATTTGGGAAACCCCTTGTAATTTCGGCAAAATTACCTACCTATCTGTTAGCAAGGCAATGATGCCGAATTATGGAAAGGTTATATAATGACTACCAAATCTGAATTTGATCTGCATGAGATATATGCCAAGCAATTTGATACTTTTATTCGTGAGGGTAAAATTAGAGATGCAGAGAAATTGACAATCGAAAGGTTTGAGCATATAATTGCTAACATTAGTGATATAGACCCCTATACTCATCAAATGATAAATACTTCATGGCTTCATATCGGACCTACTTTAGGAAAATATAAGAGGGAAATGTCTCCTTGGACTAGAGTATGGAAAGTATTAGAAGAGTATTTTATTGAAATGCTTAAGGTATATGTAGATACTAGTGATTCTGCGGCAGCTTCTTATGGATTAAAGATTGAGAAGATAGAAGAAGTAAGATAGTGTTTATACTTTAACCGGCCGCCCAGGCCACAAAGACTGGTCCTCTCTGTCTCTCATCGGATGTAAGGCGGGAATGTCGGAAGAACGCGAAACTGAAACCGCGTGGAACAGTGCCCGGATCTTGTCCGAGGCCTTGCCGTTCATCCAGCTGTATGCCGGACGCACAATCGTGGTCAAGTTCGGGGGTCACGCCATGGGCAGTCGTGAGCTGACGGACAGTTTCGCCGCCGACATTGTGCTGCTCAAGCAGGTCGGGATTAATCCTGTTATTGTGCATGGGGGCGGATCACAAATCGGGCGCATGCTGAAACGGCTTGGCATTGAGTCCGAATTTGTCGATGGTCTGCGCGTGTCGGGCCCGGAAACCGTCGCCATCGCCGAGATGGTTCTATCAGGTGCAATCAACAAGTCGCTCGTTCAAGCCCTCAACAAGGCTGGAGGCCGCGGTGTTGGTCTTTCCGGCAAGGATGCAGGGCTGATCACGGCCAGGGCCTTGCGTGACGATTTGGGATTTACGGGATGTCCGGAGACCACAGATACAGCCCTGCTTGATGTGCTGGCCTCATCGGATCCCGGTTTTATTCCGGTTATATCCCCCATCAGCGGCGGGACAAACGGAGAAAGTTACAACGTCAATGCCGATACTGCGGCGGGAGCGATTGCGTCAGCCCTCGGCGCTGTCAGGTTGATGCTGTTGACAGATGTTGAAGGCATTCTTGACGATGACGGGCGGCTGTTGACACGGCTTGCCGCCGATGAAGCCAAAAAACTCGTCGCAAGCGGCACGGCCAGGGGCGGTATGATCCCCAAGATCGAGACAGCTGTGGATGCGGTGAACAGGGGCGTTGGTTCAGTTGTCATTCTGGATGGTCGCCGGGCGCACGGACTTTTGGTCGAGCTTTTTACCGGACAGGGCGCGGGAACCCTCATTCAGTAAACATGACAGGGGAATGAAACACCTCGTCGGCTTTCTCCTGCCCGTCCTGTTCGTTTTTGCGGGTGCGGCTCACACCGGGGAGACGGGGATTGTCCATGTCACGGACACGCCGTCCAACTGGTCGGTCTGTAATGATACATCATTCGTTCTGCGCATTGCGATTGCAAGTTCCGTTGATGGACAATTAACGCCTCGCGGCTGGTTGCGGGCGCGCCCGGGAGATTGTGTTGATACGGACGTACCGCTGGATGCGCAGCGATTCCTGTACGCTGAAAGTTCCCGTGCGCATCAAGGCGGCATTCGCGAATGGAAAGGCCGGGTCATGCTCTGTGTCGGAGAAACAGATTTTCAGGCGGATGTTACCAAGGGCTGCCCCTCGCAGGGCCTGGAAGCGCGACCCTACAGGCGCGTATCGGAGAGTGAACCTGTCACACGTCTGGTGGAGCCAACGTCTTACAACAGTGTCCACACGGCAGGCTTGCAGAGATTATTACGCGACAACAACTATGGAATTTCACGTATTGACGGTCTTGCCGGACGTCGTACGAGTCGGGCCATGACCCGGTTTCTGAACGATAATAAGTTGCCGGGGGATATGGCGGCGGCCGAAAAAATAGATATTCTGGAACAATCCGCCCTTGAGTTTGTTGATACGGTCGGCCTGACTCTTTGCAACAGATCCAGTGCGCCTGTCTGGGGGGCAATAGGTTACCTTCGCAAAGGCGGTTGGTTGTCACGCGGGTGGTGGCCTGTGGCGTCCGGAAGTTGCGTCCAGATGTTTCGGGAAAGTCTGACAGACCGTGAATTGCATGTATTCGCATTGCAGGAGGGATCTGTTGCGGAAGATGATCCACACCCGGGTGTGGACAGGCACCTGATTTCCAATGCTTCGCAACCCGCGCGGTTTTGTATCATTGACGCCCGATTTTCGGCCCTCGGCCGCGAAAATTGTGCAGATCACGGTTATGAAGCTGCTGACTTCCGCATGGTGCCCGATGGGGCACCGGGATATACGCTTGATTTGCGTGACACCGATTTTGCCGTGCCCGACGCAATGGGACGCGACGCTGATGCTATCCCGTGATCCGCAAGTTCTTCGGGGCTTCCTCCCGGTGGGGGATAACCGGGTTTCGGGCAACAATGCGGCCCGGAAATATCAGAAGATAAATTGTGGCGATAAAGACCTCCGGCATGATTCATGCTTGATTCGGTTTTCGATTTATTTACCCTGTATTCGAACCGGACATAAATGGGCAGCATGAAGATCAGGAATGTCTAAAAAAGATATAGCTTGTTTGACGACCTGGTTGATGTCTCGCTTAGACTGCTGGATTTGTCTGTTATTGTATTCTTTATTCCTGGTGCGATTGTCAGATGCAACGGTGGCTAAAACTGTCACAGCCCGACCGGTACCTGTCTCTTCCCGATTGAAATGACCTTCTGATTGATTCACAACTGGATCAACAGTGTGTCCCGATCAAGTAGACTAACCGGGACAGCGATGTCCCGGGTTGATGCTTTTGCAAGCCGGGTTTTCGAAGGCAATCCGCCAATAATATCGCCAACCGGAAACAGTTTTTCGCACGCACCATGTTCAGGAAAATCACACGGCTGTTTCGCCTGACTCTTGTTGCCGCCCGGATGTACGTCAGAGATAAAGATCGTCCCGTGTTTCGGTTTGAATCCGGATTGGGTTTGAGGTATAATACGGCCCTGCAGGTTTTCGCAGCCCGGGCCGGTTATATGACGCTTGCATGACGTATATTTTTATATTGCGATGTCGACACAGTTCAGGTTCAGCATGGTGAATGCGCACACACCTGACGGGCGGGCCGCGCCGAAACAGGCGACAGGTGTACCCGGGCCGCAGAAGCTTCAATCAGTCCAAGCCTTGCGTGGCTTGGCCGCCTTTCTCGTGCTGCTATATCACACCGCCGCCGTTCAGCAATCGGAAGTCAGTCCGGACAATGCAGCCGAGATGGGATACCTGACGGGATTCTGGGATCAGGGTTTTGCCGGAGTTGATATGTTTTTTGTCATTTCCGGCTTTATCATGGTGTACATTACGCGGAATTATGTCCGCTCCGTATCCGGTTGGCTGGGCTTTTTTTATGCCCGGATTACGCGGATTTATCCGCTTTGGTGGGTATTTGCCGGTATCATGGCCGTGTATTTTCTTGTTGTGTACGGTCAGCCCGCTTCACCCAAAATTATCCAGCCCGGGCAGGTCGGCCCACACCTTGTTCAGTCTTTTCTGCTGCTGCCGCAGAAAACATTCCCCGTCCTGAGCGTGGGATGGACGCTTGTTCATGAAGTGTTTTTTTATGTGATATTCGGAGGGCTGTTATTATTTGGAGCGCGTTGGAGACCCTGGTTCATGGCGGTCTGGGCAGGTCTTGTTGTTGCAATGGCATTCGCCATCGGTTCGCCGCGTGAGTCTGCAACATTTTTCGAGTTGCTGATTTCGCCACTGGCGCTGGAATTTCTCGCAGGTGCGCTGATCGGCTATTTGGTAATCAAGCCGGTCAAAATTCCGGCTGTCCCCGTTACAGTCATTTCAGGACTGGCCCTCGCCCTGGCTCTTTTCATCGGCATTGATGTGATGTCGCCGCATCTGACATGGCACCGTGTGCTGGTTTATACACTCCCCTGCGCGGGTCTGATGTGGGGGCTGGTTACCCTGGAGTGCTCGGGCCGGATATGTTTACCCAAATGGACGGGCGCGATTGGTGATGCTTCCTATTCCCTTTATTTATCACACATATTTGTGCTTCGGGGCCTGATTATGGCTTGGTCGGGAGCAAGTACCCATTTACCGGAGTCCCTGCAATTCACCGGCCCCGGCATGATCGACAATGTCCTGTTTGCGATTGTCGGCATAAGCGCCAGCATTATCTTCTCGCTGATCGTCTACCGCCTTGTAGAAAAACCTGCGCTGAACCTGGCGCGAAAGTTCAGACCCGGCTAGACAGGCCAGCCCGTCCCGTTATTCGGGCTTGCATTCATTCTTCGGGGCGCGCATACAGGGACGGCATCCGGGGAGCGCCCGCTCCGGCCAGGACCATTGCGGGTTGAGACGCACCCTTTGAACTTGATCGGATTGAAGCCCGCGTAGGGACGGAATACAGAATTGACACAGGACAAATTCAACAGTTTTTGCGTCGCACTCCCCCACACCCATCACGTAGTGCAGTGGGGTGGCGCCGATGTATGGAAGGTCGGCCTGCCCGAAGTCGGAAAAAACAAGGTTTTTGTGATCGGCGGGTGGCGCCGCGCCAAAGACGATCAGAAAGTCTTTTGCGTGAGTTTTCATTGTTCTGAAGTTGCGTTTGCATTCCTCAAAGACACGCCCGGATGTCGGCCCGCGCCCTATCTTTCTTCCCGCGGTATGACCTGGATTCAGTGGAATGGTCACAATGAAGGGATATCAGATAGGGAATTGAACGATTATATTGAAAATTCGCACCGTTTGATGCGGGCGAAATTGACAAAAAAGCTACAGCGGGAATTGGGGTTTTTGCAATGACCGCACTTTGGACGACCTATGCGGTTTGCGGCCTGTGGCAGGTGGGCAGGCGGGTCTCATTTTTTTCCCCGACCCTTGCGATGCCCGAATGTGTCGCGCGAAATTCGAAAAAGACTGACCTTCCGTGTTTCGCTCCCAAAATGCGATCCGGATATGGGAGGATTTTTTGCCCGCGAATTTGGCAGGATCACAAGAATTAGCAAAGGATGGAACAATGAACACAATTCCGGATCAGTCACAGTTCAAAACACCGACGGTCACGACCGGGCCGTTACGGTCTTCGACCAAGGATTATACTTCCCCCAGGGCCGCGCCGGATTTGCGCGTGCCGCGGCGGCTCATACATTTGCATCCATCGGCCAATGAGCCGGATATTCCGGTCTATGACACATCCGGGCCTTACTCTGATCCAAATGTCGGGATTGATGTGGAAAAAGGCCTGCTCCGGCATCGCAAGGGGTGGATATTGCAGCGCGGCGGCGTGGAGGAATATGAAGGCCGGGAGGTCAGGCCCGAGGACAATGGCGGGGCTACAGGCAAATATCTTGCCCGGGAATTTCCGATCCGCAACATGCCCTTGCGCGGCAAGTCCGGCCAAAGGGTCACCCAGTATGAATTTGCCAAAGCCGGTATCATCACCAGGGAAATGATCTATGTGGCCGAACGCGAAAACCTCGGGCGGCAGACCATGCTCGACAACGCTGCCGATACAGTTGCCGACGGCGAAAGTTTTGGTGCGGATATTCCCGAATTCATTACGCCTGAATTTGTCCGTGATGAAATCGCCAGGGGGCGCGCGATCATTCCGGCCAATATCAACCACCCGGAGCTTGAGCCGCAGATCATCGGCCGCAATTTTCTTGTCAAAATCAATGCCAATATCGGCAACTCCGCCGTGGCGTCTTCTGTTGAGGAAGAGGTTGACAAAATGGTCTGGGCCACGCGCTGGGGTGCGGATAATGTGATGGACCTTTCCACAGGCCGGAACATCCATAATACACGCGAGTGGATTATCCGCAACTCACCTGTACCTATCGGGACGGTACCGATCTATCAGGCACTGGAAAAAGTCAACGGTGTGGCCGAGGATCTGACATGGGAGGTCTACCGTGACACGCTGATTGAGCAATGCGAGCAGGGCGTGGATTACTTCACCATTCATGCGGGCGTGCGTCTTGCCTATATTCACCTGACCGCCGAACGTGTCTGCGGGATTGTCTCTCGCGGCGGCTCAATCATGGCCAAATGGATGCTCGCCCATCACAGGGAGAGCTTCCTCTACACCCGTTTTGAAGACATTTGTGACATCATGCGGATCTATGATGTGAGCTTCAGCCTCGGCGACGGCCTGCGCCCCGGTGCCATAGCCGATGCCAATGACCGTGCGCAGTTTGCCGAACTGGAGACCTTGGGCGAGCTGACAAAAATCGCCCATACCAAAGGTTGCCAGGTCATGATTGAAGGCCCCGGCCATGTGCCCATGCACAAGATCAAGGTCAATATGGACAAACAGCTGCGCGAATGCGGTGAAGCGCCTTTCTATACGCTTGGCCCTCTGACCACCGACATCGCGCCGGGTTATGACCATATTACAAGCGGCATCGGCGCGGCCATGATCGGCTGGTTCGGTACGGCCATGCTGTGCTATGTTACGCCAAAGGAGCATCTGGGCCTGCCCGACCGTGATGATGTCAAGGTCGGCGTCATTACCTACAGGCTCGCTGCCCACGCCGCTGACCTCGCCAAAGGCCATCCGGCTGCGCAGATCCGCGACGATGCACTCAGTCGGGCGAGATTCGAATTCCGCTGGGAAGATCAGTTTAACTTAGGCCTTGACCCGGAAACCGCCCGCGATTTCCACGACCTGACCCTGCCCAGGGAAGCACACAAAGTCGCGCATTTCTGCTCCATGTGCGGGCCGAAATTCTGCTCCATGGAAATCACCCGAAGCGTGCGCGATTACGCGAAAGGATTGAGTGATGATGAAAGAAAAGCGCTCAATATCGAGGTGGAAAAAGGTATGAAAGTCATGTCGGACACATTCAAAAAGGCGGGTAGCCGGATTTATGTGTCCGGGAGTTGAGAAGCTGGGAGTTGAGAAGCTGGACACCTCCAATAATTTTTGGCTTTTTAGTGTGAAGCGTGATTGCTGTTTTGTGTGACACAACACGGCCTGTTTGACTTGTACGAACGGCTTGAGCGGGTTAGCTGTCCCATCCCGGATGGTTATATAAACCCTCCCCGGTCGGTGTTTTTTATGGCAGGATGTGTTATGATCAAGGCGAACGGCGGGAGACAAACATGCTGATCAAACTTCATAGCCGGGCAACGACGACACCCAAGGTGCGGGCGGCCATTCAGGCAAGCCTTGAGTAAAAGGCATAGGAAGACCGCCCGGGTTCCGGCAGAGCTCCGCGGCACCACGGAACAGGCCGTCTGGAAGTGGCGACAGCGCGATGGCGTCAAGGATCACAGCTCATTGCCTGTACGCAAAATCTCAAGGGACATATGCGGACCGGGATAGAACAACTCATGCCCGATGGTTGGGCCTGATGCCTGTGTAGTTTCTATCGAAATAGCCTTTGATATCGGCATTATCCGTGTCGGCATCGCCTGTCAGCGGCCAGATCCGATCCAGTACGACTTCCTTTGTGGGGGAGTTTATTCCGACGAGAAAGACCGGCACATTGGCGGCATAGGCTATGCGTAAATAACCTTTTTTGAAACTCTCAACCTTTCTTCGTGTTCCTGCAGGGGTGATACCCAGCCAAGCCTTGTCATCGGCTGTGAACCATGCGACCATTTGCCCGGTCAGACCACCCTTTCTTGAGCGATCAACCGGAATGCCGCCCAGTATTTTCCACAAACCGCCAAACGGCCAGAAAAAGGCTTCTTTTTTCATCATCCAGGAGCATTTCAAACCGACCGACATCATTGCGGAAACCGCCAGTATCGAATCCCGGCTTGATGTATGCGGGGCTCCAACAAAAATGACTCTGGGCTCGTCAGGCAGTTTGCCCCGAAACGTCCAGCCCATGCCCTGCATAATTCTACGCCCGATCCAGCGGGTCAATCCATTGCCGGTTTTGGGCATTGACGGACTCGCCACATCGTCGAAGGGTGTGATGTGTGTATGTTTCTTGTCCACTCCTCTTTTTACCATTATATTGAAAAGTTGCAAACCCCCACTTGCCCGGCGACGGGTACCTTACCCGTCCGGATAAATTACAGGAGCCCGGAATGCGTGATCCGATCACGATGGATACAGTCAGGAAAATTGCGCGGCTTTCCCATCTTTACGAGGGAGACGGGAGTGCGCCTGGTCACGGGCGCCTGGATGATCTGGCATCGGAACTCAACAGTATCATGGGCTGGATTGAACAGTTAAACGAGGTTGATGTTGAGAGTGTCGCGCCCATGACATCCACCGTGGACATGGATGCACCGTTACGTCGGGACGACATCACGGACGGAGGCAGGCGCGATGTTGTCCTTGCAAATGCGCCCAAGGCTGAAGGCGGGTTTTATGTTGTGCCAAGGTCTGTGAAGTAAATCATGACTGACCTGACGCAATTAACGCTGGAAGCCGCCCTTGAAGGCATGGCCGCGGGGGATTTCACGTCCGGGGAGATCACCGAAGCCCATATCCGGGCCTGCGAACGGGGCAGGGATTTGAACGCGTTCATCACCGCGACGTTTGAGCAGGCACTGGAGCAGGCCAAAGCATCAGATGCACGCCGGGCTTCTGTCAAAGAGTCCGGCGGCGAGGCCGGAAAGCTTGAGGGGGCGCCCCTGGGGGTCAAGGACCTGTTCTGTACCGAAGGAATCAAAACAACGGCCGCGTCCAGAATTCTCGGCAACTTCACACCGCCATACGAATCTACAGTGACGGCCAATATGAAGGCCGAGGGTATGATTATGCTCGGTAAATTGAACATGGACGAATTTGCCATGGGCTCCTCCAGTGAAACCTCGGCATACGGCAGTGTCGTCAATCCGTGGAAAAAACATAACAGACTCGTCCCCGGCGGATCATCCGGCGGTTCCGCTGCAGCTGTTGCAGCGGATATGTGTCTCGGCGCCACAGCCACGGATACGGGCGGCTCTATCCGCCAACCCGCCGGTTTCACGGGAACAGTCGGTATCAAGCCGACCTATGGGCGTTGTTCCCGCTGGGGCATTATCGCCTTCGCCAGCTCACTGGATCAGGCGGGGGCGATTGCCAAGACAGTTAAGGACAGCGCCATATTGCTGGATTCCATGGCCGGGTATGATCCGAAAGACTCGACCTCGCTGAATGTCGATAACGGCAACTGGGTGGATGCCTGCGAAACATCCGTCAAGGGCCTGAGAATCGGTATCCCGAAAGAATATACGGTTGATGCCATGCCGACGGAGATTCAGTCACTGTGGGATCAGGGGATAGAGTGGATGAAAGACGCGGGGGTCGGGATTGTGCCTGTGTCCCTGCCGCACACAAAATATGCGCTTCCGGCCTACTATATTATCGCGCCCGCGGAAGCCTCATCCAATTTGGCCCGCTATGACGGGATGCGTTACGGTGCGCGGGTTGAGGGCGAAAACCTGATTGATACCTATGAGCGCACACGGGCGTACGGCTTTGGTGCCGAAGTGCAGCGACGCATCATGATCGGCACCTATGTGCTCTCCGCCGGATATTATGACGCCTATTACCTCCATGCGCAGAAAGTCCGCACGCGCATATCCGAAGATTTTAGAAACGCCTGGGAGGTATGCGATGCTCTGCTAACCCCGACATGCCCCGGCGCCCCGTTCGAGATCGGCCGTCAACTCAATGACCCGGTGACGATGTATCTGAATGATATTTTCACGGTGACAGCCAGCCTTGCGGGTCTTCCGGGGATCAGTGTTCCGGCGGGACTCGATCAGGACGGATTACCGCTTGGTTTGCAAATCATCGGCAGGGCGCTCGACGAAGACACGGTTTTTGCCTGCGCGGGCGCGTTGGAACAGGCCGCGGACTTTACGGCCAAACCGGAGAAGTGGTGGCTGTGAAAACCATGGTTTATTGACACGGGATTCAGGCAAAGAGAAAAAACGGATGTTTACGGCAGAGCGCGTTGCAGACGCAAAAGACCTGATAAGGTCCGACACTGGTGATTGGGAGGTTGTTATCGGCATGGAAGTCCATGCGCAGGTTGTATCACAATCAAAACTGTTTTCCGGAGCCGCGACAGGGTTCGGTGCAGAGCCCAACAGTCAGGTCAGCCTCATTGATGCGGGAATGCCGGGCATGTTGCCTGTCGTCAATGAAGTCTGCGTTGAGCAGGCGGTGCGCACCGGACTGGGCCTGAATGCAAGGATCAATCCGGTCTCCCGCTTTGACCGCAAGCATTATTTCTATGTTGACCTGCCGCAAGGCTATCAGATTTCCCAGTATGAGCACCCGATTGTCGGCGAGGGGGAGATATCCATTGAACCCGAAGGCGGCCAGGTGATTGTGGTCGGCATTGAACGGCTCCACCTCGAACAGGACGCGGGAAAATCTATCCACGATCTTTCCCCGGATGAAACCTATGTGGATTTGAACCGCTCGGGCGTAGCCCTGATGGAGATTGTCTCCAAACCCGATCTACGCTCACCGGGAGAGGCTTCGGCCTATATGGAAAAGCTGCGCGCAATTCTACGCGCCCTCGGCACCTGTGACGGGGATATGGAAAAGGGCAATCTTCGCGCCGATGTGAATGTCTCCGTGCGTCGTCCGGGCGGGGAATTGGGCACACGGTGTGAAATCAAGAATGTCAATTCCATGCGCTTCATTCGTCAGGCTGTCAATCATGAAGCGCGGCGCCAGATCAGCATCATTGAAGCAGGCGGGATCGTCGGGCAGGAAACCCGCCTGTTTGACGCAAACAGGGGCGAGACCCGCTCCATGCGTTCCAAGGAGGAAGCCCATGACTACCGCTATTTCCCCGACCCGGACCTCTTGCCTCTCAAACTTGAGCAGAGTTTTGTCGACAAAATCAGGGCAGGCCTTCCGGAATTGCCCGATGCCCGCAAGGCCCGATTTATCCGGGATTACGGCATCAGGGCCTATGACGCAGATGTGCTGACGGTCGACAGGGGGGTGGGTGATTATTTTGAGGTGTTGGCAAAGGGGAGAGATGCCAAAATTGCGGCAAACTGGATGATAGGCGACCTGTTCGGCGCCCTGAACAGGGCCGGGTTGGACTTCTCCGATTCCCCTGTCAGCGCCGGGGCGCTGGGTGCCCTGCTGGACCGGATTGCGGACAACACCATTTCCGGCAAAATCGCTAAAACTGTCTTTGACAAAATGTTCCGGAGCGGTGGGACGGCTGATGAAATCATCGGTAGAGAGGGCCTCAAACAGGTCACTGACACGGCAGCCATTGAGAAGCTGGTCGATGATGCTATTGCGGCACACCCGCAACAGGCTCAAAATGTCAAAAATAACCCCAAAATTCTCGGCTTTTTTGTCGGGCAGGTCATGAAAGCCTCACAAGGCAAGGCCAATCCGCAGGCTGTGAACAGGGTTCTCAGAGACAGGCTGGAACTTTAAGCCATCGCCGGATTGGCAAAATTGTCCGGGCGAAACTGCGACCCTTGAAAACGGGACTTGATTCCTCAAATTCCGGCCACGTAAGCCAAGCCCGTTCAAGCACTGCACCATCATGGAATCCGCATGCCGCTCAATACCGACAAGACCCCAAGCGTAACCGGGGCGCTCAACACGCGTATCACTGTACGGGATTTTCTCCATAAGCCTGTGCCGGACGAGATATTAAAACGCATCCTCACGACGGCGTTACGCAGCCCCTCCGGCGGAAATCTTCAGCCGTGGAAACTTCATGTGATGACAGGTGACACGCTGGCTGAATTCAAAAAGCGCGCAACGGGGCGCACGCGATCCGGCAAGGTTGAAGCGCCAACCTATCCCGCCTACCCGTCCCCGCTGTGGGAGCCGCAGCGGAGTTGGCGTTACAAGCTCGGCGAGGACATGTATGCTCTGCTCGGCATTCCACGGGGTAACAGGATGGGACGCTTGACCTGGCTGGCGCAGAATTCCAGGTTCTTCGGAGCCCCTGTCGGTATTATCGTGACCGGTGACAAGCGCCTCAATATGCCGCAGTATATGGACATCGGGATCATGTTGCAAAGCCTGATGCTGCTCGCGCGCGAGCAGGGCCTGCATACAGCCCCGCAGGGATGGTGGCGGAACTGGACATCCGTGTGCCACGAAATGCTCAATATTCCTGACGGGGAGGAGGTACTGGTCGGCATGTCCATGGGCTATGGCAATCCGGACTCTGCGGTGAACAACCTCTATGCTGACAGAGCCGCCCTTGACGAAGTGGCAAAATTTTATGACTGACCGCAGATAATCACGAATATTTGACAATTATGGGCTGAATATAACTTTCGATTCCGGAAATCAGGACTATGTATATGCGCATAGGAGAGATGCGTGTCACTTTTGAACAATATCAAGGATCTGATTGTATCCGTCATGATCTTCCTGATGGTTTTCCTGTTTGGCGGGTAATCAAGCCGGTCAGGTAAACTGTAATTCTGCGAGACGGGCGTAAATCCCGTCCTGCCTGATCAGGTCGTCGTGCGTCCCTTCGCCGACGATTCGTCCTTCGTCCATCACAATAATCCGGTCCGCTTTTTTCACAGTCGCCAGCCTGTGGGCGATGATGATTGTCGTGCGGTTCTTCGAAAGTTTTTCAAACGCTGTCTGGACGGTGCGTTCGCTCTCCGCGTCCAGTGCGCTGGTCGCTTCATCCAGCAGCAGTATCGGCGCGTCGTGTAAAATGGCGCGGGCGATAGCGATGCGTTGTCTTTGCCCGCCGGACAGGGTTGTTGCACGCTCACCCAGATCGGTGTCATAGCCGTCTGGCAGCTTCACGATAAAATCATGTGCGAAGGCGTCCCTGGCGGCGGCGATGACTTCTTCATCTGATGCGTCAAGTCGGCCGTAGCGGACATTGTCCATGGCGGAACCGGAAAACAGCGGTGTCGCCTGCTGCACAATGGCAAAGTGTGAGCGAAGCGCAGCGGGGTCCATGTCGCGGATGGGAACGTGGCCAAGTTTGATTTGACCGGTTTGTACATCGTAAAAGCGCAACATCAACTGAAACAGCGTCGATTTACCCGCGCCCGACGGGCCGACAATCGCGACTGTTTCGCCTGCATGAATGGTGAAATTCAAATTGTCGATAACCGCATCATCCGGGCGTGACGGGTAGGAAAAACCGACCGTCTCAAATTCAATCAGCGATGCTGTTTCCGGTACTTTCGGGTTAGCGGGTGCGATAATCGTCGGCGTGGCCTGCAATATATCGACCAGGCGTTCCGAGGCCCCGGAGGCGCGCAGCAGATTTGTCCATGTTTCGGTCAGGAAGCCGAGATTGGATAGAACCAGGAAGGCATAAAGCGTGAATTGCAATATGTCCCCGCCGGTCATCTGCCCGGTATTCACCTGTATCGCGCCGTACCACAAAATACCGATCACGGCGCACAGGGCGACCGCAAAAATGAGGGTCGACAGGATTGTGCGGACAAAGATGCGTTTGCGGTGAATGTCGAAAGTCGCGTTGACGATCCCGGTAAAAACAGAGTTTTCATATGATTCGCGGTTGAAGGCCTGCACGGTTTCAATGGCCGGGAGTGACTCGCCCGCGCGAGCGGAGGCATCAGCCAGACTGTCCTGTCCGTCGCGGGAAAGATTGCGGATCATCCGTCCGAAAACAATGACAGGGATAATGATCAGAGGTCCGATGGCGAGCACCATCAGCGCCATTTTCCAATTCGTGACAAACATCATGATCACTGCGCCCAGCGCAATGGCCACGGCACGAATACCGAAAGAAATTGATCCGGTCACGACAGTCTCGATAAGTGTCGTGTCGGTGGTCAGGCGGGACAGAACTTCGCCAGTGCGCATGCGTTCAAAATAGGCGGGCGAGAGAGTCAGCAAATGCGAATAGACTGTGCTGCGAATATCCGCGATGACCCGTTGGCCCAGGGTTGTGATGAAAAACGCCCGCAGGGGCCCGACAACAGAATAGACCAACGCAAAAACAAGGGCGATGCGAAAATAGGATGTCAGGTCTCCGGCACCGGATACATCGATGCGTGTGCAGAAATCCGGTTGCACGGCTGATGATCCCGCAAAACCGCAGTCCACGATCAATCGGGCAATCGTCGGAATTATCAATGTTGCGATTGAGGATAAAAACAGAAACAGAAGGAATAGCCCCAGCCACAGTGGATAGTGCGCAATAAACGGCCAGATATGGCGCAGAGGCTTGAGTGAGCGACTCTTGGCGCGGTGGGCGCAGTCCCGCTCTATCCTGGAAGCAAAGGCCGCCCCGCTGCCTCTCTGATATGCTGGCCGTGTCTCTGACATTGCCGCGTGTTCTAGCCGATTTCAGGTTAAAAAACAGGGCCGTTTTCGCCCGTTGCATATATGCCACATGTGAACAAAAACATGCTCCGCGGGTCCTTGGTTTGCTGGCAGAATGGGTAGATACATGTACAGTACTGTGTTATTCCAGACAAATTGATGCCGTGAGGATCCGCCAGATGAAATTTATCGGGTATATGTTTACCGTTGCAACTTCGTTGATATTGGTCGCGACAGGTCAGGTGCCTGTCGCCAATGCCCAGGAAAGCGCAGTCGACGAAGTGATTACAGTGGGTACGTTGATAAAACGGCAACCGCAGGCGGACAGGCCCTCTCCTGTCACGATCCTGGGTGAGGCTGAAATCGGGGTGACCGGTGCCAAAAGTATTGCCGATCTGACACAAACGCTAACAATCAATACGGGAACGGAGAACCACCCTGACGCATTTACACAAAACCTGACGACGGGGACCTCAAACATCAACCTTCGGGGTCTTGGCGTTCAGTCGACACTGGTGCTCTTGAACGGACGTCGGCAGGTATTGACGGCGGCTTTGACAAATAACGGTTCCCAGTTCGTGGACACGGCGTCGCTTGTCCCATTGATTGCCGTCGAAAACCTCGAAATTTTGAAAGACGGTGCTTCGGCTACCTACGGATCCGACGCGGTTGCGGGTGTGGTCAACTTTATGACGTATGACGATTATGACGGCGTCAAAATCAACGCAAATTATCAAACCGTAGACGGTTTCGATTCCGACGAATATATGCTTCAGGCGATGGTCGGCAGGAACTTCGACCGGGGCAATATCATGGGTGCGATCAGTTATACGGATCGTTCACCGTTGACGACCGGGGAAAAGCGTCTTTCGCGGATACAGGACGATACCTCCAGGCTCGGAAATCCGGGCGCTTTTTTCGCAATCACCGACGGGCGGCTGCAGGGAAGGCCGCTTATAGATCCCGGGTGTGAATCTGTCGGCGGCATTCCGGAGGTTCTGGCTCCCGGTTCGGCTTTGGGTATTCCGCTTGATATCGGTTTTTGTGGGTTTGATTTTGGTGAATACTATAACCTGATTGCAGAAGAGGAGCGTCTGACCGGTTTGCTGCAAGTCGGCTATGACGTTTCGGATAATGTGTCCTGGACGGCCGGGTTTACCTATGCCGACAATGAAGCTATTCGTGGTAATTCCCCGACATTCCCGTTTCTGCAGACAGCTGTTGTGCGGCCGGATCATCCCGATTACGATCCGGTTCTGGCAGTGCTGGCCCCGAATGGGGCAGTCTTTTTCGGTCGGGCTATCGGGAATGGCGGAGATGTCTCCCCAAACCTGACGACCTCGGAGACCTGGAGGTTTTCAACACAGCTTGAGGGTACGTTTGGCGGTGGCCATGACTGGCGGCTCTCGTTCACGACGGGTCAAAACAACTATGTGGTCCGGACTCAGGATACGGTTACGAGCCGCTTTAGATGCGCCCTGTCAGGGACCTGTGCCGATAACGGCGGCCCCGGCGGTTTTTACAATCCATTCTCTTCATCCTTCAGGGATGCGCCAAACAGTCCTGAAATTCTTGATTACATTATCGGAACCCAGACACGCGATACAACCTCGACCCTCTACGTTGTGGAGGCTGTCATATCCAGACAGTTCGGTGAGGGTATCGCTGCGGCTGTGGGCGGCCAGTTTCGCAGCGAGGAATATGATGCAAAATTTGACGAAATCTCCAACAGGGATGATTTTGGTTTCCTCATTGGTGAACAGGACTTTGACGGGGACCAGGACATAATCGCCCTTTTTGCCGAAATGATTGTTCCGCTCGGCGACAGACTCGAAGCCCAGGCCGCGCTGCGATTTGAGGATTACGG
This sequence comes from Hyphomonadaceae bacterium, assembly GCA_014324115.1. Lineage (GTDB taxonomy): Bacteria > Pseudomonadota > Alphaproteobacteria > Caulobacterales > Maricaulaceae > JACOMS01. The sequence goes on from JACOMS010000006.1 coordinate 34,837, forward strand.
TGCCATCGGCAACACGATTGATCCGAAAGTCGCCATATTGTATCAACCGACAGACACTTGGTCCCTGCGGGGTTCACTCTCCACATCTTTCCGCAGTCCGACAGTCTATCAGAAAAATGGACAGGCAACTGTTCTCGAACAGGTAACGGATCCGGTCATTCCCGGTACGCCTGCCTTCGTCGCGGGTCGCACAACGGGCAGTGCCGATCTGACACCGGAGGAATCAACAGCCCTCAATCTTGGAACAACATTTGATTCGGGTAACGGGCTGGAAATAAATGTTGATTATTTCAATTTTGATTTTCAAAATGTGATTATCGCTGAAAACACGCAGGCTGTAATCAATGCGTTCCCGCAGGATCCAGACCGGGTCGTACGCGCCGGTGATCCGATGACGGGTACGATTGTTCGCGTGAACAAGAAATATGTGAACGCGTCATCTGTTAAAACAAGCGGTGTCGACTTCGACGTTCGTTACGGCCTTGAAACGGAATTCGGCCGGTTGGTTCCGTTTGTCGGCGGGACATATGTTCTTTCATATGATTTGAATGACCCGCAGGCCGGGGAAGTCGATGGAGCCGGAAACCGGAACTTCGAAAACTTCGGAACATCCGTGCCCGAGCTTCGCCTGAACGCCGGATTTGCATGGCGTCACGGTGCACATGAGGTGAATGCATTTGCCCGTCATATTTCAGGCTATGATGATGATCAGGAAGTCATGGGAGAAGAGGACGGTAGAAAAGTTGATGCGCATACGACATTTGATGCGCAATACAGGCTTGCCGTCGGCCAGTTCATAGGTGGCCTGGAGGAAGGGGTTGCGCTTACGGCTGGTGTCATCAATGCAACGGACGAAGATCCGCCGCAGGTTTTTACGAATGGCGGTTTTGACTCAAAAATTCATGACCCGCGTGGACGCCTGTTCTACATCGGTGCTGATATCGAATTCTAATCCTGACCCGTTTTACTGACACGAACCCGGTCGGGAGGCCAAGTTCCTTTGGCAAAGTCAACACTTACACCCCTTGATCCTGTCTCCGCAGGTGATGCCGTCGCCCCCAATGCGGGCCCTGCGTTGTCGTCGTCGGCAGTGTGCCGGGCCCGTAGTCCATCTGCGGTAATGTGAAATTATCCTGATCAACGGTCCGGGATCCGGATTACCCCCGGCGCCGGATGATTTCCACACCCGCAGCGTCCGCCTTCAACAGTGCCTGCGGTTTCGCAATACGCACGGCGCAGGCCTGAACCCGCCCATCCGCGTCCAGCGCCCAGCGGGTAATTCTGTCGGCGAGAGTTTCGACGAGTTGCACATGGGCTTCCTGCGCGATGCGTTCGGCGTTATCGGCAACAAGGGCGTAATCAAATGTCTCGGCCAGACGGTCTTCATCCGGAGCGGGCACATCGCCCAGATCCAGCTCGATATCAATAATCACGGACTGCGTCTCTTCATGCTCATGCGGATGAACGCCGATAGACGCCTGGACGGACAAGCCGCGCACAAAAATTCGGGTCGCGGATTTTTCCTCGGACCGGATTCGGCGAAAAACGGAATTTTTGACCATATTAATAGCCCAGATGCTGACCGCCATCGACGGCAATCATCTGCCCCGTGACCGACTCCGCAGAAAGAAGATAGAGTACAGCCTGCAAAAGACCGTCCGGCGGGGAACCCAGGCCCAGAAGTGTAGACGATTTTTCCGCGTCAAATTCACGGTCAGTCTGATGCAGGTTTTTAAGGGTCGGTCCCGGTCCGACGGCATTGACGCGGATGCGCGGGGCCAGGGATTGTGCCAGGGTTTTTGTTGCCCAGAACAGTCCGGCTTTGGACAGACTGTAAGTGAAATAATCCGGCCCGGGCTTCAACACCAGCTGATCAATCATATTGATAATGTTCCCGTGCATGTCATCAGGCAGATTTTGCGCCATGCAACGGGCCAGCCGGATCCCGGCATACAGATTGACGTTCATATGATGATCAAATGTGCCGCGCGTAAAATCTGTGGCTGCGTCCGGTGAGAATGTGGAGGCATTGTTTATCAAAACCGTGACAGGCTCACCTAATTGCATACAGGCCCGCAGGACGAGTGTATCCAGATCCTGCGGCACACCAAGATTGGCATGAACAGCGACGGCGCGAATGCCTGTCTCCGACAGCTCTTCGACGAGGGCATCGGCCCTAACCGCGGAACGGTTGTAATGGACGGCAATGTTGTAGCCGTCACGGGCAAGACCGCGGGTAATGACCTCGCCGATACGTACGCTACCTCCTGTGATGAGTGCCGCTTTGCTCATGTCAGCGATTTTCTATCCGGCATGCCCGGTTACGTGATGCCCAGAACCCGTACTCCCAGGTAAATCCCGTAGCTGACGAGGAAAACGAGCCCTGTTCTGCGTCCGATGGGCTGCCGCGACAGGACGAAGAACAACAGCGCCGCCGCCGCCGCGAGCATGACCCAAATATCAAACATCACTGTTTTGTCTTCGACTGCGACGGGCCCGGCCAGGGCCGAAGCCCCGCCTACCGCAAACAGGTTGAATACATTGGAGCCGATCACATTGCCGATGGCAACGCCTGAATGACCGCGCCATGCCGCAACAACAACAGTGGCGACTTCGGGCAGTGACGTGCCGATAGCCACTATGGTCAAACCGATAATTGTCTCGCTTATGCCGAAAAATTCAGCAATGTCGACAGCGTTATCGACAATCATTTTACCGCCCGCGATCAGCCCGACAGACCCGGCAATAACAAAAAGCGCCGACACCCAAACCGATGCCGGTGGGCCATCCTTGTCCTGACTGATTTCCGTTATGTCGGCCAAAACAGGATCCTCGGCCCCGATTTTGGCGAGGCGAAACATCCACAGCAGAAAGATGAAGATACCGGCGAGCAATATGGCGCCCTGCCACATGACGAGAGGGTTGCCGAGAAAAATCAGAAGAATGAAAATACTTGTAGCCACCAGGCAGACAAAGGCATTACGCGCCACGCCCGGCATATTTGTCGGGATAGCCATAACAAGGGCCGGTGCACCAAGAGCCAGAAACACGTTGGCAATGTTCGAGCCGACAATGTTTCCGGAAGCCAGCTCACTGGCGTCCTCCAGCACCGCCTGTATGCCGACTACGAGTTCCGGCGCAGACGTACCGAAGGCCACAATCGTCAGGCCCACGATCAGAACAGGCACTCCCCAATGCCGGGCAAGCGCCGCCGCGCCGCGCACCACCCAGTCGCCGGCTACCACCAGGATCAGAATCCCGATAATGAGCAGGAAAAAGCTCAATGCAATCGTCATGAAGCGGGATTTCTAATCGAATCGTTTGAACTCGATAATGTTCATGCCGCCGAACAGAATCATGAACAGCAGAAACGTAAAAATCACCGGATTGAGGGTGAAAAAACCAAAAATGCTGATCCCGCCTGCCGAGATAAGGGATACCATAATGCACTCCGTAAAAATCAATATTCAAGATGTTGCGCTCCATAGACCGCTTCCCTGCAAAGGCCAAGTGGACACTTCCGTCAATGTTTACTTCAAGTATGAGGGATTCTGTCCGGGCGTTTGGCTGCGCGCCCTGTATGCCCCCATTTCAGGGTGCCCTATTGCCGGAAAAAGGCCAGGTCCGAAGTACCCGAATTCGTTCCTGTCACGCAAGCATCAGATTTTCGACATCATAGAATTATCTATTTCTATGAAAATAAATGTGGACAGTGTGACATGGCCGGACTAGGACGAAGGCTCAAGTAACCGGCAGGAAGACTTTGGAGTTGTTAATGAATTGGACTGTTTTCCGTAACATGGTGCTGGCGTCGGTTGCCGGTTTGGCACTGGCCGCCTGTGGCAACGGTGATAACGACACCTTTCGTTTAATACGACAGATTCCACCCCCACCTCCCCCGGCTGATACGGCTGCGCCTGAGGTGAGCTTCAGTCCGGCGATACTGGCCGTGGATTCCGGCGGTACGGGGTCATCAACCCTCACCGCGACGGATAATGTGGGTGTCACGACCGGACCCGAGGTGACATGTACGGTGGGTTCCTTTGCCGACAATACCTACACAGCGCCTGTTGTCAGTGCTGATACCATGGCGACGTGTACCGCGACGGC
>JACOMS010000007.1 GCA_014324115.1 Hyphomonadaceae bacterium
GATCGGGCCGGGCCCCGTTGCCCATGAGCCCGCGTAATCGTCTGCCCGCGTAATCGTCTGAATGAATTCTTTATCGATTTTTGTCTGCGGCTGCGTTAATCCCGGGCTATGACGGCTAACCATCACGCACATGATGTTCTGGGCTGGACCCTGAAACAGCAGCAGTCGGGGGAGGCCTGCGCACTCATTGTCGTTACGGATATATTCGGCGGCACTTTGCGAGCCAAAGGGGCCATGATGGCCACAACCCGGGACGCAGCCTGTGGGTATATATCTGCCGGATGCGTTGATTCCGACATCATCACCCAAGCCAGAGCGAGCCTCGCGGACGGGAAAAGACGACATCTCGTTTACGGCGAGGGTTCAACATTCAAGGATATTGTCCTGCCATGCGGTGGTTCCATACATGTCGAAATTTTTCCGAATCCGGACAGTACGACCATTCAACAGGCTGTGGCGTCACTTTCTGATCGCGAAGAAACCGTGCTCACTCTTGATGACGTCACGGTGACCTGCACCCCCCGATTGCGCCTTCGTATTGTCGGGCGAGTGGAGCCCATGACAGCCCTGGCCAGTCTTTCCAAAGCCAGCGGGTTTTTGGTGCATGGCCAATCTCCGGATGAAGATCTCGGGCTGAACCGGTTCTTCGACGTGTTCGACCATTTGACCGATCCGGATCTGCCGCCGGATGCTGCCGATGATCCCTGGACAGCTGTCGTTATATTGTTCCACGACCATAGTCGGGAGCCCTTCATTCTTGAACAGGCCCTGGCCGGGCCGGCCTTTTATATCGGTGCAATGGGCAGTTTGCGTGCACATGAACAGCGGTTGGAAACATTACGCCTCCGCGGGGTCACCGACGTGCAGCTGGAGCGGATTCACGCGCCCATAGGCCTTGTTCCCGCCATGCGTGACGCCCAGCATCTTGCGGTCTCCATTTTGGCGGAAGTCATCAAAACCGCTCAGGACAGAGGACGACTGTGAGTCATACAGCTCTTGTTTTTCTCGCCGGCGGGTTGTCCAGGCGCTTCGGAAGGGCGGATAAACTTCTGGCAGATTTTCGTGACAAACCCCTCATGCTTCACGCTGTACAAACGGCCTTGATCTGCCAATTCGCCATGCGGTTTGCCGTGGTTCCGGCAGGTACCGGTCTGCGTATCAAAAACCTGGAACAGGATTTTGTCCCAATCGAAAATAAAGACCCGGGGACAGGGCGGGGGCGCTCCCTTTCTCTCGGTGCCAGGGCCTGTCTGGATACGGGTTACACATCCGCCTGTGTGATGCTGGCCGATATGCCGTTTGTAACGCATGAGCATATTGGTCAGCTTATGGCAAATGCCGCGGAGCATGAAATCACAATCAGCCGGACGGGCAATCAGGTTCTCCCTCCGGCTGTTTTTTGCGGACGGGCCTTGCGGGATTTGACGACTCTTGCAGGTGATAAGGGCGCATCGGCACTGGATTTTACGCGCTATTGCGTCAAATATGTAGACATGAGTAAACATCAGGCCGTTGACATAGATACAGCGGAAGACCTGCGTAAGTATGGAAGCATGGTGTGAGGGTCATTTTTCCGGGATATTTGAAAGACACTGCCGGTAGGATCGAACTCGAAACTATACCTGAAACCAGGCTGGAGTCCGTTGATGATTTGATTGCCCGTGTTGCGGGAGACAATACCTGTTTGAGCGGAGCGCTTTCCCATCCATCCATCCATGTCATCATCAACAAATCCATTCCAGCCGGGGATGAGTTGCCTGACCGGATAGACGAGGTCGCTTTCATGCCACCTTTGAGCGGGGGTTAATTTGGTTCGTGTACAATCTGAAATCTTTGACCCCGGGGATGAACTGAATTCCTTTATGGCCGGACGCGCGGCTGCCGGGGCTGTTGTCTGCTTCACAGGCCATGTCCGGGGGTTTGCCAAAGACAAGTCTGTCAATGCCCTTGAACTCGACCATTATTCCGGCTACACAGAATCTGAAATTGCTAAAATCCGCGACACGGCCCATAGACGCTGGCCCGGTATTGAAAGCCTTATCATCCACCGCTATGGCCGGATGATTCCCGGCGAGCCAATTGTATTTGTTGCTGTTACTTCGGAGCATCGGCAGGCCGTTTTTGAAGCCGCGACCTATCTGATGGATCATCTCAAAACTTCCGCGCCCTTCTGGAAAAAAGAGATACGCAGTGACGGGACCGTGTGGATAGAGCCGACAGACGCTGACTACGCAGCCGGGCAGGACCGGGACAACAATGCCGGGGATTGACGAGAGCCTGACATTCACGCCGATCAATATCGCTGTTCTGACGGTGAGTGATACGCGGACGGAAGAAACGGACGCATCCGGTCATCTTTTGGCTGATCGTGTTCAGTCCGCCGGACATACTCTTGGCGACAAAGTCATTGTCGCGGACGATGTTACGGCCATCCGTTCGCGAGTGCGGCAATGGATTGACACTCCTGATATTGACGCCGTCATCAGCACAGGCGGCACGGGCCTGACCGGGCGGGATGTCACTCCGGAAGCCGTCATGCCCCTGTTTGAGAAAACCATAGACGGATTTTCGATCCTGTTTCATCAGGTCAGTTACAGGTCGGTCGGATTGTCAACACTACAAAGTCGGGCCGTCGCGGGGCTGGCTAAGGGGACATTCGTGTTCTGCCTTCCCGGTTCCAGCGGCGCCGTCAAAGACGGTTGGGACAAGGTCATCCGCGACCAACTCGATAGCCGTCACAGACCGTGCAATATGGTTGAGCTCATTCCGCGATTAATGGAACAGTAATGCCACCCGGACTCACACATTTTGATGCGGAGGGCCGGGCCAGTATGGTCGATGTCGGCGGCAAGGCTATTACGCTGCGCGAAGCCGTGGCACGCGGGCACGTCGCCATGTCTGTCAAGGCGCTGCAACTCGCCGAATCAGGCACCAGCAAAAAGGGCGATGTCATGACAGTTGCTGAAATCGCCGGGATAATGGGGGCCAAAAAAACCTCCGACCTCATTCCGCTTTGCCACCCGCTGCCGCTCACCTCGGTCAAACTGTCCCTTGAATTTACAGATAAAGGCATTTCTGTCATCGCCACAGCTGGAGCCAAAGGCCGGACAGGCGTGGAAATGGAAGCGCTCATGGCTGTTTCGACTGCCTGTCTGACCGTTTACGACATGCTCAAGGCCGTCGACAGAACCATGGTTATCGGACCTATCGAGTTAGTGAAAAAATCCGGCGGAAAGTCAGGGGACAACCTTGATATCTAAAATCGGTTAATGCCCCAATATGGGATAAAACTGCGTGATATTGCAAAGTCGCAGACGACATGGGTTCGCCTGGCGAAACGCGGGATTCGGGTCCGTGACGTCTTTTGGCCAGCCACTCCATGTTGCTTTTGTAAAGGTTTTATGCGATTCGCCAGCGCAACCGCCTGGGGATTTCTGCACGGTTTTACACCCGATCACCGGAGGTTTGCATGAAAATACACCCGCTTCACTTCACGATAAACGTCAAGCGACCATGGTGTAAAGTTGACGCTTCGTCACTTCCATGGAATTAGACTCGCGGCATGCGCATACTGTATCATTGGCCGCTTGATCCCTTGTCACGACAGGTCCGGATTGTGCTGGGCGAAAAACAACTGAAATTCCAGCTTGAACCGATCAGCCCCTGGAAAATTACGGACGAGTTTCTGGCGCTTTCCCCGGAAGGACGACCACCGGTGTTCATGAATGCGTCCACGACTGGCCGGACTGTTATCGCGGGCGCCCGCGCTATTTGCGAATATGTTGAAGAGACAAACAGCAAGGCTCCGATGCTGCCCGGATCAGCCACGGAACGGGCCGAGATTCGGCGGCTCTGTGACTGGTTCAATCACAAATTTTGCGATGAGGTATCCGCCTACATCATGCATGAAAAGGTCGAAAAATATATCATCGGGCATGGTAAACCGGATTTGGGCGCGCTTCGATCCGGGCGTGATCATCTCAGATTTCACCTTGATTATATGGATTGGTTATTGGAACAGCGCGAATGGCTGGCAGGCGCACAATGCAGTCTCGCCGATATATGTGCCGGGGCGCACCTCTCCTGCCTGGATTTCGTGGGCGAAGTTAACTGGAAAGACCACCCGCGCATCAAGGAATGGTATCAGATGTTTAAATCAAGACCCAGCGTTCAACCCTTGTTATCTGATCAACTGCCGGGAATCATCCCGCCAAGATATTATGCCAATCTGGATTTTTAGGTTATGTTCAACCTGCCAGGGCGGGTCAGGCAGCGCATTATTGATCTCGGTCTGACTGAACCGTTCATCGCTGATCTTTCCGAAACGTCGGCGGTTCACGGCGAACGGCTGTCGGAATTTCTCGGCAATCAATATCATGGCTCAATGTCGTGGCTGGCGAGCGGGTTTGAGCGGCGTAAACATCCGCAAGCGCTGTGGCCTGAGGCGAAGTCGGCGATTATCCTGGGGATGAATTACGGACCGGACAATGATCCTCTGGTAAATCTGGAAACCCCTGAAAAAGCAATGATTTCTGTCTATGCCCGGAACCGGGATTATCATGATGTGATGAAGGGCAGGCTCAAGGAGGTTGCCGGATTGATCGTGCGGGACTGCGGTGCAGATGCCAAGGTTTTTGTCGATACGGCACCACTGATGGAAAAGCCGCTGGCGCAACAGGCCGGGATGGGATGGCAGGGTAAACACACTAATCTGGTTAGTCGGGATTACGGATCGTGGTTGTTCATCGGGACTATTCTGACAACGGCACGGATGGACCCTGGTCCACCGGAAATCGATCATTGCGGCTCCTGCCGGGCCTGTCTGGATATTTGCCCGACAAATGCCTTTCCGAGGGCCTATGAGCTGGATGCGCGCCTGTGCATTTCCTATCTGACAATCGAACATGACGGACCGGTGGAAACCGGACTCCGCGAAAAAATGGGCAATCGCGTGTATGGCTGCGACGACTGCCTGGCAGTGTGTCCGTGGAACAAATTTGCACGAATCGCCAATGAAACCGGGCTGCTGGCACAAGAAGATTTGAAAGCGCCAGATTTGGCAGAACTCATCAAACTCACCGAAGCCGAATTTCGCCGGAAGTTTTCGGGCTCACCCATTAAACGCATTGGCTGGGCGCGGTTTATTCGCAATGTGATTTACGCCATCGGAAACAGCGGAGCTTCACACTTGATAGAGCTTCTTAAGCCCTTTGAACACCACCCGGACCCTGTCCTGCAAGACGCGGCCCAATGGGCAATTTCCCGGCTGAAGTGAAATATACCCTCGCCAAAATTAACCCGAATACATCCGGTTTATGTATCTCGTTGATAGTGGTTGCAATCACACAGAACTGCGATAACAACAACAATTTTCTGTACAACTAGGCCGGACTAATAGCCCGCGATTGCGGATACACTTGATTTGTGCATCATGTGTTTAAGCTGGCAGCACCATGACTCCATGCAGATAAAAATTCCGGTTTGAAGCCCATTCATTTGGATATGAAAATGAATTTAAGCAAAATCCTCCGCACCCTGCCCCTGATCTCCAAGGCGTATTACCTGAGACTGGTCACGCGGACAATCAATGTTGAGTATTATCAGGCGCGATCAGGTCTTAATGAAAATAATCCGAAAAAACTCGCCCGGCATTACTTGGTGCAAGGTGCGAAAAACAACTTTGATCCCGTCCCTTATTTCTCGGCTGAATACTACTTGTCCCGTTATGCCGATGTGGCAGAATCCGAGATTGACCCCTTCATTCACTACCTGCTTTTCGGACGGAATGAAGGTCGGCTGGCGCATCCAAACCCTAATGCCAAGACATGGGAAATCCTCCGTAAAACAGAAAATCTCCAACAGCATGCTATCCTGGAACAGATACGGATAATCCGTCCCGAGTTTGACCAGAAATATTACCAAAAGCGCAGAGGCCAGAAATTTGACAGTGTCGAGGCGGCAATAAGAGACTACCTGATCTTCGGTGAAGTTGCGGGTTTGCCTCCCAACAGGGATTTCGACCCGGAATTTTATTTTAGTGTAAACCCGGATATTGCACGGTCCGGCATAAGCGGGTTTGTCCATTATGTTTCACACGGGCATGAAGAAAAACGGGCGGCCAAGTCCTACTTCAACGGCCTGGAAAATTTCAATCCGCTTATTTCCGTCATTATTCCGAATTACAATCATGCGAAATTTCTGGATGAGCGAGTCTATTCTGTCGCCGAGCAGACTTATGAGAATTTGGACATTATTATCATGGATGACTGTTCAACGGATGACAGTGTAGCAAAAATCAGGGAACTCATGGATGTTTATTCCCACAAAAATGTTCGCTTCATACCCAGCGATGTCAATTCGGGCGGTGTTTTCAGCCAATGGAAAAAAGGTATTGATCTTGCCAGGGGGGACTTCATCTGGATTTGTGAAAGTGATGATTTTTGCCAGCTGGATTTTCTGGAAAAACTGGTTCCGCAATTTTCCGATAAAAGCGTGAATATAGCTTTTGGCAAAATACAGTTTGTTGATGAAAGTGGCGCCTTCAAGTACGGCATGGACGAGTTTCGCGAACAGTCGGAGACGGGAATTTGGGATGAGATTAGAAAGGAGACGGCCAAAACCTGGTTTAACACTGCGTTTGGTGTCAACAATGTCATAGCGAATGTCGGGGGGTGTGTATTCAGAAGGTCAAAAATTCCTGACTCTGTCTGGAACAAAGCCAAGACCTACAAGATTATTGGTGATTGGTTCCTCTATCTTAACATAGCCGCCGGCGGTCAGATTGTGTTCGACCCCCGGCCCGTTGCTTATTTTCGCCAGCACAAAAAAAACACGTCCAAAAGCAATTTTAATAAAATCTGCTTCTACGAGGAACTGAATAGAGTTTTTCGCGAAATTGACAATTACTGGCCTATGCCGGAGGTCACGATGAAAAAATTCCTGGATAATGCGAGGTCTCAATTCGAATACTGGAAAATGCCCGAAGCGGGATTTGCGTTTGATGATGTTTTCGACAAGATTCCCGAATGTTTGACAACAAAGAGAAAACCACATATCCTGGTTGGACTTCTGGGTTTTATGCCCGGGGGGGGCGAAGTCTTTTCGATTAACCTTGCCAATGCCCTGAGGGACAGAGGCTATCTGGTTTCAATGCTGGCCACCAACATGAGCGATTTCGACAGCAGCATGTATCACAAACTTGAGAGAGGGATACCCGTATATTCGCCAGAAAATTTCGTAGGCTATCAGCGCGCCGAGTTTTTGAGCCGGATGGGCGTTGATTTGGTTCATTCCAACGTAATCGGCGTGGAAGGCCTATTGTTCGGGATGGATCCTGATCAGAAAATCGAAGTGCCCTATATCGTTACCTTACACGGATCCCATGAAGGGCTCAATCTATCCTCGCCGGAAGCGAGTGGTCTTATGGCGCTGTGCGAAAAAAATGTGAGTTTGTGGATTTATACTGCGGAAAAACATAAATCCCTCCTTCAAAAAATCGGTATCAATGCACATAAAGTCAGAAAAATTGGAAACGGTATGCCGCATGACAATAAGCCGTTTCACATGACAAGACACGATCTGGGCATTCCCGATGACGCATTTGTCTTCACGCTGGTTGCCAGAGGCATCAAGGACAAGGGCTGGAGTATCTCAATCAAAGTCTTTCAGCGGCTTCAGGAGAAAGTCGATAGGTCCAGGGCACACCTGCTTCTTGTCGGGGATGGAGATGAAGCGAGAAAAGCCACGTCACTTGTCAGGGATGGAGACAGCATCACTCATCTGGGCTATCAAGCTGCCGTAAATGGAATTTACAAATTAACGGATTGCGCCATCGTACCGACAAGATTTGCAGGAGAGTCATCACCGCTTTGTATCATTCAGGCCTTGCAAGAAAATATACCTGTCATTGCGACCGACCATGGCGGGATTAGAGAAATGCTCACACTTGGCGAAGACACGGCGGGATACCTGATTGACTATGAACGCAGTGACAGAAAATTCACAGAAAAATTGTTTAATGCCATGGTCGAGGTTTTTTTTGACGAGGGAGGCCGTGAAACCATCACAAAACTTGCCCCGCGCCTTCTGGAAAAATTCGAAATGTCACGCATGATCCTGGCATACGAACGCGCATACAAAGAAGCAGCCTTATCAGTACCCCGTAATTAAGTCGTCACACTCTCGTGGGATAAATGACAGACCCTGTTTATGCGACGGGACACTTCCAAAAATCCAGGGGTTATTGGAAGTGTCCCGGTTCATCGCCGTCGCTTTGAGGGTCAACTCCGCCTCGACTTTCTCCCGCGGGATGTAGCGGGCAAGCCCCCATGGAAGAGACCCTTGAGCGTTCCAAAACCCTGCTCGATGATCCAGCGTTGTTTCGCCACCAGCCGGTTGAACCTCTTCTGCCAGGCGCTTGGCGGATGGTTCCGTCTCGCCCGGAACACGATCACCGGATTCCAGGCCCTGCCGGGCAAGCGCCGCGCGGTTCGTCTCACTGGAACAGGCCTTGTCCGCCAGAACACGCACCGCCGTGCATCCCTTGAGCAGGTGCGGCAGATGGGGCGCTTCGCTTTCGTTCGCGGGCCCGACGCCCGCGACCTTCTTGATGGCGACCGTGGTGCAGGCGTATCGGCACACGGCCACGATTTTAGTCCCGGAAACCGCTAGAGCCTGATTTTTTCCCGGGGATTAAAATTCTCGTCACGGCCCTTTTGTTGCACCCAGTCCACAAGGCCCTTGTCTTGCAAATTTTCGACCACAATCTGTGTCGTGACCAGCAAATCACCACCCCGGACGCCTTTTCCTCTTAATTTCAATATCCTGCCGCTATTTGTGCCCGCAGGTATACGCAGGGACACATCGCCCGTGGGCATGGGAATGACGACCCTGCCGCCCTGAACGGCCTCACGCAGAGTTACAGGCAAGGTCAGGCGCAGTGTGTGTCCTTCACGCGTGAAGTATTTATGCGGCTGGACTGTAATATCAACCTTGGCATCACCCGGCTGGCCACCGTTGCGGCCTGCCTCACCCTCGCCGCGCAGACGCAGTGTTGTGCCGTCCTCAACACCTTCGGGAATTTTAATATCCAGTATCCGGCCATTGCCCATCCGGACACGTTTCCTGCCGCCGGTCAGAGATTCGGCAAAGGAAATGGCCAGTGCATAGCGGACATCCGCTCCCTTCTGCGGGCGGATAAACCGGCTCCGGCGCGGATCGGTACGCGCTCCCATATCCATTCCAAACAGCGACGCAAGCAGGCCAGCCATCTCATCCGCGCTACCGCCTTCAAACTGAAACCCGCCATGTCGAAAGTCGTCCGGATCGAATCCACCCGCGGCAAACGGGGATTGCTGTTGCCCGCTCGCATCAACCTGGCCTGAATCATAGGCTTTTTTAAGCTCCGGGTTGGACAGAAGGTTGTAGGCGGCAGCCACTTCCTTGAACCGGGCCTCAGCCCGGGCATCCCCCGGATTGGCATCCGGATGCAGTTTCTTGGCAAGCCGACGGTAAGCCTTCTTGATCTCCGCCTCACCCGCCGATTGGTTCACCCCAAGCAATTCATACGGGTCTTTGGCCACTTGAAAATCTCCTTCCTGCCGGAGGTAAGCAAGGGTGAAGGAGTTTCAACAGAGTTTATCGGGGATTACACACCTGACCCGACACGTATTGTGATTCGGAACAGCGTTCTTCTGCAAGCGGTCCACAATATCTCCCCTGATATAATGTGTCTTGCTGATCCTGCTGACCTCTGCCCCCCAAGGGACTCCGCCCCCGGGGATGAAGTGATTTTCGATTATCCGCCGTAACCCTCTGCGGACAGGATGACATATCCCCTGTTGGCCATACATCTGTCAATAATGGAGGTCGGACCGAATTTGACCACCTGCCGGGTGTAATCAACGCCATCGGAGCCGACTGCCGCGCCGATACCCGCCCCCGCAAGGGCTCCGGCCGTAATGGCCTCGCCGTCATATTTGTCATAGGCCTTATCGACGACGGCTCCTACGGCGGCCCCCGCCAAAGCCCCCAAGGCGGCCTTTTTCCATGCCGCATCCGTTTCCCTTTTCCGTTGCGCATCATATCTCGCCTTGACTTCATAGCCGATCTGTCGGCATTCCTGCAGGTCCATGTTCAGTTTGACCTGGTCATAACCCATGCCTTTGGCATCTATCACGGGCTTGTAGGTCGTAATGTCTATGCCTTGCCCGCTTTCAATGGTAGCGCATGAAGCGAGCGCAGCGGTCGTCATGCCCGCGATCAGCAATTTCGTTTTGTGCATAATGGAGCCTTCCTTAATTGAGTTCTGAATCCTGAATGTCGGGGGCCCTAGCATGACAGGCCCGCCTTCGCAAGACGTTGCCACATTAAAATTTGGAAACTTCCGACACCCCTGGATTTTAGTGTGAAGTGTGATTGCTGTTTTGTTCGACATGGCACGGCCTGTTTGGCTTGGACGAGCGACCCACAGGCGGGTTAGCGATTGGGGCGGGCCCCTTGAGGCGATGAATAATATCATTGATTTTGAGGCATTTCGCCCGGTTCCGGCCGGGGCATTGAAGCCTTGCCGTACAGCGCCAGAAACATATCCACACACTCGCCGAGTGTATCGTCCGGTTTACATTCAGGCTCGGCGCCAATCAGAAATTTCGGCCAGAAGAAATGTGCCTTGGCGCCTGCCGTTATGTGGCCGGTGGCGTAGTCTATATCGACCTCTTTGATCAGCTTGGCGTCAATGGCCCCCGCTAAAATGCCCTTGAGTGGGTTATTGCTCATTTCCGCCTTGGCAAAGATGCGACGGGCCAGGTCCGGGTCGCGCAAATACTCAGACATCATCATGCGATTCAGGCCCAGATATTCCTCTTCGGTTATAGCCTCAACATACGCCTTCAATGCGTTGATGAGCTGCTCGCGCAGCGGCTTGTCAGGGTCAAACGGGAGCGAAGGAATCGCGCCCGTTTCTTCAATCACGCTCTTGATGATAGCGTCGAAAAGTGCCTCTTTCGTCTCAAAGTGATGATAGAGCGTCCGGCTCGAAACATTGGCCGCTTTGGCAATTCTTGTCGTGCGCGCGCCCTCGAAACCGTGAAACCGGAACTCTTCCACCGCTGCGTCGATGATATTTTTCCGTTTAATTTCAGTACGTTTCATGTTTTTCCAAAAATGTAAAAAACTCTATTTACATTTACACCCTTCGTACATATGTAAACAACACTGTTTACCGAGGCAAGGCTCGCCCGGCTTCTCCCACAGAGGAAAAATCAATGATACAGAACACATTCAGGCCCGGTGCCAACAAAGTCAGCTTCCGGAGCAAAGGCATCAAACTGGCTGGTGACCTTTATCTTCCGTCCGGTTTCGACCCATCCGGAACCTGTGAAGGAGTTGTCATGACCCCTCCATTTCCGCAAGTGAAAGATCAGGTGCTTGCGAACTACGGCCCGAAGATGGCGGAACGCGGCTATGCCGTTCTTGGTTTCGACTACACCTCCAAAGGCGAATCCGATACCTACCGGAAGGGCTTTCGCGATGACGAGGACATGACCCGCAAATGGGAAGACCTGCGCAACGCGATTTCTTATCTGGGCAGTCTGCCTTTTGTCGGCGCGATCAACGGCCTCGGCTTCTGCGGTGGGGGCAATATCATGTCATCCACCATTATCACCGACCTGCGCGTGAAAGCCTTCGCCTCTGTCAGCGCCATGATGGCATCGGATATGATGTTCGCGGATAGGGACATGTTCATTCAGCGGGTTAAAGCGGCCAATGCCGCGCGTCAGCACATGTTTGAAACTGGCAAGCCTGTTGCCCATGATTATTTCGGCTACACCGACCCCGACTATCTGTCGAAAAACCCGAACGGGACTCCTGCCCAATTAGAGGGGTTTGATTATTACGGCACCAGGCGCGGCGGCACTGAAACGTATCCGAACTTCACCAATGTGCTGCTCTCCACAGTTGACGAAACCGCATTGGTAAACCTTGGTGAGCAGTACGCGGACAAAATGATCCAGCCCTATTGCGGCATCGTTGGGTCGGAGGCTGAAACCGCCGTTTGCACCAGGGCATACTTTGATCGTGTCACCTCTGAAAAAGAATATCACGAGATTGAAGGCGCAAGCCATGTGGGACTGTATGATGTCGAGGAACATATTGCACAGGTTGTCGGGATCGTCGATACGTTCTTCCAGAAACACGGCAACACACACCAGGAAGCCGCCTGACACCCAGGCGAAAGGAGAAAACACATGCAAACCCGACAACTCGGGACACACGGCCTTGAAGTGTCCGCAATCGGCTACGGAGCCATGGGTGTCAGCGCTTACTATGGCGCCACCGATGAAGCCGCCGCGCTCGCCGCGATCCACCGCGCGATAGAGCTTGGGGTGACGTTTTTTGACACCGCCGAACTCTATGGATGGGGCGAAAATGAGCGGTTCCTTGGCCGCGCCCTGAGCGGGTTTCACGATCAGGTTGTCATCGCAACAAAGTTCGGTTTTGCACCCGATCCGGACAGCGCATTCAACATTGCACTGAACAGTCACCCCGACAATATACGCAAGGTTACCGACAACAGTCTTCGCTATCTCGGAGTTGATCATATCGACCTGCTGTATCAGCACCGTCCGGACCCGAATGTTCCGCCCGAAGATGTCGCGGGCACTGTGTCCGGGCTTGTTCAGGAAGGCAAAGTCCTGCACTTCGGGATGAGCGAGGTCGGTGCTGAAACACTTCAGCGGGCCCATGCCGTACAGCCGGTATCCGCCCTGCAGACAGAGTACTCTGTTTTTGAGCGCGGCGTTGAAGTCCTGTTCCCGACATTGCGAACGCTCGGCATCGGGCTGGTTCCATACTCGCCTTTGGGACGCGGTTTCCTGACGGGCCGGGCCAGACCGGCAAGCGAATATGAAGAGACGGACTTTCGGCGGCTGGACCCGCGCTGGCAACCGGGCAATTTTGAGAAGAATGTTGATGCGGTTCAAAAACTCTCCGCATTGGCAGAGTCAAAACAGGCCACCGCTGCCCAGCTGGCTCTGGCGTGGCTGCTCGCGCAGGGGGACGACATTGTCCCCATACCCGGTACGCGCAGTCAGGATCGTCTCGCCGAGAATGTCGGCGCGGCCGATGTTGAATTAAGCCCGGATGACTTGACCGCCATTGCAAAAATTTTTCCCGAAGGCGGTTTCGGAGCGCGATACGCAGATGCATTTATGCCTGAGTGGCAATGATGATCGCATGCAATTTTGGCCTCATCCGGGGGCAGGCAGTTAGCCTGCCCTCTCTCCCTTTGCCTGATTCGCATCATGTCCGGCAGGTGACTTCCGTATTGGCAGGAGGCCGGACAAGGCAACAGGGGGCTGTCATTGTCGTCACTATTTGTCGGTAATTCCCGCACAGGCGAATCGAATGTCAGGGCGGCGTAACCTTACCGAGACATTAAAACACGATATGGCTGGTTTGAAATTTTTTAACAACTGTGTCACAGTGTTCTTAATTCAGTACACTTGAAGATAACATTCGAAAGTGAGGAAGCCGCCATGTCCAAGTATCCACATGGTCAGGAGCACCCTGCGGATGCAATCGGCAGTGTGGTAACGGTTGCGCGGATCGCAACTGGCGAGTGCGAGGAAACATCGAAAGAGCGGAGTGAGATTGCCAAACTCGCTGCTGAAAAAATATGGAAGCGATAAACGTCGACCAGCTTTCCGATGGCGTATTGCGGCAGCTGAATGAAGAAGTGGCCGAGAGGATGGGCGGCGATTGTGTGTTTATTTGTTGCGGTATGCGTCCGCCGCTGGATGACGAATTTCGTGTGGTGATTGAGGAAATCCGGGACCAAAACAGGAAAGGCCACCTTATTGTCGTTTTGGAAACCAAGGGTGGCTTCATGGAAACCGTTGAACGTCTTGTTGCCGTTATGCGAGCCCGTTACAATCGCGTTTCCTTTGTAATTCCCAATTTCGCCTATTCTGCCGGAACCGTGTTGGCCCTTTCAGGGGACGAAATATACATGGATTACTATTCGGTGCTTGGGCCGATTGATCCCCAGTACAGGGACAGTGATGGCGCTTATCTTCCGGGCCATGGTTATTTAGCCAAATTTCAGGAAATCAGCCGAGCGATTAACACGAGCGAAAGTGTTGAAAGTTGTAGGGCCAAACTCGCTTATCTGGTCGAGAAATTTGATCCGGGCCTGCTTTTTCGCATTGAGCAGGGAATTGAGCACGGCGTCTCTCTCATAACTGAATGGTTACCGAAATACAAATTCAAGGATTGGCAAAAGACGAAAACCAAGGGGAAAAATGTCACCGATAAAATGAAAAAGGATCGCGCAAAAGAGATCGCGGCAATACTGGGCGACGCTTCGAAGTGGCATTCACATGGTCGGGGTATCTCAATGAAAGACTTGGCGGGGCCTGATATCAAGCTTCTGATCACTGATTTCGGGGCCGATGGTGATTTAAGTGTGAAAATTAAAAATTATCATGGTTTGGCAGTTGACTATTTCTCCAACAGGCTTGGTGTGGCAGGCTACATCCATTCTCAATCAGGAATGAGGAAAGTGCTATGAATACTGTTCCGAAAAAGGAACCGAAAGAAAACCGTTTCAGGAAAGTCCTTGATGATGCGGGTCGTTCTTTGAGAGGCACCGGAGACTATCGCTTTCTTGGAGATATCCCCAAGGTGAGTCACAGGAGCAAGCCCTGTGTCCCGTTTCCCTATGGCTTCCGGCCGCAAGATAAAACCGGTTGGGAGTGATATTTGTCATGGAGGACGCTTTCGCTGGCGATGTGGACCGCATAGTAACCAGCGAGTCAGGCTCCACGGCTCATATGTTGAATTCCGGAGCCTGCCCGCGCGCATGAAGATGCGCCGGTTTACGCACCGGACAAGCGGCTTTGGCAGGAAAGCCGAAAAACCGCATTCACATGCCGGTCCTGTAAGCGGCACCTTGGTACCCGCAGCCCAGCCGGATGGAGCGCCGCCCTCCGAAGGCGGAGACCGGAGGTTCAAATCCTCCCGGGTGCGCCGTCATTGTCGTCACTATTCCCCAGTAATTCCTGCATACGGCGAATCGAATGTCAGGACGGTGTGGTTTTGGCAGTTAAAAAAAAGTTTGACGTTAACACTTTCAAAATGTTACGGTGCGTCTGGGCGCATGCTCCAGCATGAATATCCAAATACGCATTTGTGCGGGACATAGGAAGTAGCACATGAAGACTTTTTGGCGCGAGGCCCTTATATTTGGACGTAATGAGGGATGATGATGGATAGGCGAGGTTTTTTGAAGTGTAGCAGTGCCGTAGCAATCGCGGCAGGCGGAGGCTTGTTCATTGCACCCAATCCCGCAAACGCGGCTACACTCGCAACGGTATCTGCTGCTTTCAGCCTAGCCTCTGGGATCAGCGGCTTTCTTTCGCGAGGATCAAACCCAACCGTCCCGCTACTGATATCTCTGTCGGAAGCAGTAAAGGCCCTCGGCATAGGAATTAATGCGATTGATCGCAAGCTTGATGTGATGCTTTCCGAGCTCTTGGATATAAAGGAGCGTTTAAGAAATCTGCCATGTGAAACCCAGTTGCTCGGTCGCGGCATCGACATTCGAGAACCATACACGGCTTTCTTGGAGCTGGAACCAGAGGAACAGGTGGAAAATCCTTCAAAAGCATATCTGCAGGCGATTCCGGAAATTAGAAACAGAATGCGAACAATGCGTATCCGTTACTTGGAACTTGCGCAAGAAGGGTGCTCTCCAGCCTTCGAAGCGGTATTGCAGCTGGCCTTGGCACAGGACGCAGAATTGATCCTTGCTTCCGAGATGCAGCGCCCCGAGATGCATGCATTGGGTCTAGCAGAAGATATCAGAGGGACGCGTGATGCATTAGCAGCTTACGCATCGTTTTTTGAGGCCGCTATCGATCCGGGAACACCCGGCTCATTGACTGCCGTAAAAGCCGCACTAGCGCAAAAAGTGAATGAACGGTTGGGAGAGAATGTTCAGCTTGCACCCAGAGTCTTGACTTCCGTAGACGGCCGCCAAGGCCACTACTCGCCGGAGCGGAGCGAAAAAGTATGCAATATCTTTGAAGGGGGATCGGCCAAGGTAATGTGCGGTGATGACGGCAGCCCTACATGCCTTGGATATGTTCCTCCGGTTCGTGACAGGTCCCCAGGTGTCTGTCACGAACCGGGTTTTAGACTCTACTTTGATACAACGCTGAATATCAAACGAATACCAATCCCACAGACTGTGACTGAGATCGACGACGCACTGGACTACCCATATCTTCACAAGGTTTCTGGTGACCTCAAATGTGGCCCGTCAGGAAGACCATCTGACTTGAGGGCGGAACGAGCACTGGAAAGACTTAATCTTGCCGCAAACGATGCAAATGCCAATGTTGTTGATTACTACAAGGTTCATTACGCTCATGGCATTTGTGCCTTGGCTCAATCAATCAACGCACGTCACCAGCGTGTTCTCCGTGATCTTTTAGATATATGAGATCATTATGGCATCTATAACGCAAATATCTGTTATTTCTGACATAGCAGCCGGTGTCGGAGCGGACGTGCTTACTGCTGTTCTAAAATCCGTCGCTGGTCGCGGTATTGCCTTTATTGGTGAGAAAATTGATCGATCTGTCATAGAAAAAGAATTTGAAAAACGTCTGATTGCCTTGCCAATCGGGCAAGGTGCTTTGTTCGGGTTTACACGTTTTCGTGCGCCGGATGGTCGGACTCTCGAACACGGGCCGATACCTTTGGGGGAGGGTACAAGACCGGCTGCTCCACTGGTAAGCCTAGGTTTTTCAAACAAGGCCGCTAGGCAAATGGGTGCAGATGTCGTGGAGGCCCTCAAGCCTCCCGCAGGCACCCAGTGGCGAGGCATGACCTTCTATTGGGCAGTCCGCACTGCCGATAGGGTCGAAATTTTCCATGTGGATGACCCTGCCGCGCTTCAAGCCGAGGCTATCGGCTCCATCTATCGCCAGCAAGCACTCACCATCCTGGCGAGTCAGGGTGACACGTTGTCAAAGCTTACGCGACAGGCGGAGCTTTTTGATGAGCTTGAAACGCAGATGCGCGAGGAAATCCGCAAGGCTGGAATCGAAGCTGAATTAGCTGGCATTCGTCAACAAATGCGGCAGGCTGATGCTCTATTTCGTCGCGCACAAGCAGACAGGGACGCCGCAATTGCTCGTGCTGAGAAAGCACGTGGATTGCAGGAGGTTACGCGACTTTTGGGCCTTGCAGCAAGCTTTACCAACATGGTGGACGTTGCAATGGCACGAGCTGATTACGCCACCAGCGAACAGAAGAGTGCGACGGAAATCTACAATATCAATGTGAATAAATATATTTTATTCTTCCGGGAAAACAAAAACATCAGTTCAGATGCCCTGCCGGAAGAACCACTCCTACCGCCCGTAGAGCCGTTGCCATGATCTAGCTGTCCCACCCCGGATGATTATATAGACCCTCGCCGATCAGAGTTTTTTTATGGCGCGGGCCCCGCACGCACAGATCAATCATTATTGCCGTCCTTCAGGTCCGCGAAGAATTCGGAGGCGGGGGCGACGCCGGACACGATCAGGTTTTCCCGGGCCCGGGTGCAGGCCACATAAAACAGCTGGCGCTCGGTCTCAAACACCTCATCAAGCTCAGGCTCATCGGCGACGGTATTGATCCGGTCCTGGTCCGGAAGGATGTTGGCGTCGCAGGCCATGACGATCACATGACGAAACTCCAGACCCTTGGCCAGGTGCATGGTGCCGATGGCCGTGCGCCCGGTCCGGTCTTCCACCCGGCCGGACAGTTCCAGCGGTGACTGTCCCGCAGCGTTCACCGCGGCCCGGGCCCTGGCCAGCTCGTCCGCCGACCGGACAAAAACGCCGATGTCCTCCGCCGGAATCCCCGCAGCCACAGCCTTGCGGACGGCCTGGCCGATGGCGCGGATTTCCTCATCGGCGTCCCTGTGTATCCGGATGTCGGGCGCCGGGCCGTTAAAGACCGACACGGTCCGGCGGCGGTCCTCTTCAATGCCGTCCACGTCGCGCATGATATCCGGAAGCAGTCTGTCCGCGGACCGGCGAATCTGATGCGATGTTCTGTAGTTGACTTTCAGGGTGTGGGAGCGTCCGCGCACATCGATGCCGAGGCCAAGCCATGAAAAGGGTTCCTGAAAAATGCGCTGCCCCAGGTCTCCGGCAAAAAACAGGGCCTGCGGGTCGTCCGGAGCAAGGGCGGCCAGCATTTTCAGCTCCGGCACGCCCAGGTCCTGCGCTTCATCGACAATAATATGTGTAAACGGTTTGTCCCGCCGGTCGCCGTAATGGGCGGCCACGGCGCCGAACACCGCGGCAGGCGTATATATGTGCTGCCCGGCAATGATCTGTCTGGCCCGTTCAAACACAGGCCACAGCCGCTCACGCTGCCGCCGTCCCAGCCGGTTTTTTCGCCCCAGCCGCGGCACCCGGGCGTAAGCCTCCGGCCCGTCAATCTGCCACGGGTCAATGACATGCCGCCACTCCGACAGCAGAAACCGGTTCGTGAACCCGTCAAGCTCCTGCTCCGCGGCGGCCTGCGCCAGGGCCGGGGCCACGTGATCCTGTCGCGCCGGTTCGGGATTGTAACCCCTGATGAGGGTAAACAGCTCCCGGGCCGCATCCTCAAAGGGCCGGACTGATACCTTGTGATCGAGATTCGGGTGGTCGGGCAACAGCAGTTTCAGCCTGTGCTCCAGGGCATTGGCCAGGGGGCCGGAGAATGTAGTCAAAAGCAGTCTGGCCTGCGGGTCCGACCGGAGAACACGGGCCGCCCGGTGCAGGGCCACCACAGTCTTTCCCGTACCCGCCGACCCGGCCACGCGGGCCGGACCTGAAAACCCGGCGTCAACAAACCGCCGTTGCAGCGGGTGCAGATACACGGCCCATTTATCCCACGGATAGTCGAGGGCCTGTTCCAGTTCCCCGACATTGTCCATGATGCGGAAACGCCGCTGCGCGTCAGGATGGGCGAAAGGATCACTGTCCGCCGCGGCCGCATCGGGGACGGTCAGCCGACCGGTTGCCACATAGTCCAGCAGGGCTTCCGCAGCTTCACCGGGAATATGGTCGGCGAGGTCAAGAAAATTATCTTCCGAGGCCTTACGCACGTCCCCGAGCCAGTCCTGCGGCACTCCGGCGCCCAGCAGGTCATCATCATTGAGCCCGGCAAACAGGGGCGGCAACGACGGGGCCGCCGCCACGTCTGCGCGTTCGGGGGCCGCCGCCGCAATATAGTTCGGGACGATGATGTCCTCGACACGTTCACGCACCTCGACAATCTGCGCGGCACCGGTGCGGGGATGGGCATCAATGCGCCGCCGCTCCGCCCACTGATAGGCGTCGTCATGATGGTCCACATAGGCGACCAGAAAACTCGATCCGGTTTTGTGCACAATCAGGCGCAGGTCGAGATTGACGCGCACGGACCGGAAATTGCTGTCCCTGGACGCCTCAATACGATGAAACTGCAACCCGGGAGCGGCCGGGTTCTGCTGCAGATCAAACACCGTGACCTTGACGGCTCTTTGTTCGGCGTTGGTCAGCCGGGCGAGGGCGCTCTGAAACGTATCTGCGAGGAGGAATTTCACACTGCGTTGTTCTGTGCCAGATCTTTCATGCGCGAACGAATGTTTCTGATCAACCCGTCCCGTCCCTGTTCAGTGTTGTCATAAATAACATACCGGTGATGGCCGATATCGAAAGGTATGTCGTCCTTATTTTGAGCCACAGGTATGACCGGGCGCCCCAGGGTATGGGCGATACCCGCCTCATAAAACACGTTCGGGTTTTTGTCGCTAAAGTCGCAAATGACGAACCTGGAACGAAAAATCAGGGAGAAAATATCCTGTATGACTTCTGAATTTTTCCAAACCTGATCCGCTCTTGATACCTGCAGGCCCATATCCTGTCCGGCCTGTTTGACGGCCTCAAAAACCGGGTCAAATGCCGCATCGAACGGCATCATCACCGACACCAGTTTTGGATCCGGGGCACCCTCGGGAATACGAAAGACTTCGGGTTGAATGTAAAATTTCTGATTGGCCAGGCTCTCCGGAACCTGGCTCTCCGGGGCCTGACCCACCGGAAAAAGCGCCCGATAGGGTTCGCGCAATGCTGCAAATTGACGTTCGGAAACAAGGCCTGCGTCGATCAGCGCGGCCCGAAGATCAACGTCCCTGACCGCCCAATGCTTTACCTCGCCCGGTTTGATATTTTGAGGCTCCAGTTCGTGGATATCCAGTTTCTCTTTGAGGGCAAACAACCGGCGAGCGGAAATTTCCGGCAACCCGGGAATAAACGAATACTCAATTTTGACGCCCCGATTCCTGGGTTGAATGCTATCTATCCTGCCCAACCGGGCAACCCAGTTATTTGACTTCCTGTATGCGAACAGGGCAGGCAGGGCACATAATTCTCTCCGGTTCTCAGGGGTGAGATTCCTGTAACGGCCTCCGATATGACCACCGGTGTATTCAAAAATCCTCTTGCGTGCCAGTATGGAAGAAAACCTGGAATTAAGCCATTCTCTTTCGTTTGAGCTTATCAACAGATTATACATCGTCGCTCCTCACATCCGAATGCTGTCATGACTCTGTTGCCCGCATAACCGACATGGACTCAATGTCAAGTCTTTTGCCCTACACCCTGAACACTGTCATGACTTCATCACTGAGATGGTTGATGACCCTGACGGCGAACCGGCCGGTTGAGGGCCGGGCAAAGGGCTGTGAGGTGTCCGGGCACAGGGTCGCCCTCAATACTCGCAGGCCCATATTCTGTCCGGCCTGTTTGACGGCCTCAAAAACCGGATCAGGTGCCGGATCGGACGGCACCATCACCGACACCGGTTTCGGATCCGGGGGAGCATCGGGGGGAGCATCGGGAATATCAAAGACTTCGGGCTGAATGCAGGTGTCCCGGTTGGGCGGGGCCTAGCCCTTCTGGAAAAGCGCCCGATAGGGATCGGGCAATTTTGCAAACTGGCGTTCGGAAACAATATCCCCGGCAATCAACACGGCCCGAAGATCAACGTCCTTGACCGCCCAGATCGCCTGACGCAGTTCAGCTTCACCAAAGTCCAGTTCCCATTCAAGGTCAGGCAACCGGTTGGCAGGGATTTCCGGCAACCCGGGAATAAACGAATATTCAAACCTGACTTTTGATGGCCTGGTTCGAATGTTCTCTATTTTACCCAGTCGTACAGCCTGGTCGCATGAACCAACATACGCAAACACTGCAGGCAGGCCGCATAATTCT
Organism: Hyphomonadaceae bacterium; assembly: GCA_014324115.1. Lineage (GTDB taxonomy): Bacteria > Pseudomonadota > Alphaproteobacteria > Caulobacterales > Maricaulaceae > JACOMS01. The sequence goes on from JACOMS010000007.1 coordinate 21,309, forward strand.
TCCCTGTTTTCAGGGGTGAGATCACAATAATGTTCCTCTATGGATTCAGCTGTGTATCCAAAAACCCAGTATTCCCCGAGTTCCAGTACCCAGGGCCTGCCTTGGAAATCGTCTTTATTTGCGGCTACCAACAGGTTATACATCTTTATTTGCGGCTACCAACAGGTTATACATCAGTCTTTTCTTCTTTCTAATGATTATCTAATAGTAAACCGGATATCTCCTCCGAGATCCACCCTTAACTTTTCATTCCCGTTCTGCTCTGCCCAGAACCAGGGTTTCATCCCGTTATCATCCGGGATATGAGGTTCAGCTCCAGCCTGGACAAGAAGTCTACAGACTTCAACTCTATCCATTGAAGCTGCCAGATGTAGAGGGGTTTGTCCGGTAATATCCTTGACATCAAGGTCAACTTTCTGTTCAATGAGGTATTTGACCAAATCAACCATACCTCTATAGGACGCTATATGCAGAGGGGTTTGACCATAAGAATCCACCTGATTAAAATTGTCCGTGTAGAGTACTTCGTATAAGTCTCTCATGATTACACCGATACATAAGTATTCCCGGAATACTCAAGCTCCTCTCTTCTGTCCTTTCTTCATCGCCCCTTAACGCTCCGGACATTCCCGCGACTCCGCTACCCGTATAATCGACATGGACTCCATGTCAAGTCTTTTGCCTCACGCCCTGAACACTGTCATGACTTCATCACTGAGATGATTGATGACCCTGACGGCGAACCGGCCGGTTGAGGGCCGGGCAAAGGGCTGTGAGGTGTCCGGGTACAGGGTCGTCCCTGATACTTCCAGCTTCGTACGCTGTCCGGCCTGTTTGACGGCCTCAAAGACCGGGTCAAGTGCCGGATCGAACGGCATCATCACCGACACCGGCTTTGGATCCGGGGAGTCCCCGGGAATATCAAAGACTTCGGGTTGAATGCTATCTATTCTACCCAACCGGGCAATCCAGTCATTAAATCCTGTATCATTGTCTTATTTCTAAAGTCCAACAAGTTTGAAAAGCGCTACTATCGCGCCTGTAAGGGCAGATCCAGCCAACATTGGCTTAATTACATAACCAATTTTTACGTCGGTAACATCAGCGTTTATTTTTTTAATTTCCGCAATTGTTTTTTCAGTTTCTGAAACCGTTTTTGCCCTTTCTTTGGAAAAATTTATGGTCTCTTCCATAAGTCTGTAAAGCTCCGCCCGCATCTTGTCATCGGCCAGTCTTTGATCTTCCTGTGTCATCGTTACCTCTCACCTCTTTTTTCCTCAATTTATCCAGACCGGCTTGACCTTGTTATACGCCGCCGTAGAGCCCCTGGCCGGAAAAATCAGCGTTTTTTCGGGGGTTCGGATAACAATCCTGCTTGAAGCATCTGCAATCATATTAACCAAATGATCTGTTTTGGGTTTTTCACTTAGGTACGTGGGCTCCATGTCAGGTCTTTTGCCTCACACCCTGAACACTTTCATGACTTCATCGCCGAAATGGTTGATGACCTTGACGGCGAGCCGGCCGGTTGAGGGCCGGGCAAAGGGCCGTGATTTATCCCGGTAGAGGGTTGCCCAGGCTTCCTCGTCGATTTCCGCTTTCAGGCTGGTTTTAAGGGATTTGTACGGATCATTTGCACCCATGAAACCGGCATGGCGCACAAAGAAACTTTCCCCGTCATAGTCCGTATCAATGAACCAGGCGGCAATGTCCCCCTTGCCGGAGGCGCGGACCTGCCCGGTTTTGGGCTCAAACACATCAACGCCCAGAACCTCGACCACAATCCGGCCGTCCGCGTCAAAGTCCCACCTGATATCCGGTTCCCCGAACACGACAAACAGATTGCCGGTGCCGGTATTCATGAGGTCAGCGGCCATGTGCAGGTCCGGGTTGATTCTGGCCTTCAGGATCGGCAGGGGGCCGAGCCGGCTTATGTCCGATGAATGGGCATCAAAGTTAAAACCGCAGGCAATCAGCAGATCAAAGCCGGCAGCGTGGGCTTCCCGGGCCGCGGCCTCAATGTCGGCGCGGGTCACGGAACCGAACTCCGGCCCGATGAAAATCGCGGCCCGGCCGGCGCGGTCGTCCTGCTCATAGGTGCCGCCGGCGCAAATATAATCCCCGGGCCAGCCGTCCATGGCCGTAAATGACAGACGGCCCGCCCTGTCCGACTGGTGCACCCCGGCGGATTTCAGGTTTTCCAGCACCATGTTGACAAAATCCTGGTTGACAAAATCCTGCCCCGGCTCGGCCGGTCCGGCCGCATCGCCCGCATAGGCGGGGATCATCCGGTGCGGGGACAGGCTCTCGACGGTGAACGGCCCGGTCACGCGCACTTTGGATTTGTCTTCATAAGGGCGGTCATACAGATATTCCACGTCCGCCTTTTGGGCGATGGAGCGGTCAATCTCCCGCTGTCGATTGATGCGCGCCTGCCAGAAGGCGGCCAGTGTGTCTCTGGCCGGTTGCGGCCAGCGCTCCGGGGCCTGGCGGGGGATTTCCCATTCCATGAAACCATTGGCGGGTGCGGTTTCGCCGCTGGGCAGTTCAACCTCGCCCCTGGCCGTGAAGTCGATGGTTTGGCCTTTGCGTCCGCCGCTTTCAATGGTGAACGGCTCGGGATGATTGATGAGGGCTTGATTCAGGGCGCGCCGGGCCTGTTCCACCGCCGGTTGTTTGTCTTCCCAAATGACATCGATTTCGGCGTTATTCGAGATCGTACTCAACATGATATGCGGCACGCGCTCATACACAAAGCCCTGGCGAGTATCGTTATGGGTGGGCGTATCCGGTTGAATGCGCCCGGATATATCCTGCTCTCTGGCCCGGCCTTCGGCACTGTCCGCCAGATAATACCAGGGATAGCGGGCACTCATCAGGCGGGTGCGCGCCAGGGCCAGGGCGACGCGGCTGGTGTCAACGGTGATCCAGCGCCGCCCCCACTGTTCGGCCACATAGGCGGTGGTGCCGGAGCCGCAGGTGGGGTCCAGCACCAGGTCCCCCGGGTCCGTGGTCATGAGAATGCAGCGCTGGATTACTTTGGATGTGGTTTCTACAACATATTTACGATCTTGGGCACCGGCCACATCTGTCCAGAGATGGTCAAGCGTTTTAACGGGGAAATCATCAAATCGTTGAATGTAGCCAGGTCGAGTCCCTGAACCCCAAATACGATTAGCATTACGCAGCCTGTCCATACCGTCTTTCGTAGTTTTCCAGCTATAACGGCCTTGCGCAATGTTTCGTCCATCAAATGGAAAATCGTAATAACAGGTTTTGGTGAATCCGGTTGAAAGTAAGTTTCCCAAAACAAAAAACGAGCCGGATTTAATTTCTTTGTCAGATAAATTGCTGCTCTCGGATATCGACTGCGCCTGACCATCTTGTTTTTGAAAGTAATGGTATGCTGTACCTTTTCCCACAGGTTTATCAACAAATAGGCTGCGGTATTTAACGCTTTCTTTATTTCGGGCAAACCAGAGAATATAATCGCAGCGCATTGGTAACAATTTCGTTCCAAGAGTCGATGTTTTAGTGAAAACTATCTCAGCGACAAAATTCTCCTCCCCGAACACCTCATCCATCAGGGCCCGCACCCGGTGCATATTCTCATCGCCGATCTGCACGAAAATTGAGCCGCTGTCGGTCAACAGATCACGCATGACGGTGAAGCGGTCCCGCAGATAGGTGAGATAGGAATGAATGCCGTCCTTCCACGTATCCCGGAACGCCCAGACCTGTTCCGGCTCCCGGGTGATGTGGTCGCGTTTGCCGTCCCTGACATCCCGTGAGCGGGTGGAGACCTGCCAGTTGGAGTTGAATTTGATGCCGTAGGGCGGATCCACATAGATGCACTGCACCTGTCCGCGCAGGTCTTCGCGCCCGGCCAGGCTGGCCATCACATACAGGCTGTCGCCCAGAATCATGCGGTTCTGCCAGTTCTGATCGTGTTGGTAAAACTCGGATCGGGCCTGCGGGTCGAGGCCGTTAAAATCCGCAAACAGGTCGGGGGCCTGCGTCTCCTGCTGGCGCCGCTGCCCGGTCCGGCGCTGCAAATCGGCGATGATGGCCTGCGGGTGGATTTTCTCCTGCACATAGATCGGCGGAATCCGGACCACCAGGTCGGACCAGTCCTGCTGATCCTTGCCGCGCCAGACCAGTTGCGCATCCCCCAGCTCCACGGCCTTGCCCGCCTTCAGCGCCTCAATCTGTGCCTGGGTCAGGCGCAGGGAGGTGCCCTTCCAGACAAGCTGCGGGTCCAGGTCCGTATCTCGGTCCCGGGTCTGTTCCTGTGTCAGCGGGTCGGCGCGCCCGTAGATGAGGGGCTCAAGCGGGTGCGTCTCCTCCACCCGCTCCCGGGCGGATTGCCGTTCCATTGTGGGAATGTTGCGGCGGCTGGCCCAATCATGGGTGATGGCTGCAACCTGTTTCGGTCCTTTGGGTTTCCGCGCCATTAGTCGTCCCCTCACTTTTCTTGTTATTGTCATTGTCGATAATTTAGTCAAACAAGGGCAGTGTTTGAGGCTTGATGACTCTTGCTTCCTTAAGCTCTTGGCTCAGTTCATCTTGAGGTATGGGGTCAGATATTGTCCTGCCATTGTAGGAAAGAACACGCAGTACCCTAAATTTAGGGGATTTCGACGGTCCTGCCGGATACGCCCACTGAACACGCAATTTATCCAAGATGCCAGGTTGAATATCCTTGGTTTCAACGTGATGCCAGAAGGAGTCGTCTTCAACAGAAAACAGGATGTTCTGACGCTTATTGGTCGCGGCTTGCCATTTGCGGCCACCTCGTTTCCAATTAGGCGAGTTTACAACAATATCGACGGTTTCAACATTCCATGACATTGGCGTGTCGCCCTCAGTATCCGCTTCAGTATCCGCTTCAGTATCTACTTTAGTATCCGCTTCAGTATCCACTTGATCGGGTATCTGCGTAATTAGCTTTGGAAAGTCTGAACGCTTAATGGGGAAGTCGTGCGAACGATCAAAACCCAACCCCTTAACATCAGGATTGCCGATGCACGCTTCGTATATGGCGTTTCTAGCTTCAAAGGCTTTGCTAAACTTCTCCGGTGTAAGTCCGGCTTGTTGAAGTTTGTCTGCATCAGCAGCGAGGAATCCAACCAGAAGTTCGGCAAGTGCAGCGGCATCCCGCTCTTCATCTGAAATCCGCTCACCCCCAATAACGGGCTCAGGCGCGGAAATTATTTCTGTGTTTTCTTCAGCATTATTTCTTTTGAGATTTTCGAGCCATTTGCGATGCTTTTCGCCAATATCTTTCGCCCATTCACTCGGTTTTTTTCCGGTTAAGCCTTTGAAATAGGATTTACCAATATCTGTGCCAAGAAAGGCCAAAAGGCTCACTCCACCCGAGATAATTACGGCGAGAACCTCAATGAAGCCGCCTTTTTCAGACGGGCGGACCCGGATTTCAAATTCGACTTTGTTGCCGAAAATATTCTTGTTGAAGTCATCCAGAATGGATTGGCTGGCGCTTGCCGTATCAATGAATTGTTTCAAAGGCAGACTGTTAGCAGGTAAATCAAAGTGATAGATTATTTCCGCAAAAGGGTTGTCGTGATCTTCGATCATAGCGCTTCCCTTTCAGACAAAACCCGCTCAATCAGCGTCGACGGGTGCCGCCGGGACACAGGCAGCCGACCAGTCGGCTGACCTTCCCCGTCAAGGGCATGATGGCGCGACGGCGCCGCATCGGGAGAGTTCAGAATGGGCTCTTCAAAAAACGAATGACTCATCAAACCATGCCCTGTTTGCTGTTTGTCCGCTTGTCAACCCCATCATGCTGCAGGCGCCGGGTCTCCCCCGTCATGGTGCACCCTGTATTATCACGCCCACTGCTCACCGGCTTCCTGTTATTTTCCGGCAGGTATCGGCAGGGATCTGCATAAAAACTTTGCAGTGGAAGCCAACTGGGCCATTTCCCACTTTCCGGAAAACGAATCCTGGCTTGCTCAACTGGGGGCCTACGGTGTCGGCAAAATACCTGTGTCTGACTCCACGTCTTTATTCGGCCGGGCCGGTGTGTTGTATCGCGAATCGGGTATCGGTGAGTATTCCGTAGGGAATGCGACAACATTTTCTTACGGGGGAGGGATCAGACATGATTTCAAGGAAAAAACGCTGGTTCGAATTGAAGGAACCGTACTGGACACCGATCTCTATACAGTTTCTGTCTCCATTGGATTCAGGTTTTAGGGGATTCGGGTTTTAGGGGATTCAGGTTTTAGGAGAAAATCCCCGATCAGACACAACACGGTAAGGAAAACCGACACCGGGCCGGGCGGAGATGACGTGTAACGCGCATGATCCACCTGTTCAACGGTTTTCAGGTCCGGTATAAAAATGAGGTCCGCCCAGGACCACCGGCTTATGTATGCCAGGACCACCGGCTTATGTATGATGGAGACTCTTGTGAGAACATTTTTATTGTCGCTGATTTTTATATCTACAGCTTTTGCTGAAGCTGAAGTTATTTATATAGGGGATGTGTGCTACCGTGCTGTTTTGAAAGGCTATGAATAATGATGGATGCATTATTTGTTTTAGGAATACTTGTGGCCCCGATTGTGGGGGCGGTACTTCTCTTTTTGTGGTTTTTTGATGCCGTGCTGGGAGACAAGTAATGGAGGGAGATAAGTAATGGGGACTGGGCATCGGGATTCCACTCGGCGGGCGGTGGCGCGGCTATATGATTGCCCATACCGGTTAATCCGGCCCGCCGGTTTATGCGGCCGGGTGTATTAATATATTCGGTCACTCATTAAGGCGTCACAATTCGTTTGGCTGAAGAAGAATATCATTCAGAGAGTTTTGGCAGAGAATTTTGGGTGAGATTTCCGATGAACACACTGAACAACGGCCGGGCGCCACAAAAGATCACTGTGCCGGTCGTACTTCAGTGGCTTGCCGGATCAGATTGTCAAACCTGCGGTCAATGTCAAACACACTGTCAAACAGCCCGAAGGCCCAGCGGCCGTAACCGCCCAGGGCATTGACCCCCGGCACCCATTTTCCGGTTACGGTGTCTGTCTTGAGTTTGACCTGCTCATTCTTCATGCCCTTGATCTCAACGATGAGGTTAAGCGGATCATCCGGTCCGCGCCCGTCATCTACCTGAATAATGAAATCGGGCACATATTCCCGGGCCGTACTGCCGTCCCGGTACGGGACCGTAAACCCCAGGCCCTGATTTTTGACGTAGGACATAACCCGGTCGTGATTTTCAGCGACCCGGGCAAATTCCGCCTCCCAACCGCTGTCGCAGACCACATAATTGACATGACATTTGCGCGGGTCTGTCCCGTATACATCTTTGGTTGTGGTGAAGTTGACATGGCCTGTGGCGCCCGCGGGGTTACAGGGATCCGGTACCGCCCTGACCCCGCCGCCCCCGCCGTCGGCACGGACAATCCCGTTGTAGATGCGCTCCGCCGCCTGCGCCGCCATCTCGGGATAGACACCCAGCATCCAGGGGGCGTATCCGTCCGGACACATCAGATAATCTTCCATCCAGCGGCGGCATATGTCTTTGATCTGCCCGAAAAGATAGTATTTCGGTTGGCCGTCCTCATCGGTAAAGTGGCGTTCGATCACCTCTTTTGCCAGCCTCATGATGACGGTGCTCGGCCGCGGGGCCTGCGCTTCCCCGGGCGAGAGGGTGTGCCCTTCGCCGACGATGCCGGACATGTCGGTCTGACCGGGGCCGACCTGTTCATGATCGATGACATAGGAGGACTGTTCGGTAAATTCGGCCTGCAGGCGTTCCTGCGATAAATCAACGTGATAGCCGATGATCCGGGGAAACCGGATTTCCAGGGCCCTGCGTTCCCCGATTGCCTTCACGTGGGTTGTCTTCTTCGGCACTTTCGGCGGTGCGACCACAGGCCGGGCCGTAAAATCGAAGGGAATGCCCAGAATATCTGCATATTCGCTGTCAAAATGTCCCTTTGCGTTGAGTTCATAGCTCAGGCGGCGCAGACCGCGCCCCACCACCTGTTCGCACAGCAGCTGCGTGCCGAACGCGCGCACGCCCAGAATATGGGTGACCGTGTTGGCGTCCCAGCCCTCCGTGAGCATGGAGACCGAGACCACACAGCGGATCTGTTCTCCCAGCCGTCCCTTTTTGCCGACGGTATTCATCACCTCCCGCAGCAGTTCGGAATCGGTGATGTCACCGAATTCGCCGCGCTGTCTGCGCTCGCGCCGGAATTTTTCAATTTCAGGGGCGGCTATTTTCCGGAAGTTTGTATCCAGGCTGCCGCTTTCGATCTGCCGGCTGTCAATTAGCAGGGTATTGGGCCGGGGCCGGGGCTGGTAATAGTCGTCAAAATTGCTGAACAGGGACAGATGGCCGTGATGTTTGGTGACCGGTTCCCCGTCCCCGTTGTCGCGCTGCCAGCCGGAGATCCATTCGTAAACCAGCCGGGACGTACCTGTATTGTTGCAGACAACAATAAACACCGGCGGAATGTCGATGCCTGCCCGCCGCCAGGCCTCATGGACCTTTTCATAATGTCCATACAGTGACTGCAGGGCCGTTTTGAGTTTGTCAGGGATGGATTTATTCGGATTGGCGATCAGGCCGCCTTTCTTTGGCATATCCTTGCCGATATGGTCCCACAGGTTGCGGAAAACAGGCATGTCCTGGCCGGGATCGTTATCGGCCACAGGAATGCGCGGCAGCTTGACGATGCCGCACTCAATGGCGTCCATCAGGGAGAAATCGCTGACCGTCCAGGGAAACAGGGTGCCTTCCGCCCAGCCGGAGCCGCTCAGGAAAAAGGGCGTGGCCGACAGGTCATAAACCCGGCCCACACCGAGCCTGCGCCTGAAAGCCTCGATGCCGTTGATCCACAGCCGGGCCGCCCTGCTGTTCTGCTCCGCTTCCCTGCGCGCATCCCCTGTCAGTTTCGGCTGTTCGCTGTCGGGTCTTTCGCGGTAACAGTGGTGGGCCTCGTCGTTGATGACGATGATATTTTTGATGCCCATCAGTTCACCGGCCACGCGACGCACCATTTGCCCTTCGCTTTCCCTGCTCAGGACCGGTTTATCCCGCCCCTGCAGCAGGGACCGGGTGGTTTTGTTCGCATCCATTAACTCGCGCCGCTGCAGGGCATGGTAGTTGGTGATGACGATTTTGGCCCTGTGGAGATCGGTCAGCATGTCCGCCGGAACCAGCTCGCGGCTTTCATAATAGCTGTCCGGGTCGCCGGGCCGCAGCACCCGCAGGCGGTCCCTGATGGTGATGCCGGGGGCCACAACCAGGAAGCCGCGGGTAAACAGCCGACTCGCCGGTGCACGAACGGCGTTGACGGTCTGCCAGGCGATCAGCATCGCCATGACGGTGGTTTTGCCGGCCCCGGTCGCCATTTTGAGCGCCAGCCGCGCCAGTCCGGGATTGGCGCCCGCATTGGCGTTGTCAATATGGGTCCGGAATCGCCGGTACTGCGGGGATTTGCGGGCCACTTCGGTCAGCCAGATGATGGTCTCGACGGCTTCCACCTGACAGAAAAAGGGGCGAATGCCGCAAAACTCATGCTGACGCCAGTGCCGGAGCAACCGGGCCGTTGCCGGGGTCACACCCCAGTCCTGCGGATTGGACAGGGATCGCCACTGCTTCAGCTGCGTGCGAATATCATTGATTACAGGGGTCGGGTTATAGACCTGATCGTCCGAGGACAGACGGTCACCGGCGTGTAATGTCAGCTGTTGCTGATCCTCGTCTTCCGGGCGGGCCCGGCGCTTTTTCGGTTTCGGAACGGGCGACAGCAGGGCCGACGGGCGCCGCCCGGCCACAGGCGGCCGGTCGGTCGGCTGGCCTTCCCCGTCAAGGGCGTGATGGCGCGACGGCTCCGCATAGGGAGAGTTCAGAATGGGCTCTTCAAAAAACGAATGACTCATCGGGACCTGCCTTGTTTATTCCTTGTCCGCCTGTCAACCCTGCCGTGGTGCAGGCGCCGTCCGCGCAACGAACAACAAGGGAGTTACATCAGGAGCGCGCGGCTGCTCAAACCGGTGGATGCGGCGGGCCTGAACCCTGACCGTAAGGCCCCTGAAAACGCTCGCCGTTGAAGTGGATCAGGTGTGTGGGTGAATCGGCACACCAGACCTCGGTTTCCCAGGAAATATCCCGCAAATACCTGCCCATGACCGTGCGGTCGGGGAAGGCGGTGACGTAGACCAGTCCGGGCTTTGCTCCTTTGAAAAGGGTTGCCAGCTCCCTGTGCCGTTTGGAATTTACGGGGCCATGGCTGGTTACGGATTCGATGAGAAACAGCCAGTCCCTGTCACTAAAATAAAGTACGACGTCCGGCATTTTGCCATGCTGATTGATCGTTACACCCATTTCGACCAGGCGTTCTTTTTCGAAGTATCCCATTTTCGCGCCCGTGTCGCCCACATAAATCACCGATGAACCCGGTGCGAAGCGCGGCGCAAAACCGGTGATAATTTCCCGGATCAGTTCGCTATGGGCTCCCGGTGTCAGGGAAATTTCCCGGCCCTCGGGCAGGACCACAGACACCATCTGCATATGGCGGTGCTGCGCCCACCTGGCGGCAAGGCTCTCCTGACCTGCCAGGTAAAGATCAAGGGTCTCCCGCCGATGATCCGTGCCAAAGCTCCTGATAACCTCAAAAGCCCCGGCACTCACCTGGTAGCAGGTTTTGGGACTGTTTACGGGGCGGTCGGGCTGATCGGGATTGTACAGGGCGATACCCGCTTCTACAAACTGCTGCATCGTCTGTCGGCGGAAGGCTTCGCGGGTGTTCGGGGCATATTCACGGCCATAATGTGCGCGAATGTAGTCCATGATCGGCGTAATCCCCATAAGCGGCCGTTTCGGCCGCTGCCACGAACCGGCCGGTTTCAGGTGCAGCAAGGCCAGAAGTGCAAGCGCAGAACGCTCGTTCTGCTGTCCGCGCGGCATCCCGAAGGACTTGAGTATTTCCAGTGCCTCATCAATTTTTTGCTGTCCCTGTAATGGGTTATCCCCGTCTGTCATGCGCATTAACTCGTCCTCAATGATCCTGTCTATCTGTTGTTGTGTCAGGTCCGTACCTCCGGCCGCGGTTCCCATTCTGATCAGCGTCTCACGGTTGGGGTAGCGCAGGGATCGCAGGTCGGTGGCGTTGACCTGGGTATGCCCGTTGAATTGCCGGAAATACCGGTCTACCAGACTGCTGTTCAGATATATAAAAAGCCCGCGTGCGAGCGCTTCGGGCAGGCCGCGCCGGTTCTTGTGAAACACATTCAGGTGGTTCTCGAAGCCGATCAGCTCACCGGGCAGCCCGGAACCGTAAAGCGACGCGACAACCCGGCGGCGTTCTTCTTTGGACGTGAAGCGTCTGGTGATGACAAAATGCCCGGTATTGGGCCACAGCCAGCGGCGGCTTGCATCCGAAACCCTGATCGCATTGGGTTTCTTCATCTGTTTCGGCCATTCCAAATCGCCCGAACGGAAGTGCGCGGCATAAAGCAACGGGACGGCCCCGGACTCCGGCATGGCGCAAAGATCATCCTTCAGACGGAAATCGACAACCGGGCCGGTCGAAATCGTGAGATCAAGCCCCGCTAATGTATCGGTAAAAAGGAACATCCGTTCAACGATTTTCTGCTCAAGGTCGTTGGTGACGATGTTGATGAATGTTTCGGGATCTTCGGGTCGCACTACGGAGTCGCAGGGTACCGTGCGTTGCGTCATATCATGGGTGACATACTCCCGGGTTGCCGCATCCCGCTCAAAGTCTCCCGCTCTGCTCGTGGTGATGGTGACGGCTTCAGGCTGTCCTCCCTTGAGGGCGTGAATGACAATGTTCTCCTGCAGGACTTCATCATCCCTGAAAGCACTGTCCCGGGTTTCAAACACATGAATGCGGCGCAACGCCATCATTGACAGGAACTGTTGCCGGAACGGTTTGAAATACAGACCGTTGCAAAAGGATCGCGGGATAATGGCAACCATCTCGCCGCCGGGCCGGAGTTTCTGCGCGGCCAGGAACATGAAACCGGTGTAGAGATTTGAAGTTTCGATACCTGCCCGTCCAAGAGCTGCCCTGTGGGGCGATGCAGAGGCGATCTTTTTGTAGGGCGGGTTCATAATCACATGGCTGCATGGGTGAGCTGAGCCCGGCCCGGCGTCGAACATACCCGTTTGGCCGTTCCCGGCGTGGCCGAGAATGAAATCCTGCTCATGGATGTGGGTTCTCACCGTTATCCGCGCTGTATCGCAACGTCGGGCTGCGGCCTGCAGCGTCGCCCGCAGATAGTCGATCATGAGGGGTTCAATCTCATAACAGATCAAGTCCACAGATCGCGGCTTTTTCACCTGGCGGCATAACCGCTCCACAAAGGCTGCGGTGAGCGATCCAACCCCTGCGCCCGGATCAAGGAGGCGAATATCGCCATCAAAATTTCCAAAAAGACTTGCCAGAAAACGGGCGACAGGGGTGGACGTCATGAACTGGCCAAGAGCGGAACGCCTCTTTGGGTCAAGCCGTGCAGACGTGTCTGCACGATAAAAATCCGCCGTCTCTGCGATTGGGGCCTGATTCATGATCCGGGTTGCGTCTGAAAAAGGGCAAAACATGGACATTTTACACTCCAAAGGGGCAAAAGCACCGACGGGCGCCGCCCGGCCGCAGGCGGCTGGTCGGTCGGCTGGCCTTCCCCGTCTAGGGCGTGATGGCGCGACGGCTCCGCATAGGGGGAGTTCAGAATGGGCTCTTCAAAAAACGAATGACTCATCAGGGCCTGCCTTGTTTATTCCTTGTCCGCCTGTCAACCCTGCCATGGTGCACCCGGTATCACACTCACCGTCCGCGCGGCCGTCTCGCATAGGTCAGCAGCAGTTTCCCGTATTCCGTGACCAGCCGCCTGAACAGGGCCGGGTCGGACCACCATTTGCCGTCACCCTGTGCCGCGACCGGGTAGGGCGTGATGCGCAGGTGTTCTGCGGCGGCGGAGAGTTCGATCATGGCCCGCGGCATGTGGTAGTCGGATGTGACAAGTATAATGTGTTCGTAGGCCAGTGCATCGGCCCATATGGCGGTTTCGGTGGCGTTACCGAGGGTGTTGACGGCGGCGTAGTCGAGATCGACGCAGCATTCGCCCAGACTTGCCTCCACTCCCATCAGGTCCACAATGCTGCTGCGGCCGGTATTTTCATTCACTCCGGAAATCAGGATGCGCTCGCCAAGCCCCTCACGGAGGAGCCGCCCGCCGGTTTCCAGCCGCCCGCCGCCCTTGCCCGTCCAGACGACAATGCCGTCGGCTCCGGCAATGTTCGCTCCGGGCGTCAGGGCCGTCACATGCCGGACAAAGACGGGAAAACCGGCAATAACCAACCCTGATCCCAAAATAACAATGTAGAGCAAAAAGCGCCGTAATGCCGTCCGGGCAGGGTGTTTTTTCGTTCGGCGCCGGTATTTCGCTGTCCGGATCATGACAGCATATGGGCCCGTCTGAGCCTGGACAGGGTGACCCAGCCGGCGGTGGCGGCACTGATGAGGCCGAGGGTGATGCCGGTGCCTGCAAGCCAGATGACATCGCCCGGTTGCGGATAAAGTCCGGGCAAATCCACATGGGTGAATGTGCGGAGCACGGTCACAAAAACCATCAGGACAATCACGGCAAAAACACAGCCCAGACCGGCCCCCCTCAACCCCAGAGACAGAAACCGCGCCACAAACAATTTTGCCACATAACCGTGCCGCGCCCCCACATGGGAGAGCACATCAATAATGTTCTGCCGCGCCCGCAGAACGGATTGGGTGGCATAGCTTGCCACAAATACGCTGGCCGAGAAGATAACCAGGATGACTCCGAGCATGGCCGTGTTGACAATTCGCCATGTGGTGCGGATACTGTCCCGCCACCGGTTATGATCATCAATTTCGGCTTCTATGCCGTTTTCTGTCAGGCGGGCCTGAAGCGTCGGCAGGTCGAGCCCGCTCGCCCCGTCCACCCGGATCAGCCCCGGCACAGGCAAATCCGCCAGAAACGCCGAATCACCCAGCCAGGGCTCCAGCAGGGCCCGGCCCTGTTCATCGGACATGATCGACACCCTGGCCCGCGGCGCCGCCCGTGCGATGATGGACCGGGCGGTGTCCAGGGGATCGGCGGCCTTTGAACCCTCCGCAAATACCTGCACCGTCAGGGCACTGGACAGATCCGACTGCCAGGTCCGGTTGATGCGGTAGCCGATCAGGCTTGCCAGGACCGTCATCCCGGTCAGGAACGCCATGACTGCCATAATAGACAGAAGCGGCCGCTCCTCGGGCTGCCTGTCAGGCAGAATCCTGTTTTGCGGGTGCAGCGGGGCCTGGGTCACAGGGCGACTCTCACCGAAAGTTGCCCGTCTTCAAGGTGATAATGATCGGCGGGGGCTTTGCGGATCAGGGTTTCATCATGGGTCGCAATCAGGATCGTCGTGCCCATGCGGTTCATTCTCCGGAGTAATTGCAACAGGCGCAGGCCCATTTGCACATCAACATTCCCCGTGGGCTCATCCGCAATCAGCAAATCCGGTTGCGTAATGACGGCACGGGCAATGGCCACCCGCTGCTGCTCGCCCCCTGAAAGCGTCAACGGGTAATGATTCAGCTTTCCGCCCAGCCCGACCCATTCGAGAAGATCGGTCGTGTTTTTACGGTAACCCTCGACACGGGCCCCGCTAACCCGCAGGGCCAAGGCTGTATTTTCGAACACGGTCAGATGCGGGATCAATTGGAAATCCTGGGACATGACCCCGATGCGGCGTTTCAAGGTCTGGGTGCCGCGAATGCCGAGCCCGGATACGGGTTTTGAGAACAGCGAGATCAGACCGCGGGTCGGGCGGAGGGAAAGATGAATCAATTTCAAAAGACTGGATTTTCCGGCTCCGGATTGCCCGGTCAGGAAGGAGAAAGACCGCGGCTTGAGGGTCAGGTCAACATCGGAAAACACATCCGCCCCCCGGCCATAGCGCAGGGATACCTTTTCCATGGTGAGGATGGGGGCCGGGTCCTGATGGGCACTGTCGGAACGGGATATCATTGGGGATATCATTGATGGAGTCGGCGGCGGTGTAAAAACTCGGAGTCAATCGGCCCATGATAATACCCGCTTGTCCGGATTGTTCCACCCGATACAAGACTGTTGCGAAATCGTGTGTTGAGGATTTTCTGTTCCTGCATAAAAAACATGACCGGTTTCAAAA
Source organism: Hyphomonadaceae bacterium (assembly GCA_014324115.1). Classification (GTDB taxonomy): domain Bacteria; phylum Pseudomonadota; class Alphaproteobacteria; order Caulobacterales; family Maricaulaceae; genus JACOMS01. The sequence goes on from JACOMS010000007.1 coordinate 36,532, forward strand.
TAGTGTTTGACTGGAGGCTTGCAATGCGCAATAGCCCTGCAAAATGAGCGCAGACAATGTGACATGGCCGGGCCGAGGGCTTGGCGACTGGTAGCAAGACTTTGGAGCTGTTAATGAATTGGACTATTTTCCGTAACATCGTGCTGGCATCAGTTGCCGGTTTGGCACTGGCCGCCTGCGGCAACGGTGATAACGACATCCTTTCCCCACCCGCGCCTCCCCCGCCTCCTCCGGCTGATACGGCTGCGCCTGAGGTGAGCTTCAGTCCGGCGACGCTGGACGTGGATTCCGGCGGTACGGGGTCATCGACCCTCACCGCGACGGATAATGTGGGTGTTACGACCGGACCCACGGTGACATGTACGGTGGGTTCCTTTGCCGACAACACCTACACCGCACCTGTGGTCAGTGCTGATACCATGGCGACGTGTACCGCGACGGCTTCCGATGCGGCCGGGAATGAGGGCACGGCCACGCTCACGATTACCGTCGCCAGGGAAATGACAGCGCCGGTTGTCACCTTCAGCCCGGATACCCTTGACGTGGCCTCCGGCGCGACGGTGGCGTTGACAGCCACTGTCATGGATGATGTGGATGGTGATCTCGTCCCCGAGGTGACATGTACGGGGGATGGTACCTTTGACGGTGATAACAACACCTACACTGCGCCTGTGTTAAGTGCTGATACCGACCTGATGTGTACCGCGACGGCCACTGACGCGGCCGGCAATGCAGGCACAGCCACAATCGCAATTTCCGTTGCCGCGGAAACAGAACCGCCGGTTATCACCTTCACTCCTGCGACTCTTGACGTGGCCTCCGGCGCGACAGGTATGTCAACCCTCGCTGCGACGGATAATCTGGATGACACGGTCACCCCCACGGTGGCGTGTACGGATGGCGGTTCATTTGCCAACAATACCTACACCGCGCCTGTTGTCAGTGCTGATACCATGGCGACGTGTACCGCCACGGCAACTGATGCGGCCGGGA
>JACOMS010000008.1:0-929 GCA_014324115.1 Hyphomonadaceae bacterium
ACCGGAAGGCCCTGATGGCTAAAGGTATCACACCCTGTATCCCGCCCCGAAAAGGGCCCCCAAAAGGTGATGTTCGCCCGCACAGTTCTGTAAAACAACGTATAAACAACGACATAAGGTCGAAAATGTGTTCGCAAGGCTCAAGGATTGGCGCAGAATTGCCATCCGTTATGACAGATGCGCGCACACCTTCTTCGCGGCTGTCCTCATCGCGGCCATCGTCACATACTGGATTTAATGAGTCCTGACCCTAGTGGGGCTGCGTGAAGGGGAATCTGTCCAAAATTGTCTGATACCGCAAATGTCAGAGCGGAAAGTGCATGCGTCAGCACCAGAAACCCGCTCGCCGTGCCTGGAAAACGGCGAAAACCCCAAAATCCCGGCGAATCTGAATAAATAGACACTTCCAAAAACCCCTTGATTTTTGGTGTGAAGTGTGCTTGCTGTTCTGTATGAGACAACATGACCTGTCCAACTTGGAGGAACGACTTAAGCGGGCTAGCGATTTGGGAGACCCCCTCGAGGTGATGAATGATATCATTGATTTTGAAGTATTTCGCCCGGTTCCGGATCGGGCGTTGAGGCGTTCGGATCGGCGCAAAAGCGGTCGTCCCCCGTTGGATCCGGTTATGATGTTCAAGATACTGATCCTTCAGGCCCTAAATGATCTTTGCCGATGAACGTGCCGAATTTCTGATTACGGACCGGTTGAGCTATGGGCGCTTTCCGGGTTTGAGCGGCAAGGCTTGCGGATCGGAACACGATCTGGACCTTTCGCGAGCTATTGAAAAAGGCAGGGGTGATGGATGATCTGTTTGCAGCGTTTGAGCGTCAGATCATGGCTTCGGGCTATCGTGCCGCCCATAGATCAATTGTCGGGGCCAGGTTGTGGACGCCAGCCTGATCCGTGCACCGAAACAAAGACTGAC
>JACOMS010000008.1:1118-49432 GCA_014324115.1 Hyphomonadaceae bacterium
TGGACGATAAAATACTCCAGAAAGAAAGAGGGGGCGCCCACAAGGCTGCGTGGATATTGCCATACCACACTACGGCTACAAGTCTCATATCATGACAGACAAGTCCCGTAGCTTTATCCGGTCCTGCAAGGTCACCGATGCCGGCTGCCATGATGGGGCACAGCTTGAGGGCTTGGTTCGCACAGACATCCCGGCCAAAGAGGTCTGGGCCGATACCGCCTGCAGATCAAACAGGAACGAAGCCTGGCTGTCTCGCCATGGGCTTGTCAGCCATATCCACTGCAAGGAACCAAAGGGCAGCCTATGCCGACCCATATCAAGCGCGCCAATAGCGCAAGATCAAAAGTCAGGGCTCTTGTCGAACATCCCTTCGCCGATCAGAAACACCGCATGGGTCTGGGGATCAGGACCATGGGTCTGGCCCGCGCCACAATCAAAATCGCCATGGCTAACATGGCCTGTAACATACGACGCCTGATTTACCATGAGACACAGCGGATGAAGTGTGCCTGAAATCCGGATCATCAGCCCAAAATGCCGCTAGGGCGCCCCGAAAGGGGCGCCACACCGCGCGCGCAACCAGCCCCCGACTGAAATTACTCAAACATCAACGATACTAACTCAAAATCAATCGTTGATGGAGGTGTCCAGTTTATCACGAAACATGGCGGCGAAATCCGGCGGTTCCAGCATAATAGGTGGATAACCGCCATTTTGAGTTATCTCCGCAATAATCTGCCGCGCGAAAGGGAACAGAAGCCGCGGGCATTCCACCATTATGACAGGCAGCATTTCGTCGGACGGGATATTCTGAATGGCGAATAGTCCAGCGTATTCCACTTCGGCGATAAAGACAATTGCATCACTGCGGCGTGCAACCGCCTTGAGCATCAGGACAACTTCGATTGTATCATCAGAAAAAGTCTGCCGCCTGATTTCGATATTAACGTTAATCGCAGGAGCCTCCTGCCCGTTGCGCAGGGATTCAGGGGCATTCGGGTTTTCAAAACTTACGTCTTTTGTGTATTGCGCCAGAACCTGCAGGACAGGTCCTGCCGTTCCCGTTTCTGCTGCGCTGTCTTGCGCGACTCCATTTGCTGTCGGTCCGGTTTCAGACACTTGCATGGTCTCCGTTTGGAAGGTCAGTGCAACAAGGTGGTTACGTGAAACACGGCGGCCAGCTAACATAAGTCTTTATGCAAGGCAAGCAAGCCTTTCAGTCGTTTGGGTTTTGAAGTAGGATCATAAAGTAGTAAGGTCTATTTTCATGTTTGAAGTCATATTATATGTCGCAATAACTATATTCGTTTGTGTAATGCTCTACAGTGTTTTGGGTAAATCCATAGGCCGCGGCCCCGAAGACGATACGAGCCAGACGCAACTTTTCGAAAAAATTGAAAACAGGCGCCCCACCGTAATTGATCGGGTTGAGAGTAATCCTGATATACCGGCTCTCGACGACATCGCGCGGGTTGATCCGGAATTTTCCGTAAGCTATTTTCTTGACGGGGCCAAACAGGCCTACGCTATGGTACTGGAAAGTTTCGCGGAAGGTGACCGTGAAACATTGAAATCCCTGCTGACACCTTCCGTATACGAAATCTATGCTGGAGCCATAAGCGAACGGGAGTCCAAAAACCTGACACAAGTAACCGATCTGGCCGGTATCATGGATGCAGATATTATTGCGGCGGAAAAAACAGGCTCGACAGCCTGCATATCTGTCAAATACAACGCCGAGCTGTCTTCGGCTCTGCTGGATGCAGATGGGCAGGCTGTGAAGGGAGATCTGGATATTCTTTCGAGTGTATCTGAAGTCTGGACTTTTGAGCGAGACCTGAAGTCACCACATCCGGATTGGCTACTTGGTGATGTGGCCCCTGCGGAGGGTGGTGATCCGGAGGCTGATCCGTCCCCCAATACGACATTCCGGACGACAAATTCTCAAGATTCCGCGAATACATAAGACAGCATGAAAAATCTTCCTTTAGTGTTTGTTGCTTTTCTTTTTTCCGGCTGTGTCGGCATGCCGGAACCAATCCCTGAGCCTCCTGCACCGATCATCGCGCCGCCCGGGTCCGGGACAGAAGAACCCCCGGAGGAGGTCGTTAGGGCCCCGGAGTCTGTCTTTGACGCTCTTTCTTTCTGGTATGATGCGGATGCGCGGCCCGCCCTGGAGGCGTTCCGCAGAAGCTGTACTGTCTGGAAAAAAAGTGACGCTAACAGGGTCTTGCATAAAGATCATCCGCAATATGGCCGCGTTGCGGACTGGCTTCCTGCCTGTACCTCCGCCGACACGGTTACAGATAACAGGGATAGTGCCCGTGCCTTTTTCGAACGCGAGTTCCTGCCGGTGCATTTTGAAACCAACCCAACCGGTTTGTTGACAGCCTATTACCGCCCGGAAATTCAGGTCACAAAAACGCCAACCCGCGAATTCCGCGAACCTGTTCTGGCTACGCCGGAGGATGAAAGCATCAAAAACCGTCCGCGCAAGGATATCACCCCCAATGGCACCCGCGTTATCGCCTTTGGCCGCCCCGCTGATGTGTTTTTCATGCAGATACAGGGCTCCGGCATACTGGTTTTCCCCGACGGTGCGCGACTTGGAGCATCTTATGCCGATAACAATGGTTACAAATACGAATCCATCGGTAAAATTCTGATCCGGCGTGGTGAGCTGAAACAAGTTTCGTTACAGTCCATCAAGACATGGATGAAGGAAGCCGGGCCCGTCAAGTCTCGCGCCCTGATGAATGAAAATCCGCGCTATATCTATTTCAGCGACCACCCCGTTGTATCAGGTGAGGAAGGGCCGAAAGGTGCAGCTAGTATCCCGCTGACGGCCATGGGCTCGCTCGCGGTTGATCCGCAACACTATCCTTATGGTCTGCCGATTTGGATAGAGGTTTCCATACCGCAGGAGGAAGGGGATTATGAAGGCAAGCCGGAGGGGTTGCTTTTGATTGCCCAGGATACGGGTGATGCCATCAGGGGAGTGTTTCGCGGTGATATCTATTTTGGCAGTGGCGATGAAGCCGGGGCTAGGGCCGGGGTAATGAAACACCATGGGCAATGGACATTGTTGCTGCCGGTGGCTCTGACCCGAAGGGTATCTCCGCCGGTTTAAAGCTCCATCTGCGGGCAGATCAGGAATTTCTCGCCCGTTTTCCTGGCGTTATATCGTTGCACAATTTTGGTATCAAGTGCATCGGCCAGAGAGATCTCGTCTGTATAGGAACTGGCAAAAGTCGAGGTCAGCTCATCGGCGACGCGGCCTCTCATCCGCATGCCGGTTTCCATGCCCGCCCTAGCAAGGAAATTCGGCAGTAGCCATCCGCCCACACCCCACGCCATGCCATAACGTCGTGCAAGCACAGTCGGACTGAAATCAAGGGCGCCATATACGTAGACGTGCTTATGGTGGGTCGATCCGTAGATACTGTAATCAGACGGCGTGCGTGCCGCTGCCGACTCCATGGCTGTCAATATATCAGAGGCCAGAGACCCGCCGCCTACAGCGTCATAACCCAAAGTCGCTCCCGTTTCATGAATGGCGTCCGTCAAGTCGTCCATAAAGCCCTCATCGGAACTGTTGACGATATATTTTGCACCAAGATCCTTGAGAATATGAACCTGTTCCCGTTTGCGCACGATGTTTACAATATCTATACCGTCGGCCAGACAGACACGGTTGAGCATCTGCCCCAGATTTGATGCTGCCGCGGTGTGAACCAGCGCCGCGTGCCCCTCCATTTTCATGGTCTCGACAAAACCCAGGGCCGTCATGGGATTAACAAAACTTGACGCGCCGTCCCTGGCACTGTGTCCCGGCTTTAACGCAAGACAGGACATGGCCGGAATGATCGCATATTGCCCATACATTTTACCCCCGAAGCCGGCAACCGTTTTGCCGAGCATGGCCTGTGCCATGTCAGCATCACCTGCGGCGACGACATTACCCGCACCTTCATTTCCCACGGGCAGATCTTGTCCAACCCGGGCTTTCATGAAAGCCATACCTTGGGGCGACACAGGCGCTGTTAAAATCCGGTCTTTACCGGAACCGCTTGACTTTGCCCGGCTCATATCTGTCACGCCGAACATGACTCCATGATCAGATGGATTGACCGGAGCCGCCTCCACGCGGATTACAACCTGGTCGGACTTGGGCTCCGGCATGTCTTTTTCAACAAGTTTCAGTGTCAACCAGGCATCCGCACTGACAGTAGAATACATTTGCAGATAGGTTTTGGGCAGAGACATAAGCGGTTTCCCCGGCTAAGCGTACGCGTGGTATGCCAGTGATAAAGTTCACCTGTCAATCCACGAAACGCTGCGATAAGGGGTAGCAGTGACAGTTGGCACCAAATTGATATCGGCCACAGACCAGAACCGTTGGTCCGGTCCGCCTATGGTTCTGGTCGGCGGAATATGTATCGGTTTTGCGCCGATCGGCCTGCGGCTGGGACTGGATGATTTGGGCCCGCAAGCGATTGCGTTTTGGCGTTATGTTTTTGCCTTGCCGATATTATTTGCACTGGCCTGTATTGCGAATAAAGGTTTTCCACGCAAGCCCAACCGTTTTGTCGTTTTGGCCGGCATTTGCTTTACCTGCAACATTGCATTGTGGCATTGGGGACTGGAAATCACGAGTGTCGCCAATGCGACCTTTCTGGTGAATTGTGGAAATGCCCTTGTGGGATTTGCGGCGTGGTTGTTTCTCGGGGAACGCCCTGCGCGGATTTGGTTTTTTGCCATCCTGATCGCGCTGTCCGGCGCCGCGATCCTGACCCGATACGGCACCGGGACACCTATGCCCGGTGCTTCAGATATTCCAGCTTACTACGGCGACCTGCTGGCCGTTGCTGCTGCGGTTTTTGTCGGTCTTTACATGCTGTCCGCCAAACTGGCCTGCCGTACATTGCGCGGGCTTGAAACCATTTTCTGGATCACGGCGGTTGAGATATGCGTTGCAGCCTTGTTTGTTCTGGGTTCAGGGGAGTCTTTTATGCCGCAACAAGTGACCGGATTTCAGATACCGCTGTTTCTGGCACTGGCGGTTCAGGTCGCCGGGCAGGGGTTGATTGTTGTTGGCCTCGGTAAAACCCCGGCAGGTATTGCCGGACTGTTGGTTGTTGTGCAGCCCGTGGTCGCTGCCGCTGCGGCCTGGTTGCTGTTCAGTGAGCCGCTGACGATCATTCAAATTTGCGGTGCGATGCTTATTCTGTCCGGTATCTGGCTTGTGCAACAGGGTCGACCAACTACAAAAACATATACCGTTGATTAATATAGTTTCCACCGGATCGGGACGCGGACGAAAGCACTGCCAGGTCAGGATTCAGCAAGGGAGCCGCCGACGGTACACCCCCACCGTTTCCGACGGGCTCTACAATTCGCTCGCATGCCTCTCCAGCCTCGCGGGACATGTGTGTGTCAATATGTTCGGATAAACCTTGCACTTTTCGTTCGCTCCCCCTTCCTCAAAAAACCGCTTCATCACACCCGCTTCGGCCTGACGGTATTGGTCATATATTTATCCCTGATAGTTTTAATGTAACTCAACATACCTATCCCATAATCCTGTGAGAGCCGTCGCCGTATTTGTCTTTTTAAGTCGGCAGAACCGGTTGACAAGGGTTAAATGTTGTAAAATTGACACAATCAGGACGAAATCGTATCAAAATCTGTGTAAGTTGTTTTTATTGTTGATTCGCAAAATAATTGGTAATAAATTGATTGGTATAAGGAATCTCAAGGTTTTAAACATGTCATCTTCGGCGAGCAACTCGAATCAGGAGGAAAGTAAAATGCCAGGACCAAAATTATCACTCATAAGGGCGGTGAGTATTTTGCCAATTCTGGCCCTCGGCCTGGCCCCCCTTGCCCCTGCCCATGCGCAGGAGGAACAAGACGTCTCCAAACAGGGGCCTGATACAATTATTGTAACGGGGAGCCGGATCGAAAGAACCGACCTGACTGCATCGACACCTGTCATAATGATCGGTGCGGAAACGATTGAGGCAGACAGATCGGTCGTCGTTGAAGATATTTTCATTCGTTTGCCCCAGGCTGGTGGTGGAGCCAATGCGACGGGTGCGTCTGTTGGGGACTCACTGGGTTCATCGACGGTTGACCTGCGGGGGTTGGGGCAGAACCGTACGCTGGTGTTGGTTAATGGTACACGTGCTGTCCCGTTCAGTTTCCGCAACGCTGTTGATACAAACAGTCTTCCAACAGGCTTAATTCGGAATGTGGAAGTTTTGACTGGCGGTGCCGCAGCTATTTATGGTGCGGACGCTGTTGCCGGTGTTGTCAACTTCATACTTGATGATGAATTTGAAGGGTTTGAGCTCAACGCAACAGCCGAATTTCCACGGGACGGCGGGGAAAGTACTTCGATAGATTTTATTGCCGGTCAGGATGTTGGCGGTGGACGCGGTCATGTTGTGGCTTATTTGGGATATACAGAGCGCTTTGAATTGTTGGCTGGGGATCGCGATTTCACATCCGGATCTGTGACGGCGATTTCATCGCGGGGCGGAAATTTTTTCGATCCGGATACGGGCAATCTTCTCTTCGCATTTGATGATGCCGACAATTTCTCTACAGAGAGGCAGACGGTCAATGTGACGCCCGAGAGATTTTTGATTCAACCGCTTCAGCGTTTTCACGCAAGCCTTCTTTTCAAATATAATGTTCTTGATCGTGTCGAATTTTATGGCCGTGCAATGTTCACACAAACGGATATCACCGGTGCCGGCTCAACGGGTCAGACACCGATAAGTGTCAACGAAGTTATTTCGATCTCCGAGGACAATGCGTTCGTTCCCGATGCGGCGCGCGCACTTCTTGCATTTACCGACGGTGCGGCCAATGTCAGGGTTGAGCGCAATCTTGGGCTGGGTTTGCAACGCACGGAAACAAGCCGCGATACCTATCAAATCTTTCTGGGTGTCAGGGGTGATATAACTGAAAACATCAATTATGACGCTTATTTTCAGTACGGAGAAACAGAAGAAAATGCGGTCGTTTTCGGGAATGCGATCAGGAATGATAACAACGGCAAAAGCCGCTTTGCCGCAATAGCTGACACAATTGATATCTTCGCGCCGGACGCAGATTTCAGTGACTTCGGAACTCAAATCGTTCATTCGGACCGGCAGCGGGATCAACTGGTTTCAACAGTGGTTGTTTCCGGTAACTCGGCTGATATATTCGAACCTCCCGCCGGTCCGGTCGGTTTCGCATTGGGTTTCGAGTATCGCGAGGAAACAGGTCAGGTAGTGCCGGGAATCGCCCTGCGAAACGGTCTTGCATTTGGACTTGGCGGTGTAGGTGCCATTGATGCAGGTTTTGACACCAAAGAATATTTCGGTGAGATTTTGGTACCTGTCCTGTCAGAATTACCGTTCATCCAGGAATTGACCTTCGAGGGCGCTTACAGACGGTTCGATTTCTCAACGACGGGTACCGGCGATGCTGACAAGATCGGCGGCACCTGGGTGGTTAATGACGATATTCGTTTCCGCGGGCAGCGCCAGACGACCGTTCGTTCACCGAACCTGGGTGAATTTGCCGGACCGGAAACGACGCTTTCACTTTCGCTGTTTGACCCAGAGAGCAGTGCTCTTGTTCCGCGATTACGGGGCCGTTATGACGGTGACCCTTGCCTTGATGGCCGCGGCGATGCTGCGCAATGTGCTGCACAGGGGGCCGCACCCCGGGGGACACCGTTTGACACGAGCAAGGCGCTTTACAGTTTTGGTGGCAATCCCGATATTAACCCGGAGCGGGGCGAGACATATACGTATGGTGTCATCCTGACGCCGTCTTTTATTCCGGGCGTGAGCCTCTCCGTGGACTATGTTGATATCGAAATTACTGATGCGGTTAGTCAGATTCAGCCTATTGCAGCCCTGACGAATTGCTACATTGACAATCCGGTTCCGGATAATCCTCTATGCGGAGCCGTTCTTCGTGACCCTGAAACGGGCCTTATCAGCAAGGCGTTGGTAAACGACTTCAATCTTGCGACTCTGGCGCAGACGAGTCTGGACATTGGAGCTGTTTTGCCTTTTGACGTGTTCAGCAAACCGCTTGAAAACGTCGCAGTTGCATATCAGGCGACTATTGTGACGGATCAGATCCGGCAGGCGAATGCCACCGTTGATGCCACAGACTGCAAGGGTACCTTTGGGGGCTCATGCTCGGGTGACTTCGCCAGCTTCCTGCAGCCTGATTACAAGCACAGGGTAGATTTGAGTTGGGAAAATGATCGTGCTTCTGCACTTCTTTCGTGGCGTCGCATCGGAAGTGTCGTGAATGCCGGTGATCGTACCGATGAAGTCGGGGCTCAAGACTACTTCGATCTTACAGGTAGCTATAACTTCAATGAGCACCTGACACTCACTGCCGGTGTCAAGAACCTGCTCAACAAGGAAATTCCTCTGCCAAAAGCCGGGGGCAACTTTTACGGAACATTGAGCGAGTATGATGTCTTGGGACGTAGCTTCGGGGTGTCGGTGAAATCCCGCTGGTAGTTTTTCCGCTCCGCCATTGTCTTGTCTAGCTTCCGCGTACAGACAAAACAATCAAAGGATAAAACGGGACAGGTCATGACCGGCTGCCGGTTTCTCGACAAATATCGTTTACATCAGCCGAGATGTTGGTCAGCATAGACAGTTGTGTAGTTTTTGCGCGCCAACTTCGGCAAACAGCTCGGATCAGGAGGAAAGTAAAATGCCAGGACCAAAATTATCACTCATTAGGACGGCAAGTATTTTGCCAGTTCTGGCGCTTGGCCTGGCCCCTGCCCATGCGCAGAACCCATCCTCACCAGAGCGGGAAATTGAAGAAGATATCATTGAGGTGACAGGCATTCGAGCCAGTTTGGCTTCCGCACTGGATACGAAACGCAAGGCAGACGCGGTTATTGAGGCAGTGAATGCTGAGGATATCGGCAAGTTTCCGGACAAGAACATTGCTGAATCACTGCAGAGGGTTACGGGCGTTTCCATTGATCGCACTTTTGGTGAGGGTGAGAGAGTCTCAATCCGCGGTTCCGGGCCGGAACTGAACAGAATCCTGCTGAATGGGCAAAATATCGGCACCGGTGATTGGCAGATCCTGGGTGGTGGCTCAAGGTCATTCAACTATGCGATCCTCGCATCGGAAATTGTAGAACGTCTTGAAGTTTACAAAACACCGCAGGCAAATATCGACGAGGGTGCTATCGGTGGTACTGTCGTTTTACACACCCGCGATCCTTTGGATCTCGACAACATGACCATTACAGGCAATCTTCAGATAGGCTATAGTGATCTGGCCGATGAAGTCGACCCGCAGCTTTCAGGTTTGTTCAGCTGGAAAAACAGGCACGAAACATTCGGTTTTCTGGTGTCCGGTGTCTGGCAGGATCGATCCATCCGTCGCGACGGTATTGAGGTCCTCGGCTACAGATCGTTTCCACCAACAACGGGTGACGATATATTGCCGTTTGCGATTGGGTCTGCACTCTTTCAGCAGGAGCGTCAGCGTCGTGGCTTTAATGCAGTGATTCAGTATCAGCCAAACGACAACATTGATATGAGGCTGCATGGCCTTTACTCCAGAGTGGATGCCGATAACCGGAGCCACAACTATCTGGCCGTCCCTAGATGGAAACAAATTGATCGTCATCAGGAAGGCCATCCCATGGCAGGCTCCCTGATCGACCCCCCCACCGATGTGACCCGTGATGACGGGATCGTCACCCGGGCCACTTTCACGCAGCCGACCCGTTACATCGCTTTCGATGGTATTACGCGTGAGTCGGAAATGGAGACAAAGTTGATCGACCTGGATGTCGACTATGAGGGCGAAAGCTCAGACCTGCATTTCCAGATCGGCTACACGGAAGGATCAGGCGGTACAAGCCGGGACCTGTTCATTGAGTATATCGGGAACACTGGCGGTAGGTTTGATATTTCAGGTGCTGCGCCGACGGTGTCTTTTGATACTGTTGACCCGACAGACCCGGCTGATCTCACTTCCATTGGCGGATTCCATGTCAATAGCCGGACCACAACTGATGAAGAGTTTTACACCCAGCTCGATTATACGAAGCGCCTGGATCTTGGGGCACTCAATTCGATTCAGTTTGGTCTGAAGTACCGCGATCAGGAAAAAGCCCAGCAGGCGAGGGGTACCAGCCGTGCAAGTGTAGATGACATTTTCAAAAACCCGAATGGAATTTACAGTTTCGCTAATCGGGTGGGCGGCAATACACCGGGTGACTTCCTTGACGGCATTTCCATTAGTGGTAGCCTTGACGCTTATCCGCTGATTGATCTCGATTCCTTTGAAAACGAAGTTGGGAACATGATGCCAACGGATTTCCTTGATCCGCGTAATTCCTGGACCATTCAGGAAAAAATTCTGGCCGGTTATGGAATGGCAAATTTCGAAACCGGCAATCTGCGCGGGAATCTGGGTGTTAGGGTTGTCTACACGGATAGCTCTGCTGAATCCTATTTCTTTACCGGAAGCTGGTTTGACCCGGAGGATATCGAATTGATCTCACAAGATAGCACCCGAACGGACGTCCTGCCCAGTTCCAACATCACGTTTGATTTAAGTAACGATATGATATTGCGCTTTGCTGCCGCACGCGCAATGGCTAGGGCGGAGTTCTCGCGACTTGCTCCTTCCCTGACGGTAAATAATGCCACCCTTACCGGTACCGGAGGCAATCCGGATCTCGAACCTCAATTCTCCATTCAGTTTGATTTCAGCTGGGAATGGTATTTTAATGAGGGCGCATTGTTTTCGGCAGGGGTTTTCTACAAGGACATTGAGGGCTATCTTGACTTTGTGACGACAACCGAGGAGATTTCGAGCGAGGCATGCGCGACCGATGTTTGCAGATACGAGGTGACACGACCGATCAATGCCGGCAGCGGCACCAACAAGGGCATTGAAACAAACTTCCAGCAAAACTTCGATAACGGGTTGGGTTTTGTCGTCAACTATACCTTCTCGGATGCAAACGCACCGGAAGATGCGCCGATTCCGTTTAATTCCAAGCACAGCTTCAATCTTATCGGTTTTTATGAAAACGATACTTTTTCAGCTCGTGTCGGCTACAACTGGCGGAGTAAATACTTCGAAAATATAAACCGCGGTGCCGAACTCCAGACAGACGATATTGGTCAACTGGATGCAAGCTTTGCATATAACATTGGGGACAATATACAGCTTACTTTGGAAGCGCAGAACCTCACCGACGAGTTGCTTTACAAGTTCGGTCGCGCAGAACGCTTCCCGCGTGCATACTATAAAAATGGGCGTCGGGTGTTTGCGGGTGTTCGTGTTAATTTCTAGGGTCAGGACTCATTAAATCCAGTATATGACGATGGCCGCGATGAGGACAGCAGCGAAGAAGGTGTGCGCGCATCTGTCATAACGGATCGCAATTCTGCGCCAATCCTTGAGCCTCGCAAACACATGGATCGCAATTCTGCGCCAATCCTTGAGCCTCGCAAACACATTTTCGACCTTATGTCGTTGTTTACAGGTGGACACCTCCATTAACGGCTGATTTTGAGTTAGTCTTGAGTGATTTCAGTCAGGCATTTGGTTGCGCGCCCTGTATGACGCCCCTTTAGAGGCATTCTAGTGGCATCTTGGGCTGATGATCCGGATTTCAGGCGCACCTCGCCCGCTGTGTTTCGTGGTAAATCATGTGTCGTATATTACAGGCCACGTTGGCCACGGCGATGTTGATCGTGGCGCGGGTCAGACCAATGGTCCTGACCTTCTTCACCCATGCGGTATTTCTGATCAGCGAAGGAATGTTCGACAAGAGCCCTGATTTTTGATCTTGTGCTATTGGCGCACTTGGTATGCGTCGGCATGAGCCGCCCCTTGGTTTTTTGCAGTGAATATGGCTGACAGGCTCGCGGCCAGACAGCCAGGCTTCATTCCTGTTTGATCTGCAGGCGGTATCGGTCCTGACCCTAGGTGTTCCATCCCGGATGATTACATAGACCCTCGCCGATCGGCGTTTTTTATGGCAAGATCTGTCATGATAGAAGCGAATGACAGGAGACAAACATGCTGATCAAAGTTCATAGCCAGGCAACACCGACACCCGCTCAGGAAGCCGTGTCAGGAAGCCGTGGCCTTGCGCAAAACGCTGTTGATATCTCTTGATGACCTTGTGGCTGTGGTGCAGGAGTTCCTGAACCCAAAGGTCTCGCGCTCCGGCCTGGACCGGTGCCTGCGAACGGCTTCGGAGTGGGCAATCTGCGGGAACCCAAAGAAAACCCACCTAAGCCCAGGCACAGCGGCTTCAAGGCCTGCCAACCCGGATACCTCCATATGGACGTGAAATATCTGCCCCAAATGGCAGATCAAGACCGGCGTCGCTACCTCTTTGTGGCAATAGACCGGGCCACCCGCCGGGTCTTTATCCGCGTCTTCAATGCAAAGACCGCAGTCAATGCCCGCCGCTTCCCGCGCGACCTGGAACGGGCTTGCCCCATCCGTATCCGCACTATCCTCACAGACAACGGCAAAGCGTTCACAAATCGCCTGTTCGGCCTGCGCAAGCGGGCACCCACCGGTGAGCATCAATTCGATCAGCTCTGTGCAGCCCTTGACATTGAGTACCACCTCACACCCCCAAAGTCCCCCAGACAAATGGCGGGGTCAAGCGCTTCAACGGTCGTATCGGGGATGTGCTCCAAGGCCATCACTTCCGGTCCGGTGAGGAAATGGAGGCAACACTTGAACGCTATGTCCGGTTATACAGCCAGCAGCTTCCCCAAGCAGCTCCGGGAAACAAAACCCCTTTGCAGGCCGTGAAAAAACGGTACAGAATAAACCCACAACTATTCATAAAAAAGCCATACTACCTCACGGGATGTGACACCTAGGTCATTGATGCCTGATAGATCATATCAATGGTTTTTGTCATGGTGCTGTCAAAGTCCTCGTCAGATTGTCCCGTTGACAAACCTTCGGTCAAGGCGCGTGAGAAACTGGCAATCATGCCTGTATTCATTGACAGCCGGGCATTGGCTTCATCGCATGAATAGCCGCCGGACAAGGCCGCAACACGCATGACATTGGGATGCTCAATCAGCGGTTTATAATGGTTGGCCACTTCAGGCAGTGTCAGTTTCAGCATGACCTGTGTATCATCTTCGAGGGAGTCCAGACGTCTGGCAATGTTGTCGCGTAACATATCCTCGGCTTCGGCTTTACCCTCAATGTGGATGTTCACTTCCGGCTCAATGATCGGCATCAACCCGTGTTCCAGAATTTGCAACCCCTTTTCAAATTGCTGATCAACGATGGCGGCAATACCGACCGGATTGGCGGCCAGAATGTTGGAACGCATTTTGGTCCCGAAAATGGCTTTTTTGACACCGCGTTCGCAAAGCGCGTCAAGATTGGACATCGGCTTCATCAGTTGAACCCCGCGGTCTTCAGCGGCCAGGCCCTCATCCACCTTCAGGAACGGTACGATACCACATGTATTCCAGAGATATTGCGCTGTCGGTGTGCCGTCGATGTCATTTTCCATTGTATGTTCAAAAAGAATTGCGCCAATGACCCTGGCTCCGTTGAAGGCCGGAGATTTAATAATCCGTGTGCGCATCCGGTGAATAAGCCCGAACATTTCCCCATCGTCGTTGTAGGCGCTCTCATCCACGCCATAGGCTTTTAGGGCTTTTGGTGTAGATCCCCCCGATTGATCCAAGGCGGCAATGAAGCCGTCTTTTTTAGCTATCTGTCGTTTCATATCCGCATTCATCGTGATATCCTTCCGGGCATACCGCGGGTTTTTAATACAGCAACTCCCGGCAGATCCTTGCCCTCCATCCATTCCAGAAAAGCACCGCCTGCCGTGGACACAAAGGTGAAATCCCCTTCGACGCCTGCCTGCTTTAGCGCAGCCACAGTGTCTCCGCCACCTGCAACTGCAACAAAATCGCCGGATTTGACCTGTTTCGCCGTATATTTCATCAATTTCATGGTCGCGGTGTCAAAAGGTGGGAATTCAAACGCTCCCAAGGGACCGTTCCAGATCAACGTGCTGGCCGTATTTACAGCACTGATAAAGGCGCCTAAAGATTCCGGTCCTGCGTCCAGAATCATCTCATCTGCACAGACTTGATCAACTTCAACCACGCGGCTTGGTGAGTGGGCTGTAAATGCTTTGGCCACGACAACATCTGTCGGCAGCATGACTTGGCATGCGTTCTCTTCCGCGGCCTGCAATACACCCTCCGCAAGCTCTTCCATGCCGTCTTCAAAGGTGGATGTACCGATCGGATAGCCGTTGGCGGCAATAAAGGCATTGGCCATACCTCCACCTATAATCAGAATATCGAGCTTCTGAACCAGATTATTCAAAACGTCGGTTTTGGTGGTTATCTTGGCTCCGCCGACAACACCAACAACCGGGCGCTTGGGATTTGACAGGGCTGTTGCCAGGTGATCAAGCTCATGCTCCATGGCGCGTCCCGCATAGGCCGGAAGGTAGTTGGCAATACCAACGGTACTGGCATGGGCGCGGTGAGAGACAGAAAAGCCGTCATTGACGAAAACATCGCCATTGGCCGCCAGAGTCTTGGCAAAGTCGGGATCGTTTTTCGACTCGCCCGGATGAAAGCGGGTATTCTCCAGAAGCAGCACACCGCCCTTTGGTAGGGCGTCTATGGCAGTCTTGGCGGCAGGGCCGATACAGTCCGCCGCGAAGGCAACATCACACCCCAGACGTTCTTCAAGCGCAGGAATGATCCGCAAAAGACTCAATACGGGATCCATCTCGCCTTTCGGTCGACCGAAATGAGCGAGCAGAACGGTCTTGGCCCCGGCTTCGCGCAGTTCATCAGTTGTGGGTTTGATGGCCCGGATACGGTTTCCGTCTGTGACCTTACCGTCATGAAAAGGTACATTGATATCGACCCGCACCAAGGCGGTCCTGCCATCCAGATCGGCATCTTCAAGGCGACGAAAATCCATGAAGTGTTCCGGCAAACCCTGTTGGGAGAATTTACTGCCTCAAACCCATCTCGCGAGCGACATCGATCATGCGGTTGGCAAAGCCCCATTCATTATCGTACCAAGCGATGACACGAGCGAGTTCGTCCTCAATCACATCCGTAAGAGGCGCGGCGAGAATCGAAGAATGCGGATCGTGATTGAAATCACTGGAAACCAAGTCAGAGCCTGTATAACCCAAAATTCCTCTCATGGGACCTTCTGATGCAATTTTAACAGCCGAATTAATCATCGCAGCATCTGTGGGATTTGAGGGCTGGAAGACCAGATCGACCATGGATACGTTGGCTGTAGGTACCCGTACAGCAGAGCCGGACAACTTCCCGACCAATTCCGGTAATACAAGCCCTACGGCTGTTGCAGCCCCTGTCGTGGCAGGAATCATGTTCAGCCCGGCGGCACGGGCCCGGTACATATTTTTCTTGTGCGAATTATCCAGAATGTTCTGATCCTGTGTATAGGCATGGACGGTCGTCATGAAACCACGTTCAATTCCGACAGTATCAAGCAGGACCTTTACCAGCGGGGCCAGGCAATTTGTTGTGCAGGATGCGCAGGATACGACCTTGTCTTCTGCTGTCAGGTTCGTATGATTGACGCCGTAAACTATGGTTTTGTCGACATTTTTGCCGGGGGCGGAAATCAGGACCGATTTGGCACCCGCATCCATATGCATGTGCGCGCCTGTTCGGTCTTTGAAGACACCGGTACATTCCATTACAACATCAACCCCGACCGCGGCCCAGTTAACTCCGGATGGGTCGCGCTCGTGGGTCATGCGTATATTGCGGCGGCCGAAGTTCATGACACCGTCACCTTCAGTCACCTTTGCGCCAAAGCGTCCGTGGATAGAATCATAACGCAAGAGATGCGCAGACATGTCAACGGCACCGGGTGTGTTGATTGCGACTAACTCGACATCCTCAATATCATATTCATAAATGGCCCGCGCCACGAGTCGACCAATGCGTCCAAAGCCGTTAATGCCGATGCGTATCGTCATGGAAATCCTGTTAACTCGAGTCTGTCACAGTCGCGCCCGCAGTGCAGGGGACGTTTTGTAAAGTCAATAAGTTGTAGCTTGTTGCCGCGTAAAGTTTGCGCCATTCTATGCTGGAATAAAGCGCTATTGGAAATAAATGACGGATAAAAAAGACATAGGCTTGGCTGCAGACCGCCTGAACGAGGCCATAAACAGTCTGGAGCAGAATCTTTCCAATCTCATGGTGCGTTTGCATCATTTGGAGAACGAAAAGACTAAAGCTGACAATTACCGCCAGGAAGCAGAAAGTTTTAAAACGGATCGGATCAAGCTGGCGCAGAGACTTGATGACAGTGCTGCGAAAATTGAAACCCTGAAAGCACGGGAGGCAAAATTTTGTGACAAAGAAGCCGAATTCAACAGCTTGGCCCGTGAAACTGCCCAAGAGCTGGAACGTGTTATGGGTCAGGTTCGAAATGCCATAAATGCAGTTGCCGAAAGCAAAGAATAATATGGCGAAGGTCGATCTGACGATAAACGGA
The DNA here is from genome assembly GCA_014324115.1 of Hyphomonadaceae bacterium. Taxonomy (GTDB): domain Bacteria; phylum Pseudomonadota; class Alphaproteobacteria; order Caulobacterales; family Maricaulaceae; genus JACOMS01. The sequence goes on from JACOMS010000008.1 coordinate 17,700, forward strand.
CGCAAATATGCGCTCAGCTGTGACGATGGTGAGGAGGCCCGGCTCGAGCGGCTGGGTAAGCGGCTGGATGAGCGAGTCACCATGCTTGCCAATCAGTTCGGACAGATCGGTGATGTGCGTCTTCTGGTGATGGTGGGCATTACGCTTATGGATGAATTCCATGATGCCGAATATATGGCGTCCAAAAAAGCCGAACGCCTTACTGCCGATGTCCGCAAAGTCGGTGAGGATGCCATAGACGAAGCTCGCACAGGTCAGGCCATGGCCGCAAGCCGTCTCCTTGAAGCCGCCCACCGGATTGAGACTCTGTCCGGAAAATTGTCGGGTTCAAGGTAGGACCGGATTAAGTTCCTTCTTGTAATCTCGGGAAATGTCGCCCATATGTCACGTTCGGCGGTGGCTGCGGGTTGCGTAACAGGCACTTATCCCGGGGACCATGGATCATCCTTGGGAGCTGGCTCTATCCGGATCGTGGTCCGGTTAATTCCGGTGCCCACCTGTAGCAACAGGTTCACGGGGATTTGCAAGCCTCCACGGACCATGTGGTCATCGTCACAGGCGTGTGTTGGGCTCGCCGTAACCCTTGGTCCTGCCCGACCATCAGCTGACATTTGCGGTTTTTTACGCCGTGATTGTCTTGGGCCCGTGTCATGACCCAAAAACTCACAATCATCCGCCCCGACGATTGGCATGTGCATCTGCGTGACGGCGACATGCTCAAAGCCATCGTCGGTTACACGGCCCGGCAATTTGCCCGCGCCATTGTGATGCCTAACCTGACGGTGCCTGTAACAACGACTGCAATCGCACAAAATTATCGCAACCGGATATTGGCGGCTGTACCGGAGGACTTGAAACTTGAACCTCTCATGACCTGTTATTTAACAGACAGGACGGATGCCGGAGATATTCGCCGGGGATTTGACGACGGCATTTATACAGCCGGCAAGTTCTATCCCGCCAATGTAACGACCAATTCCGCCCATGGCGTAGCGGATATCCGGAATATCTACAGTGCCTTGGACTCCATGCAGGATATAGGTATGCCGCTACTCGTCCACGGTGAGGTTACGGATGCCGGGATCGACATTTTTGATCGCGAAGCCATGTTTATTGAGTGCATCCTAAAGCGCGTCATTGCCGATTTTCCGGACCTCAAAATCGTCTTTGAACACATCACCACCAGGGATGCAGCTGATTTCATCATGGAAAGCGGGCCGAACATCGCGGCGACCATCACACCGCATCATCTGGAATTTAACCGCAACACCATTTTTCAGGGTGGTATTCGCCCGCATTATTATTGCCTGCCTATTGCCAAGCGGGAAATTCATCGTCTGGTTCTGCGCCAAGCCGCCACATCAGGATCATCAAAATTTTTCCTCGGTACAGACTCGGCTCCGCACACCGTCGGAGCCAAGGAATCCAGTTGTGGTTGCGCTGGATTGTTCAACGCATCTTGCGCTCTACAATCCTATCTCAAGACATTTGAAGAGGAAGGCGCACTGGACAGGTTCGAAGCCTTCGCTTCGCTCAACGGTCCGAAATTTTACAACCTTCCCGTCAACAAAGAAAAAATCACACTCGAAAAATCCGGCGACACGATTCCAAACACCATTCCAGTCAGCGATACATATATTGTGCCGTTTCATGCGGGTGAAACCCTGGCGTGGAAGCTGGACACCTCCATCAACGTTTGACTTTGATTTAGTTTCGAGTGATTTCAGTCAGGGGTCTGGTTGTGCGCCCTGCATGGCGCCCATTTTGGGGCGTTCTGGGGTCAGGACCTATCAATTGTCACATCCCGCAAGGTGGTATGGCTTTTTTATGAATAGCTGCGGGTTTGTTCTTTACCGTTCTTTCATGGCCAGCAAGGGGGGTTGTTTCCCAGAGCTGATTGGGGAAGCTATTGGTTGTATAACCAGACATAGCGTTGGAGTGTCGCCTCCATTTCCTCACCGGATCGGAAGTGATGGCTTTGGTGTTGGTCGTCGAATATCTAACGCGCCTGTAAATCCGGACCGGGTTCCGGGCATTGTTCGAAGACGAGATACAAGGCCGCTTTATAGACGAATTATCCATAGCGGGTGTGACACGTCCCGGAACACCGGTCGGCGACCATATAATCCGTAAAAAAAACATAAAAACTTCGCACAAGAGCCAAGGGACAGTTCCTTGATTCCTGATTTGTGCTTAAAAGGAGTGCCAGCCGATACCGAAGGAAAATAAATCGTGAATATGGGAACAGTGATACCACACCTTGGCCTTGAGAAATACGTTGACGCGGTGATGGAGGCTCAGGAAAACTTGGATTTTATGAATGGACTGGATGACGGATCCGTGAAACTCATTGTTACATCGCCCCCTTACAATATAGGTAAATGTTATGAAAAACGGTCGTCACTGGATCAATATGTCAAGGATCAGATAAAAGTAATCTCGGAGTGTGTCCGTCTTTTGCATCCGAAAGGTTCTATGTGTTGGCAGGTCGGAAACCACATTCACAAGGGTGAAATTTTTCCCCTGGATTTGGTGTTGTACGATCTTTTCAAGGATGAAGGCCTTAAGCTCCGAAACCGGATTGTCTGGCACTTCGGGCATGGCTTGCATTGCACCAAACGGTTCTCCGGCCGCTACGAAATGATAATGTGGTTCACGAAGGGTGAGGATTACACATTTAATCTGGATCCTGTCCGGGTTCCGTCGAAGTATCCTCAAAAGAAGTATTACAAAGGACCCAAGGCGGGGCAACTATCGGGTCATCCGTTGGGAAAAAACCCCAGTGACGTTTGGGTATTCCCCAATGTCAAGAACAATCATGTCGAAAAAACAATTCACCCCTGTCAATTCCCCGTAGAGCTTGTTGAGCGTCTGGTTTTGTCGATGACTGATGAAGGGGATCGGGTTTTTGATCCCTATATGGGTGCGGGTTCGTCGGTTGTTGCCGCCCTCAAGCATGGTCGTGAGGGGTATGGGTGTGATGTAGTGAAGGAGTATGTGGATATTGCGTGGGAGCGTGTTGATGCGCTTCGGGCAGGGACACTGAAAACCCGCCCCATGGATAAACCGGTCTACGATCCGGGCAAGAAAAATGGAGGCCACTAGATGCGAACTATTGCGTATTACTCACACCTGAACGGCTTTGAGTATCTCATGGTTCACAAACCCGCTCTATGGGAGGAAATACAGCGCAATTCAAGACAAAGGTTTCCCGGGAAAAAACTATGGCCGGCAGGAAGTTGTATGCCCCTATTGAGATGAATAAGGCCATGGATAAGGAGTTTCAGGCGCGGGGCTGGAAGGAGTCCAGAACGTCATACTGGGTGACGAAAGATGCGAATCTGATCCGCAAAACCATGACGATGGACGCTGCAGATCAGAAAAAAGAAATTGAAGCAAGGGGTCAAATTCCGATATACTCATATAACCGGACTGATTTTGTGAAGGACCGGATCGCGGTTGAGGTTCAATTTGGTAAATATTCGTTTGTCGCCTTTGATCTTTTCGTGAAGCACATGGCGTTTTTTATTGGTGATGTGATTGATCTGGGTATTGAAATTTTACCTATGAAAGAATTTCAGGCCGAAATGTCGTCCGGCCCGGGCTATTATGAGGGTGAGCTCTACAATCTGATCCGTCAGGGTAGGGGTGTCCCTGCTGTCCCTTTGGTCATGATCGGGATTGCGCCGTAGGAACGACATGCCCCGATATCGGGTTTTTTGTGCCACTGCGGCAAATGCGGTTGGGGACACTTCTGAACCCCGACCCGTTCCGGGCATCTACCGGAATTTTACGGTAAAGGTTCCCGGCAGGCGGGCCAGGCGCTGACAGCCTCCGCTTCAGCCTTGATCCGTGCGATCATGGCGCGGAGGCCGTTGGAGCGTTGGGAAGAAAGATGTTCGAGCAATCCGAGTCGTGACAGGATGGGTTCAGCGTCAGTGTCGGTAATTTTCCTGGCCGTTTGACCGGAATAAATTGTCAAGACTATTGCGACCAAGCCTTTGACAATGTGGGCGTCACTGTCTCCGCGAAAGGTGAGGGTCTCGCCTTCACGCCGGGTCACCAACCAAACCTGGCTGGCGCAGCCTTTGACCTTGTTTTCCGGTATTTTGTCACCCGGGCTCAGCGGTGCCATATTTTTGCCCAGGTCAATAACGTGCATGTATCGCGACTCCCAATTATCAAGAAAGGCAAAATCATCGATCATGTCCTGCAAATTTTGTGTCGTCATACGCATCAGATAAAGTCGGCACCGATGAGGTGCAAGGCGATGAAAAAAGGTGAAAAATTAACTTCCCGGTTTTACGTGAGAGTTTTTACCCCGCCATGATATTAACGTGGATTTGTTCTGGAGGTGACCATAACCACCACGCGCCAGCACAACGGATTACTGATCTCCGGTATCACCCTTGGTTGTCTCTTGCCATTGTTGCCTGTCTGGGGATTGCTTTTGTATCCGAGGCCGCATTATTTCTTTGTGCGCCCGCCGTCGCGGCGATGTTTGAGAGGGAAAAGGTCATCAAAGCCTTGATCCTGGCCGTTACCTTTGCATCGCCGGTTTATTATGCCGTTCAGAGTGGAAATTTAATTGTTGAATCTGTTGCCTCGACTACCCAGTCGGACTGGGGGCGGAAGGCAGGTATAAGACTGTTGCGAATTTATTCGGATTCGCCAAGCCTCTTCCAGTTTCCGATCCGACAGAGAATGCCATTGGCCGGGCAAAAGAACACGCAGCATCAAATCCACGTCATAACCCGACCGGCCAAGCTGCGAACGAACCTTGCCCACCTTCCAGCCAGCGCGACGCCAATCAATGCCCCAACCTTGCGCAGCATATTGTCCGACGCAACACGCTCCGGGAGCAAACTCATAAACAAGTCCATGCAAGCCTCCAGTCAGATGCTATCGTTGAAGCCAATCGTACCTCATTAAACAACAACAAAATACCCTCAACATGCGCAATTTCGCAACAACCTTGTAATGGTGGTCCCGGTCTCGCACTTGTGAAGTCTCTCACCGAATTGCATTCCTGCCGATTCACCCTCACCGGCCAGCCCGATAAAGGTACGACGGCCAATATCTATCTGCCGTTAAAACGCAAATCCAGAGCATCCTGACCCGGACTTTCATAACTGTTGATTTGACTATCCACGCCAATCACACTATGAACGCGTCTGTCAATGCCGCCTGATTTGAAAAACGCCATGCAACGCTTTGTTTTGACGGGTCTGGTTGTGCTCGTCTTGGGATGTGATTCTGTTGACCGAGTTCAATCGTCTGAGTCTGGACATACGTACCAAGTCTATTTTCTTGGAGGGCAGTCCAATATGGACGGCTATGGATATGTATCAGGGTTGCCGAACGCATGGGCCAAAACACAACACGATATCCCAATATTTCACGGGAAAACCGTTGAGGATGGAAAATCCGGCGGTGGAGTCGGTTTGTGGAGTCCTCTGGTTCCAGGACATGGCTTCGGTTTTGATACGGACGGGGTTCAAAATAAATACTCAGACCGGTTTGGGCCCGAGATAACATTCGCTCTGACAATGGCTGAAACCAGTCCTGATAACCGTGTCGCACTCATCAAATTTGCTCGCGGTGGAACGGGGCTTGTAGATGGCGTATCCGCTTATGGATCCTGGGACCCGGATTATGCCAGTGGCAATCGCCGCAACCAGTATGATAATGCGCTGACGTCCATAGCCATTGCCATGCAGACCCGTGACATAGACGGCGATGGTCGTGAGGACAGATTGATACCTGCTGGCATTGTCTGGATGCAGGGTGAGGCTGATGCCTTTGACAATCTGCCTGCTGCCACTCATTATGCAGATAACTTAAAACGGCTGATGGACTTGTTACGTGCGGCCCTGCGTGCCGATGGTCTGCCGGTTGTGATTGGGCAGATTGCAGACTCAGGCAAAACCCCTGATACCCGGGTCATGTCGTACGCCGGGGAAGTGCAGCAGGGGCAGCGGGATTTCGTGACTTCTGATCCCTGCGCTGCTTTGGTTACGAATACGCAATTTTTCGAATTTTTACCTGATAAATGGCACTACACCTCTGACGGTTATATAGAGTTGGGAACCGCTTTTGCCGAAAGCATGCTGGATCTGCAAAAGCGTTGTCCGGCGCCGCAGATTGACGATTCCGGTCCATGATACGCCGCATGTCCAGTCGTGGTACATGGGGGTGAAGGAGGCAATCATCAACGAGACAAGCCTCATGGCAGCCATAAGCATCGTGGGTGTTTTCACAGATCAAGATGAACGTTGATCAATATACCGCCCCGGACCTGTGGGGGCGTGGAAATAGATGACTGGCGGGGGAAGCACTTTCTGACGGATATTGTAGAGGGGTGAAGCCATGGGTGAAGAGCCTGATAGTAAAACCCGGGTATTATTCAGGCGGACTGATAGATGTAACTGCTTATATCTCTGTCTGTAATCCGGGTTTTGCGCCCCGCTGCAGCCTGTGCTATATGGGCTGATGAAAAAGAAAGACGGTTATGGACATGTCCTTTTCAGGTGAAGCAAAGATACGCTACGGCCCGGCGGACTTTACCATTGTATCGCCGGGTGCCTATGTCGTCTGTGCCGTGACAGGCGAAAGGATCAGGGTCGAAAACCTGCGCTACTGGAATCACGAACGGCAGGAAGCCTATAAGGATGCGGCGGCGTCTCTGGAAGGTTTTATAAGGGCGGGGCCATGATGCAAGGTCTTCTTTTTGTCCTTGCCGCGCTTGCGGGGCTCGTGTTGATCGTGAATTTTTCACGAGTCGAGACACCACAGATTGCACCCATGTCAGGAGCGTGTCACAGCAAGCAGGAGTGCCGCGCTCATTTTGATCAGCTTGAAAAGGAACAGCGTCCATTGGAATGCCAAGGTATCCCCAAGCAGGGCGGTGCCGTAATTTGCCGGACATTGCCGAATGAAAAAGTCAAAATCGCTCGCTCGGAAACAGAGTATCACCATGAAGAAGCCGACAGGCTTGGAAAAATTATCGTTGGCTTTGATCGGGATGAAAAACGCACAACCCTCTCGATTGAGGGAACAACACCGGTGGAATACACCTTCACACCCCGCCAATACGACCTCTCGCGCATAAACGGTTTACCACCGTCCCGGGTGTCGACTTTTACCGAGGCTCAACTCGGGAAAATCCGCGAAAGCTCGGCGAAAAAATCCAGGGGATTTAACAGCCGGGTTGAGGAAATCGGGTTCAGGGACGGTTTTGAAATTCCCATCAGGGCTGACTACGTCAAGACCACGAACTGGGGTGCGCAACGTGTCCTGAATGGCGAGCTGAAGAGGCCGCACTACGGGGTTGATCTTGCCGCACCGCTCGGCACACCGATTCATGCACCTGCTGACGGGATTGTCTCACTTGCCGATGATGATCTCTACTTTGAAGGCGCGATGGTGTTGCTGGACCACGGGCAGGGGCTGATTTCCATGTATTTGCATGTGAATGACATTCTGGTCGAAGACGGACAGGCTGTGAAACAGGGTGAGCAGATCGCCGGTGTCGGGTCAAAAGGCCGCTCGACGGGGCCACATTTGTGCTGGCGTTTGAAATGGCGCGACCGTAACCTTGATCCCATGCTTATGACTGAATGGCCGCGTAACTGATCATACCGAACCTGGAAAAATCATATCAGTGGAAATACCCAGGATGAGCGTTATCACAGGTAATTTACGTTTCGGCGAACCTAACGGTAGTGATTTTTTGGCCAGCGCCGGTGTATCCAGAACCATTGATCCGGATTTTCGCGAATGCGATCCTCCATAAAATTTGTGATGAGGCGGACGCCGTTTTCAACGTCCTGGGTTTTGTTGCCTGTGTCTTCCAGCTGAATCGGGTCGTGCACGGTGACTGTAAACAGTGCCTTGTCCCGGGTCACAGACAGGGGCAGAAGTGGGGCACCGGATTTCAATGCCAGCCGCGCCGGGCCGGGAGCTGTCATGGCGTTGACCCCGAAAAAGGGCACGGACAGCCCTTCATTGAATTTTTGATCATTAAGCAGGGCAATCGAATTGCCCTTGTCCAAAGCGTTGAGGAGTTGGCGCGCGCCCTTCCGGCCGGACTTTGGGACGAAGAATTTGGTGCCGTACGCTTCACGCTGCGTGCGCACACGTGCATCAATATACGGGTTGTTGATTTTGCGGTAGGTAATCTGCACGGGCAGGCCCGATTGGGTCAACACCACTGCAATGACTTCCCAGTTGGCGAAATGACCCGTGACAATGACGACGGGTCGATTCGAGTCGATCACAGCTTGCAATTTATCTATACCGAGAACGCGGATACGGCCTTCCGGTTCGAAAGCTCTCAGGCGGTGAAGGACAGGAAACTCGAAAAAGGTACGGCCCGTATTATTCCATTGTGTCGTGAGCCATGTTCCTGTCTGTTTTTCATTCGCGTCAGGAAAAGCAAGCTTGAGACCTGTTCGGGCGATGTGATGTTTGGGGGTCAGTGGGCCAAGGAATTCAAAAGCCCATCCGCCAAAAGTGGAAATTGCGTCAAACGAGAACGGTTTGAGCAAGATGCAGACGATGTCATAGGCCAAAGCTTCAAACCGCCAAACCAAATGCCGCGCAAAACCGCCGTCAGCCATTCGCAGACTCAATGGCCTTGGCATGTTCAATAATCGGATGGAGCAGGCGGCGCAGCATCAGCTCGTCTTCGAACACAATACTGACGGGCCATGTGGCAACACCTTTTCGATAAACTTCGGGTACGCGAACAATGTCTTTTTCCGTCGTGATTAAACGTGCCTCATACTCTGATGCCAGTTCAAGCAGGCTCTCAATATCCCGTGTCCTGTAGGCATGGTGGTCATCAAAGGCTATGCCCTCAACGAGGTCGGCACCGTGACGCACGAGATTATCGAAAAATTTGTTCGGCCGTCCGATCCCCGCAAAAGCGTACAGTTTGCCAGAGGGTATTTGTTCCATCGGGGCAAGACAGGCGGGAATGACAATCTGTCCCTTCAGTTGTTTGAGAAGTGTTTCGGATACGTCATAATCCAGGGCGGGTTTCATGAGGATTATGGCATCCGCCCGCTCGAGGGCATCTCCAAGCGGTTCACGCAGAGGCCCTGCTGGAAAGATGCGGCCATTGCCAAAGCCGATCTCGGCATCCACAACAACCAGCGACAGGGTTTTTTCAAGCCGGGGATTCTGATGTCCGTCATCCATAACGATTGCGGTTGCTCCGTGTGATACAGCGGCCCGCGCGCCTTCATCCCGACCGGCGGAGACCCAGACGGGAGCATGGCGAGCCAGCAAGAGCGGTTCATCCCCGACGTCGGCGGTGGTATGTTCTTTCAGAACTGGAACAGGTCCCCTCTCACGCCCTTTGTATCCGCGGGTCAGACCAACGGCGTTAATGTCGAGCCGCCGCAGACTTTTGAGAAGGTAAATTGTGACAGGAGTCTTGCCTGTTCCCCCGAGGGTGGCATTCCCGACGCAGATAAGGGGCACCCCGACATCCAGGCTCTCCGTTATCCTGAACCGTCTGCGCGTTGCCCAACAGGTAATCCAGGAAACCGGCGTCAATAGAGTGCGGATCATCGGGGCCGCGTCACGACCTTCGATCCTGTTCCAGAATTCCGGTGCCTTCATGACGGCACCCCCTGTGACCGGTTTGGCGACAGTAACGGTTTGATCTGCTCCCACACACGACCGAGAATGGCGTTATGGCTTTCAGCGAAATCAAGCGATCTCGCCTGCGCATCCTTGAGTGTTTGCGGATCACTAAAAAACTCTATCAACTTTGGCGCGATCTGCTCAGGTATAAGCAGACGTTCCGCGGCATCAAGCTGCATCATGTGGGTGTAGGTCTCACCGAAACCGCTAATATATGGTCCGGTCAGTACGGTACTGTTCAGGCGTGCCGGTTCAAGCGGATTATGTCCGGACAGTCCTTTCACAAAAGACCCGCAGACAACACTTACATGCGAAAGCCGATAGGCGAGACCCATTTCGCCAATGGTATCAAACAGGAGAACCCGGGTTTCCCGAGTGACAGATTTACGGGATGAGCGTGACACATATGACAACTCTGCCTGCTCAAGCAGTTTGCCGACGGTGCCGCGACGCTCGGGATGACGCGGAGCGAGAATGAGTAAGGCCTCGTCGTGCTGTTTCAGCAGCGCCTCATGCGCAGCTATCATCAATTCATCCTCGCTTTTGTGTGTACTGGCTGCACACCAGATTTTCCGGCCCGTTGTTTGTGACTCCAGCCTTTTCAAATCATCTGTCCGGACGGGTAGCGCGGATGCGGCGTACTTGAAGTTGCCGGGCGTTTCGACTTTTTTTCCAAGCAACCTCGTCAGTCCGTTGGCGGTTTCCTCGTCGGCAGCCAGAATGACATCGAACCTGCCGAAGAGTGACTGCGCGTTTCTGTATCCGCATTTCTGCCAGTTAGCGATGGAATTCCGGCTCATCCGCGCATTTACCAGAGCCATGGGTATGCCCCGCTCACGTGTGTAGAGCAGGAGATTCGGCCAGATTTCAGACTCCGCCCATATGGCGAGATCCGGTTGCCAATGTTTTAGAAATCGCTTGACCGCGGAAGGGTAATCCAGCGGAATATATTGATGAATAGTGTGTCCAGGCAGACGCTCGGCCATAATCTGCGCAGATGTCAGCGTTCCGCTTGTGACCAGGACGTGGGCTTTTGGGCGATCAGTCAGAATGCAGTTGACAAGCGGTAGAAGCATAGTGCATTCGCCGATACTCGCTCCATGACACCAGATGATCTGTCCATCAGGACGGGGTTGTTTTGTTTTACCGTGCCGTTCCTGTTTCCGGGCCGGATCTTCCTTGCCCCTGCTCGCCCGATGGCTGAGGATCAGGGGCGTAAATGGTCCCAAAAGCCGGGTTGCGAGCCCATAAGATTTTATGAGAGTTGTCTCGGGCATATTCTAGCCGACCGACCTTGTGCGTTCATGCCCTGTGGCTCCATCGGCTTGCGCGAGACGTACATTCATTTCGTTTTCGATTGTCTGACGCAGGGTTTCAATCTGTTCGTTGTCGGTATCAGCGGGCACATGAAAGGTTTTGCTCCAGGTAATTTGACCGCGCCCGAAAGGAAGTGGCAGGATAAACCTGTCCCAGCTGTTGAATGTTTTCCGGTTATTGACAGAGAACATGCAGGTAATGATCGGATATCCCGAAAGCCGTGCCAATCTGATGGGGCCCTCGCCCAGTCTTTGTCGCGGGCCGCGCGGGCCGTCCGGTGTAATGACAACCGCATCGCCCCGCTCCAGCACCCTTACCATTTCTTTCGTGGCTCCGGAGCCGCCCTTGACCCTTTCGCTACCGGTTTTTCCGGATGAGCCGCGTATGGTTTTCAAGCCCAGGGCATGCGCCGTGTAATGTACGACGGCCCCGTCGCGAGAGCGCGAAATCAGCACATGCGGTTTCTGGGGTTGCCCCTGATCAATGGCATTGAGCATCAGAAAACGTGAATGCCAGGTCAGGACGATAAAACCGTTACCGCCTGCAATAACTTCATCAACATGTTTCTGCCCGGTGACCGTCCATCGGGTTGTATATTTGACGAAAACCATATAGGTCGCCACTAGAAAACCAAGGACGCGCTGCATGATTCCGGATCGCATAATGCGTTTGAGCACGTTCTAACCTTGTAATTGCGAAATAGCCCGTTTCACATAGAATTTATGACATCAAACCTCAATGACCCGGGTGCACGTCGGCAGGCAGAGCGGGAGCTTTCCCGGGGGGATCATGGTTCCCTGCAAACCGGTCTTCACGACCGTCACGGCATCGGCGGCGGCATGTGCCGGGAAAATCAACCTTTCCCCAATCATGTTGGCACGTGGGCGGCGAGGTATTAAAGTCGTGCTGAATTTGTGCTGTGTGCATCCCAAAGGCTATGTATTCCTATCGATTCATGCGATTCCCGGTGAGATCGTCAATGACTTCGGGTTCGGCGAGAGTCGACGTATCCCCCAAATCACCGAAATTATTCTCCGCAATTTTGCGCAGTATCCGGCGCATGATTTTACCTGAGCGGGTTTTCGGAAGGCCGGGTGCGAATTGAATCATATCCGGCGTTGCAATGGACCCGATTTCTGCGCGGACATGTTTGATCAAGTCCTGTTTCAGCCTATCTGTAGGTTCCTTACCGGCTGTGCAGGTGACATAGGCATAAATTCCCTGACCCTTGATATCATGCGGATAACCGACAACGGCCGCTTCAGCCACTGCATCATGAGAGACCAATGCGCTCTCCACCTCGGCTGTACCCATGCGGTGGCCCGAGACATTAATCACATCATCGACCCGTCCTGTGATCCAGTAAAACCCCTCTTCATCGCGGCGGCAACCGTCCCCCGTAAAGTAATTGTCGGGATAGGCACTAAAGTAGGTGTCAACAAAGCGTTGATGATCGCCATAAACCGTGCGCATCTGGCCAGGCCAGCTATTTTTAATGATCAGATTGCCTTCTGCGATGCCGTCCAGCTCATTGCCGTCCCCGTCCACCAAAGCCGGTTCTACTCCAAAGAAGGGATGTGAACCCGCTCCGGGCTTCATAGGTGTTGTACCCGGGAGCGGCACAATCATCACCCCGCCTGTCTCTGTTTGCCACCATGTATCGACAATCGGGCAGCGACCCTCGCCCACCACGTGGAAATACCACTCCCAAGCTTCCGGGTTGATCGGTTCACCAACCGTTCCGAGGATGCGGAGCGTGCTACGGTCCGTAGCCTTAACCGGAGCCCCCCCTTCGCGCATGAGGGCACGGATCGCTGTCGGTGCTGTATAAAAAAGCGTGACTTTGTGTTTGTCGCAAATTTGCCAAAAGCGCGAAGCATCCGGATAGGTCGGCACGCCCTCGAACATGACCGTTGATGCCCCGTTTGCAAGCGGACCGTAGACTATATAGCTATGTCCGGTAACCCATCCCACATCGGCCGAACACCAGTAGACATCATCCTCCTTGAGATCAAACACATATTCATGGGTCATGGAGGCCCAGACAAGGTACCCTCCGGTCGTATGAAGAACACCTTTGGGTTTGCCTGTGGAGCCGGAGGTATAAAGGATGAACAGCGGATCTTCGGCATTCATGGGCTCCGGCGGACAGTCATCCGACACGTCTTCAAGAGCCTCGTGATACCAGACATCCCGTCCCCCGGTCATGGGGACATTTCCCCCCGTGGCTTTCACGGTGAGGACTGTTTTGACAATCCCGGCGATGTCGCAGGCCGTGTCACAGGCTGTTTTAAGAGGAACGGTTTTAGTTCCGCGACGCCCTTCATCCGCCGTGATGACAAATGTGCTGTCACAATCCGTAATGCGCCCGGCAAGCGCTTCCGGCGAAAACCCGCCAAAGACGACGGAGTGAACGGCACCAATGCGGGAACAGGCCAGCATCGCGAGGGCCGCCTCAATAATCATGGGCATATAGATTGTCACCCGATCGCCCTTTTTGACACCATTTGCCTTCAGCACATTTGCAAAACGGCAAACTTCGCGATGCAAATCACGGTAAGTCAAAGTCATTGACCCGGATGGATCATTGCCTTCCCAAATGACGGCAGCTTTGTCACCACGGGTTTCAAGATGGCGATCCAGGCAGTTGGCAGAAACATTCAGGATACCGTCCTCGTACCACTTCACAGATAGATCAGACGTATCCCAACTGACGTTTTTGACCTTGGAATAGGGTGTCATCCAATCCAGACGCTGCCCTTGTTCACGCCAGAATGTTTCCGGGTCAATGATCGACGCCTCATACATCTCCTTGTACTTTTCAGGCGAGAGGTTGGCCCTGTTCGCAAAAATCTCCGGCACCGTATAAACTTTTTCAGTATCGCTCATCTCAGTCTCTCCGTTAAAAACGATTATCAGACTATTCCTTAAAATCCGTGTTTTGTCGAGAAAGGTAAAGAGTTTTGCACATCAAGACTGTTGTAAAAGCGCGGGTGAGGGAATTTTCGGTTCTCGTTCAGTGAAGTATGATTCGCTCCAAAATAGCGTCCGATTGAAGGGGTGGCAGTGAACCGCGCGGACGAAGCGGATGAAGTGCGCCTGAAAACCGGCTTGTCAGCCCGAAAGGCCTCCAGAATGCCCCAAAAGGGGCATCATACTAACTCAAAATCAACCGTTGATGGAAGTGTCCAGCTTGAAGGAATCCCGAAAACCGGGGAATATAAAATTCCTTGCAAGAAAATTAATTACCTGTTACTTCACCTTGCCCGTTGCGTTGTCTTGGCGTAGGTGGGCGTGTTTTTTCCACAAGGAGGTTGATATGTGCACAAAGACCACACCGCGATCTGCGGGCAGCAATCGATCAATCAAAATTGCTACATCCTGTGACCCGAAACTCGGGCCTCTGTCTCTGCTGCCGGGTACGTGGGCTAATATTCGCCCCGAGCACCGGTTGATTACCGAAGATAAGCCCAATGGCGATCCATTCAAAGGAGAAGGTACGTTGTCGGGTCGTGGGCAGAGTCCATTCGATGGACGGGGATGGAATATGATTGCGTTGCCCTTTGCAGAGCCGGGACAGGATCGGAATTACCGAATCTTGATGAACCAATACAATGAGGTTCTCGGCTTCAAATTTATCGACGATAAAATTCCAAATCGCGGAATTACTTTAGACCAGCCTAGCCAGAATGCTGACCAGAAAGTTACAGCACTTGATTACACCCAGATGATAACGCAAATTGCCGGGTCTGATGTTTCAAGTAGTGATGATCTTGCCGGTGAGCCGGGACTTCCGATCCATCACGAGCCGGGCTTTTTTCTGCATATGTGCCATCCGCCTACGGAAATGCGCGAAGACGTGAAAATCAATATTGCCCGATTGGCGACAATCCCGCACGGAAATTCGGTCACAGCCCTCGGAGTGTCAAGTGAAAAAGATGGTGCACCGACTATTCCAGACTTAAGTGGTCTTCCTGAAGGCGTCTCGGATAACATTGCTGAGGCTGTTCAAAATGCGACAGGGAACACGGACTATCTTTTTCCTTACAATTTTTTCGCAAACAACCCGTTTAGAGGGGTTGTCGAAACGGCTGATTTTTCGGGTTTTAGTCCGGAAAATGCAAACCAGCTCCTGCAATCGGGAATGCCTCAGAATGTGGTGCGCTCAACAATTTTACCGTTCGATACCGATATTCTGGATGGTGGGATCAGGAACATTCCTTTTATTGAACAGCAGGCGGATGCTGCATCAATGACATCAACCTTTTGGATTATGGAGCTCAATGAGAGGGATAACTCCGGCAATCCCCGCCTTGTTCTTGCCTATTCCCAGTTCATCTTCCTTGATTTTTTCGAGCGCCGGGATGGCAGGCCAGGTCGCATCCGGTGGCCGCACATTTCCATCAATGTGATGGAAAAAATTTCGGAGGCTGACCAAATCCAAGCATCACCGGTGGAGATGGCGGTGACAAGGGGTTAGATTTTAATCCTTATACAGCTGAGTCTATCGGTTAGGAAGTTGCTCCTGAATTTCAGGTGTAGATAGGCGTGGCGTTCTGCTTGAGGAGGTGGAATTGATCGTCGGGCACCTGGCTCCGGCTGGGTGGTCAGCATTCTTTGCTCGTCATGGTCTCGATTTAGAAGTGAGAGGATTTTGAAGCGGGACCGTCGCGCAACCAGACCCCTGACTGAAATCACTCAAAACTAACTCAAAATCAAACGTTGATGGAAGTGTCCAGATTCGGGTTACCGGAGATTCGGCCCGGATGGGGTTTCGTGACAACTGCGCATGCTATTTTGGGGGGCGTGCGCTGTGTGGGCGCCGTCGCGTCTTCGCAGGCTTGGCCAGGAGCGGGTCCGTCATGTTTTCATACTGCCGGAACAGATGCTCCACGCGGTCGCGTTCGGATTTGAACGCGGTCCTGCGGTAGAGCCGGTCCACCGCCCGGTCATTGTTCCGGTGGGCCTGGCGCAGATCGGCGGGCATGACATCCGGATCGTAAAGATCGGCCAGGCTGGCCTCAGGGTAGTTGGCCCGGGCGTCCAGGATTGCCCGGGCGTGCGGTTCCAGCCCGGACAGATCGCTGACCGGCGGTGTCGGAAAGGTGTTGTAGACCATGCCGATGGAATATCGGTAGTCGCTCTTCAAGCGTCCCCCGAAGGTGCGCAGCCAGGCCATGTGCATGGCGGACTGGAGAAGCGCGAATTGCGCGGGTGTTGCATCAAGTGCGACAGTGACCGCATCGCTTGGAATAACCGGCGGTTCGACAAGACCGATGGCCGCATAATCGCGCCGTTCCGAAGTCACACGCGGTACTACCAGAAACGGCGCGTCCGGGATCACGGTCACATGAAATGCTGTCGGAGTTTCGGCCAGAGCCAGAGACGACCGACCCGGTGTCTTGATCCTGCCCTGGTCTTTCCCCTTGGCCGGTATCCTGCCCAGACGATATTCCCGCACCTGCCCCACTATGGCCTTTGTCAGCGGCATCGCGCGAAAATCCTGTGGCGGTATCAGCGAAGCGCAGAGAATATACCGGTTGCCCCCGTTCAGAAATTCACGCGCTCCGATGTAGGGGCGCAGGTAGGGTGCGGCTTGAGGTTCCCGGGCCAGGAAAGCTTCTCGCTCCTTGCCGGAAAAGATAAAGTGCCCGCCGTCGATGGGTTTCGATCCGATGATGAGTTTGGGCAGGCCGTTGGTCGGCCTGCCGGTTTCCTTCACCACCACATGCGGATTGGCCAGGGTGTCGGCGGCGATCAGGTACGGTGAGATGGCCTTGTGCCCGGTCTCCACGGGATCGCCCCTGATGTCGGGATAGCTGAACAGGCCCCGGGTCCCGCGGGCGTCGGCGCGGGGTTCCAGACCCAGCACGACCACGTGCACCGCCGCCTTGCCGCGCGCCTCCGACCCCCAGGCGAATGTCCGGTGGGCAAATGCAATCTCGAAACCGTACCGGTCAAACAGGATCGGCCAGAGCTGGGCCACCTGCTCCCCCTGAGTGATCGAATTTGTGGATACAAAAGCCGTCGGCACACCCAATGCAGCAGCCTTGATGAACCAGGCACACACATAATCCAGTGTTCCGCCGGACTTGCCCAGGGCGGCAATGTCCCGCACCTGCGCCCGCCGGTGTTCGGACTGGAATTTGGCTCCCGCAAACGGCGGGTTGCCGATGATGTAGCTCAGGTCTTTGGGCGCAACAGCGGCCCAATCGGTTTCCAGCGCGTCGGCATGTACGATGTTCGGGGATTTTTGCAGCGGTATCCGCAGGAAGGGGGCGCCGAACTCAAGGCTGGCCTGGGTGTTCATGATATGATCCATCATCCACATTGCGGTTTCCGCAATCCGGACCGGAAACTCGGAAAACTCGATCCCGTAGAACCGGTCCACATCCAGCTTGAGCAGGGATTGCAGGGGCAGCTCTGTCGCCCCGCCTTTCATGCGTGCCAGGTCGTCCCGGTAAATTTCCCGCAGTACCCCGATTTCCAGAAGTCGCAGTTCCCGGTAGGTGATAATCAGGAAATTACCGCAGCCGCAGGCCGGGTCGAGGAATGTCAGAGCGGCCAGTTTTTCATGGAAAGCAGACAACAGTTTCACGCGGTTCTGTTTTCGGCTTTTCAGAGCTTCGAATTCAGACCGTAAATCATCCAGAAACAACGGTCCGATCACCTTGAGAATGTTCTTTTCCGTGGTGTAATGCGCCCCCGCCCTGCGCCGTTCTTCCCTGTCCATGACAGACTGAAACAGTGAGCCAAAGATGGCAGGCGAGATACCGGACCAGTTAAAACGACCGGCTTCGATTAACGCGTCCCGCATGTCCGGATCGAACGCCGGTATCCGGATCGAATCCTTGAACAGATCGCCGTTTACATAGGGAAAGCGGGCCAGGTCTGCGTCCAGATTCGACTGGCGCTCCTGTTCGGGGGTGTCCAGCACCTCAAACAGCTGGGCAATCATCGGCCCGGTGTCAGAGCCGTCTTCGCGCGTGCGTGTCTCCAGATATTCCAGAAATATATCGCGAGGTTCGAAAATGCCGGTATCATCGGCAAAAAGGCAGAACACCAGGCGCGTTAAAAACACCTCAAGCCGGTGGCCCCTGTATCCGCTTGCCTCCAGTGAATCATGCAGGCGCCCTACCAGTTCGGACGCCTCAATGTTTACAGGGTCCTGGTCCTTGAAGCTCCGCTTTTCCATCCCCATGATGAAGCCGAATTTCTCGATATGATCGGGCAGATCTGTCAGGGCGAATGTCGTTTTTTCGCGCGTGTCCCGGTCAAGCAGCTCGAATGTCTGGAAGTCGCAGAGCAGCTGGAAACGGGGACGCTCGCTCTCTTTCAGGGCGTCGAAGTATTCCCCGGCCTGGTCGGCTGCTTTGGCCAGATCGCGCCCTGCCGATTTCTGTTCCACCAGGAGCACGCGGGGCCAGAACAGATCAATGAAGCCGGATGTGTTGTTTAGCTTGCGGACGTGTTCTTCGTAGCGGGCCACAGACCGGCGCTCGACACCGAAAATCCTGAAAAAGTCATTGTAGAAGGTTTGGGTTTCGCCCTTTTCGTAGGCGGCATCGGCATAGTCCTGCGCGAACGTGGCAGCCCGGGTGCGAATTTCGTTAAAACTCAGACGCAATTTACAGACCCCGATTGATTTTTGCCGACGCTCCCGGATTGAGCGCGGAACTCAGGATTTATGGCCTGAAACAGAAACAGAATCCAGCCCGATTTCCGGATCGGCGGCATCCTGCAATACCAGGGCCCGCCGCGTATGTATTCGCCGCTTACCCGGGTACTGCCCCTGGAACGGACGATGGACGACGTGTGTTGCCCGATACGGTGACAGCGAATGAAACAAGGGTCGCGACACAGAGCTTCCATGAAAATGCAAGCGATGTATAACTTTCGGGAATCCCGAGACCGCCGCCAATGCTCCGCTCACCGAGGCACATAACAACAAAACCGGCAATCAGACCGCCCACAACAGAGCCTGTACTGCCGCGGTTTGTGAAGAAAACAGTCCCGTAGACGCCGAGGAGACCGGCATAGGCAAATGTCATGACCGCCAGGGCAAATTCCAGGAGCGGAGAGTCGGATGATTTTTGCCAGAAATAACAAAGGCATGACATGAGGAACAGAACAGTCGCAAACCCGAACATGGCGAACTGGCCGACCATGACATAATGGCGTTCCGGTTTTTCATCAGTCATCGGGCGGTAAAAATCACTCACGGCGACCGCGGCCATGGAATTAAGACCCGAGTTCAAGGTTGATACAGCGGCCGCGATTACGCCTGTTACCGCAAGGCCGCGAATGCCGGACGGCAATTCATCAAGGATATACCGCATAAAGACAGTCGTGCCTTCCAGCTCCAAATCAACCGTTTCCCGACCCGTCACCTCCGGTCGTTCGTAAAATATGTGAAGAAGCTGGCCGATGGAGAGGAATACGAATGTCAGCGGAATTGCAAGAACGGTGGCGATCACGATTGCTCTGCCGGCCCGTTGAGGGCTGCCGGCGGCGAGCAATCGCTGGGTTGTATCCTGGTCCAGACCGTAACTTCCGATCGACAACAATGCAACGCCGGTGAAAATGGAAAGCATCGTGAACGGATTTGTCAGGTCGAGGGAGAAGTCAAACACGACCAGCTTGTCCTGCCCGTCCGGAGCGTTTCGCGCCGCTGTCAGGAGATCGGACAGCGGCAGATTGAGAACCTGATACAGACCGATCAAAATAAAAATCGCTGTGCCGACATAAACAGCGAACTGCAGGGCGTCACTGGCCACGACGGATCGAAGGCCGCCTACAAATGTAAACGCCAGGGCAATGAAGGTAATGAACAGGGAAGACAGCGCCACACTGATAAAGTGTGTGTTTGAGAACACAATCAGGGCGACAGCCAGCGCCGCCATAAACAGCCTCGCCCCGTTCGCAAACACCCGGCCCAAAAGATACATGGCACCGGCGGAACGCATCGCCGTGGGTCCGAAGGCCTTATTGAGCAAATCATATACAGTCATCACCCCGGCGGCATAAAATCTGGGCAGCAGGACACAGGCTGCAACGATGGCCGCCAGAATTGAACCCAGATTGCCTGCCAGGTAGGTGTAGTCTTTCCGAAAGCCGAAATCCGGTCCCCCGAGAAATGTTGCCGCCGACTGGGTCGTTGCCAATACGGAAAAAACAATCAGCACCACCGGAAAACCGTTCCTTGACAGGAAAAAATCTTTCGAAGACCGGGCGGACCTTTGGGACAACATGACACCGAGGGCCGATACGACAGCGAAATATCCGCCGAGTACAGACCAGTCAAGTATTGAAAAATTCAAGTGCATTCCTCCCAAGCATCAGCGGTTGCCAACCCGACAGGGCTGGCGCCTGCTGCTATCTGCTTTGTTATTCTGGATCAACCGGATTTGTGTTTCCCCTTCCGGAATTATCGGATCGGTTGAGTGTGATCAATGCCTGCCAGCAACAGCGCCCCGTCCAAACCGTCCCCGGCCGCTTTAACCAGTTTTCGGGTCGTGCGTTCCCGCAGCCATGGGATCATCCGGTGCGAGACGCCGCCAACCAGCGCACATCGCTGTGCGCCCCTGGCAAAAATTGCCTCAATGAAACGCTCAACATGTTTTGCCGCGTCCTCAACGATAGATCGTGCAATCTCGTCATCCTGCTCGGCGAAATCAAGGACCAAGGGTGCAAACGAACCGTAATCGTATGGAGTCGCCCTGTCCATCCAGGCGACCGCCTGGGCGGTGTCATGATCAAACCGTTCGGAAATGGCCGCACTCAGGGGAGTCGCCCTGGTACGTCCGTCAAGAGCGCGCAAAGCGTGGCGCACTCCGCTTAACCCCAGAGCTGCCCCGCTGCCCTCGTCGGAAATCGGAAATCCATACCCGCCGATTGTCACGGATGTCGCGCCGTTCTGTATGTGTGCGATGCTGCCTGTGCCTAAAATGAGAATAGCGCCGTCACGTCTTCCGTGTGCGCCCAGACAGGCGACGGCCGCATCGGTGGCGAAAGCGCGACAATCAAACGGGAATGTCAGCCCCTGAACCGCGGCATACATGTTCGGGCGCGTTATGCCTGCTATCCCCATCCCCACCGCAAGTCCGGAAAAATGCCCGGGCGGAATTCCCGCCTCTGACAGGGCTTTTTCCGCTATATCCGTGAATGCAGTCCGGAGCCGCTCAAGACCGATTCGGGCATTCGCCGGTCCGGATTCAACCTCCGCCAGCACCCGGCGCTTCCTGTCTACTAGTCTGGCTTTGCATCGACTTCCCCCCGCATCGATCCCCAGATAGAATTGAGCTTCATTCATGCCCATCGCCTGTTTTGAAAAATTCCGGTCGATACACACCCGATACCGACCAATACAAAACCAATTCGATCCGTTTACTGCAAACCGGACAGAAAAACCAGCCGCCATGTTCGGAATATATGACTGTTCCCGCCCGATTATGTGTATTAAACTGGTGCAACCATACGGGGCTCATGGGCGGTTACGCATCCCGCGTACCGACCGGACCCTGTGACAACAGGGGAGTCGCCGGAACCCTGATGAAAGGAAAAGAAGCTCAATGATAATGTTCGGGCTGGATCGGTTATTGACAGAAAGGGAGCTGCGTAAACCTCTGCAAAACCGGCGCGTGGCTGTTTTGGCTCATCCTGCATCTGTTACCCGCAGCCTCGGCCATGGACTCGACGCACTTGCCACAATCGGCGATATCAATCTGACCTCTGCGTTTGGGCCGCAACATGGCCTCAAGGGAGATAAACAGGATAATATGGTCGAGTCTTCCGACCATGAAGATCCGGTATACAGTATTCCTGTCTTCAGTCTGTACGGCGATGTAAGGCGACCCACCGACGAGATGATGGATACGTTCGATGTCCTGCTTGTTGATCTGCAGGATCTCGGATGTCGCATATACACATTTATCACCACACTTCTCTACATCCTGGAAGCGGCGGATAAACACAAAAAATCTGTCTGGGTTCTCGATCGCCCCAATCCCGCCGGACGACCTGTGGAAGGCATGTCTCTCAAGCCCGGATGGGAAAGTTTTGTCGGGGCCGGGCCGATGCCGATGAGGCACGGCCTGACCATGGGCGAAATGGGGACGTGGTTTGTCGATCACTATGGGCTGGATGTTGATTACCAGGTGATCGAAATGACGGGTTGGAACCCTGCCGCCACCCCCGGATATGGCTGGCCGTTACCGGAACGCAGCTGGGTCAATCCAAGCCCGAACGCCCCGACGGTGAACATGGCGAGAGTCTACGCCGGAACAGTGATGCTGGAAGGGACGACCCTGTCAGAAGGTCGCGGCACGACCAGGTCTCTGGAAGTTCTGGGAGCTCCGGACATCGACATCAGGAACATTCTGAACCTGATGGAGGAAATCGCGCCCCGGTGGACCACAGGATGCCGCCTGAGGGAGTGCTGGTTTGAGCCGACGTTCCACAAGCACCGGCACGCACTTTGCCGCGGCTTTCAAATTCATGCTGATGATCCGGGGAGCTATCAACATGATCGATTCAAGCCTTGGCGCCTCGTTGCGCTGGCCCTGCATGTGATTCGCAAACTCTATCCCGATTATGAAATCTGGCACGACAGTCCCTACGAGTATGAAAAGGACAAACTCGCCTTTGATGTTATCAACGGCAGTGAGCACCTTCGAACGTGGATTGATGATCCGCAGGCCTCACCGGGTGATCTGGATGATATGACCGCGCCGGACGAAGAGGCGTGGCGTGATATACAGCAGAAATTTTCAATTTACTGATGGGGACGTAACGGGGAATAAGGCTGCCGCCTTGAAACAGGCCCGAAGGCAATGGTCAGTCGGCATATTCCCGGCGTTTGGAATCCTTGCCGATTCCCGGATTGAACCGGTTTCCCGGGTCCAGGGATCGGTAATGGGCACAGAGCGGCGGTTCTGCCCTGTACAGGTGTCCGACATTGTGCTCGGCGGGATACCTGGCGCCTCTCTCCTCAAGACGATTCAGCATGGCTGTTTTTATTGCATGACTGTCGGTGCCGGTCTTCAAAATGTAATCCTGATGAAAAATCTGGCACATAAAGTGACCGTAGTACAGCTTATGCTCAATGAGCTCCTCCAGGTCCGGCGGAAGCTCTTCCCGCCATTCTGTCGTATTTCGGGGAAGCGCGATATCCAGAGCCAGCAGGTCTCCAACCCTGGAGGCGTGTATGGTTTGGTAGCGAACAGCAGCCCCCGCCGCTGCAAAACGATGAAGCCCGATGGTCCTAGCCTCCCCGTCCGGGCATACACGATATTGCAATTCGCCGCGACTCTTGAGTCGGGACAACACATTTGAGGTCTCTTCAATACTGTTGGTTTTTACTTTCAAAATCAGAAGATGTTCGTGACTGTCTGCGATCCTCCTCAGGTTTCGTGACAGGGGATCGGGCATGAGTCGGCCAACGACCTGCAGGCAATGATCAATAAACGCGCCTGAAAACATCGGCAGTTCCTCCAGTCGGG
The DNA here is from genome assembly GCA_014324115.1 of Hyphomonadaceae bacterium. Lineage (GTDB taxonomy): Bacteria > Pseudomonadota > Alphaproteobacteria > Caulobacterales > Maricaulaceae > JACOMS01. The sequence goes on from JACOMS010000008.1 coordinate 41,171, forward strand.
ATGCAAGCGTTTCCTTGAATCTGAAGAATGCCGGGAGACGACGCGTTCCCAGAATCCTGATCAAATAAACCGTGTCACGGCCGTAGCGCCCGGTGAACACGAACGCGCACCTGTCCATATATTCTGCCGAAACCGGCAAATTGGAGAACTCTGATAATATCGTCCGCCTTAATTCCGTGAGGACATGTGCATCCCTGGTGCCGATAAAAAAAGTCTTCCCGGAGGTATTTTTGGGGAATGTGTCTACCCGAACGCCGAAAACAGCCAGTTTTCCTGCGCAACCGGATGCGTCCTTGAGGCGTCGCGGATCCGCATTGTAGCGGGCGGGGGTCGGTGCATGAATGTCCCGAACCCATTCCCTGTACTCGTGATCTGAAGCCATGTTTTCGCCGTCTTCGAAGTTGGCCTCACGGAAGTTGCCGCTTTCCAGACGATGTAAAATTTCCCCGGGCGTTGAGCCCAAATCGACCCCCAAACGATTTTCAAGAATAAGGTCGCCCTCTTCGGTTAGTCTGGCAAATACGGCATGCTCTGTATACGCAGGACCGCGTTCGACGAGCGAACCGCCTGAATTGTTGCAAATCCCGCCGATGACCGAAGCTCCCAAACATGAAGACCCGATGACGGAATGCGGTTCCCTGCCCAACGGTTTGAGGATTTGCTCAAGTTTATGCAGAGTGCTGCCGGGCAGGCATATGGCCTGCCTGCCGCCGTCAACGAGATGGATTCCCGTCAGGCGACTGGTGCTGATAATAACAACATCATGTTCATACCCGGTATGAGGGGTTGAGCCGCCTGTCAATCCGGTATTGGCGGCCTGCATGATCATGCTGAGATCATATTGCACCGCGATCTCAAGAGTATGCCACATTTCCAGCAATGTCCCGGGACGTAGAACCGCAAGGCATTTTCCAGCGCTGCCGCGATAACCGGTCCGGTAGGTTTTTGTCCTGTGATGTCCTGTGAGGACATGCCTGCGGCCCAGGACAGACCGGAACGCCTCCACGACATGCGTCGTCCCATCATCGCGGCGTTTCATGACGATTAACTGAGGTCGGACACAAACTCATAACGATCACCGCGATAGACTGATCGCGTAAACTCAACAACAGACCCGCTGATGGAACGGGTTGTCCGTTCTATTCGCAAAACTTCGCAGCCCTCATCTATCTGCAGCAGACCGGCTTCGGTCGGTGTTGCCAGAGACGCCCTGATTTTCTGACGCCCGCGAACGGGACGATGCCCCAATCCGGCGAGGGCTTCATACAGCGAGTCTCCAACAGTCTCTATTTCAGGGAGAAACTGCCTGGGAAGGACTGCATTTTCAATCCCCAAAGGTTCGCCGTTTGAGAGACGTACGCGCCCCAATCTTGCAACTTCTGCGGCCATCGAAATTTCCAGCTGCGCGGCTTCGTCCGCAGTGGGATTTGAAGACGACCTGAATATCCAGAACGCACCGGGCTCATCGCCGCGCCTGATCGCATCATCAGTAAAGCTGCTTAGAAAGGAGGACTCCGATTGAATCCTCGCAGACACATAAGTTCCCGACCCTTGCCTGCGATAAACCAGCCCTTCGGAAACCAGTTTGTCAACGGCCTTGCGTATGGTTACCCGTGACGCACCGGTCACCATCGTCAGCTCACGTTCAGGAGGCAAAGCCTCACCTTCGGCAATATCGCCGTCATGTATCCTTGAGCGGATATCATTGGCTATTCGCAAATAGAGGGGAGTCGGATCGTTCCTTGACATGGGTTGCATTGATTTTACCTCGCCAGTGTATCAATTGAGGCGCCCAGATGTCCCCGATTCTGCTCCAGTATAGCGGCAGCCCGGTTCTTCCCTATCCCAAGTCCGATCAAAACAGCTGTCGGTATATGGTCATTCGCTTCAATCAGCGCCTTATCCGCTTGCTCCATGGGTATACCCGAAATCATGCGTACGATCTCCGCGCCGCGACGGCGGAGCTTTTCATTGGAGACCAGCATATTGACCATCAGACCCTTATGGACCTTGCCTAGGCGCAGCATGATGGTTGTCGACAGGATATTCAATATCGCTTTTTGGGCCGTCCCGGCTTTCATACGTGTTGAACCGGCGATGATTTCACTGCCGGTATTCGCCACAAGACCGATTTCAGCCGCGTCGAGCAGGGGCGCGGCTTCGTTGTTGACGATACCCATCGTAAGTGCGCCTTTTCGACGCGCAGCTTCAAGAGCTGCAATCGTAAACGGGGTTTTACCGCTTGCAGCAACGCCGATAACGACATCATTTTCATCGACGTCCAGCTTTTCAATTTCGTTGGCCCCGGCATCCGTATCATCCTCGGCACCCTCAATACTCTCGACAAGGGCCCTCAGGCCCCCGGCCAGCACGTAGCCCAGCCGCGCCTTGGGCCATCCATAGGTGGGATGCAGCTCAATACCGTCCTGGGCCGCCACCCGACCGGATGTTCCCGCTCCGACGTATACGAGGCGCCCGTGGTCTCCAAGGCGCTCTGCGGCCGCACTTGCGGCCGCAGCGATCAATGCCGACAAAGGCCTTATTGAGGCAATTGCAGAGAGCTGCCCTTCAATCATGGCATCCACGGCATCTTCGGTTGACCAGCTTTCAACATTGTCAAACCGTTTGCTCGCCACCTCTGTCGACATCAATACCTCCTGAACTCCACCCGGGTCCCGTAGGTAGTTGGCAATCCCCCGAAAAGATACCAAAACAAAGCCACCGTGCCGCCCTGTATGCGACCCGAATCAGCATGCGTACACATTACCGGCCCGGGCGGTCGGTGGTGTCTGCACGGTTTCGCCGACAGGGATGATAACCGATTCCTCGCCTTTTACCCAGCTTCTGTCCACGCCGCCCTCGTCGGTGATGTGAACGAGACCGGCCTGGCGACCTTCTGCAATGTCGCCTGTCTGATCCCCGAGTCCAATGGCTTGGGCGGGCCCGAGAGAGGCCATGAAAATGGCGTCGGCAAGAGAAACGCCCAAGTGCCCGTGGGCGTATCGAACGGCGGACATCATATCCAGGGAAGAACCCGCAAGATTGCCTGACTCTATGGTCAGTCGGGGACGGGTTGCATCGACCCATTCGCCGAATAAATCAAAACCGTCAAAACCGGCAGGAGCCCCGACGCTTGGCATGGCATCGGTGACAAGAATCGTTTTTTGCACACCCTTGCATTTAATGGCGGCACGAAGCGAAGCATCATGAACATGAAATCCATCCGCGATAACCCCTGCCCATGTATCACCGGAATCGAGTGCGGCGCCGACGACCCCCGGTGCCCGACCGGTGAGAGGCGACATCGCGTTATAGAGGTGGGTAAAACCTGACAGCCCTTCTTGTATCGCTTGCAGTACCGTTTCATAATCGGCATTGGTGTGGCCTGCCCACACGACGACGCCGCGCTTGACGAGCTCCGCAATCTGGCCGGGCGCAGTTTTCTCGGGTGCCAGCGTTACCAGGGTTTTCCCGTTTTTCAGACCGGTGAGAACATCAATGAAATCGTCATCCAGATCCCGAAATCTTTTCGGGTCATGCACGCCCTTTTTTTCGACATTCAGCACCGGGCCTTCAATATGAATCCCCAGCACCCCGGGCACACCAAGGGAAATGGCTTCATCGACTGACAAGATGGTCCGGGCGATCATCTCCGGCGTGTCACTGATCAATGTCGGCAGGAATCCGGTCGTGCCGAATGCGCGGTGCGCTTTGGCGATGGTTCCAATCGTCTCGACAGTCGGTGCGTCATTTAATAGAACGCCGCCGCCGCCATTCACCTGAAGGTCAATAAAGCCGGGTGCGAGATAGCCGCCATCAAGAAAGACTCTCTCCGCATCGTCCGGAATCCTGTCCACAGCCACGATGTCCCTGATGACCCCGTTCCCGACCAGGACGGCCTTGTCTTTTTCCCAGTGCCCCTGCGCAAGTACCGGACACCCGAATAACGCACGCATCAAACCGTCACCGTCACTTTCTTCAAAAATGGCGGCCTGTCGGGGTTCCCGCCTCGCGCCAGGGACAACCCGTTGGCAAAACGGTAAAAACGCTGGATTTGCAAAACAGGAGTCAGGCGGGTATCGTCTCCGCGCGGGCACCCGAGACTCACTGCATCCGGTATGTCCCCGCCCACTGCCAGGCATTTTGCCCCTTTCGAAGAGCAAAACGAAACGAGATCATGAACACTCTGTCGCGACGCATCGGCCGCGACAAACGCCAGGATCGGGAATCCCCCGGATACAACAGCCATCGGTCCGTGCCGCAGTTCCGCTGCACTGAAGGCTTCTGCATGCAGTCGGCTTGTTTCCTTGAGTTTCAGTGCGGCCTCCCTGGCGATACCGAAGCCAACGCCGCGCCCGCAAACAAACAGGCTGCGTGCCGCCGTCAAAATCGGCATGGCCGCCGACCAGTCGTCTCCCTCCCAAGCCTGCTTCATGAATTCGGGCAGTTTGTCCAAAGCGTCCAGACCCTTGAAGTCCTTCCCCGCCCTGAAGGCAAGCCCGGCGAATGCCGTGAGCGAGCAAATAAAGGACTTGGTCGCAGCCACGCTTTGCTCTTCGCCGGCCATCAGGGGGATCGTAATATCACACAGGGCGGAAAGGGGATTTCCGGCCACATTGGTCATGGCAACGGTCAGTGCGCCCCCCGCCTTCGCCGCCTCGGCAGACTGCAATAAATCTTCGCTTCTACCCGACTGGGACACGGCCAGAAACACGGCCCGGCCAAGATTCAGCCTTGCCCCGTAAATGGAGGCCGCCGACGGTGAGAATGCCGCCACCGGTTTGCCGACAAGCCGCTCAATTAAACACTTCCCGTAAACTGTCGCGTGGCTGGAACTGCCTCTGGCACAGGTTATGACCATATCGACCCGGTCGCCGGACAGGTGGCGGGCAACATCCTCAAGAACATCCGCGCTGCTCCTGGACTGGTCTGCGACCCGGTCGGGTGCTTCTCCAGCCTCGCGGAGCATTTGTGTTTCAGCATTCCGGGTAGATATGTCCTGCATCGCCTTTCTTTCCCGAACCCGTTTCATCGAAAAACCATCGCAGGCGGGGGTTCATCCCGTCCGGTTTACCCTTATCACATTGGTCATGTATTTGTGCATTTAATTTAGTCAACCGACGTACCAGCCCTCACAATTTTGCGAGGTTCAGATGCCATGTTTGCCTTTCTCGAACCGGTTTGGCAATACCCGAATGCGATAATTACCCGATAAACAGGGTTCGTAATACCGTAAATTTTCACATTTATGCCATTTTATGCCACGGATATGCCATAGAAACGACACATTCGGCATGTAGCAAAAAATTATATCAGCCCTGTTGACCGGCCATAAAATTGATAGTACATTGGTGAATGTGACAAATCGCGCAGTCATTAACACGTGTTTCGGCGAGCAATCAATCCAGGAGGAAACGAAATGTTGAAATCAAGATCATCACTCATCAGGACGGCAAGTGTTTTGCCGGTTTTGGCGCTAGGCCTCTCCGCCCATGCGCAATCGGATCAATCTTCACCGGAGCAGGAAGTCGAGGAAGATATCATTGAAGTGACAGGCTTTCGCGCCTCACTTAAAAGGAATCTTGCCATCAAAAGGGATTCCGACACCATTGTCGATGCCATTTCGGCAGAGGACATCGGTCGGTTTCCGGACATCAATGTGGCCGATGCCCTGCAACGTATACCGGGTGTTCAGGTGGAAAAAGACGAACGAACCGGTGAAAGTGTCCGTGTCAGTATTCGCGGTACGGCTCCTCACCTGAACCGCACCCTGTTGAACAATCAGCAGATTGCGTCAGCGACGTCCAGCAACAGGCTCGGGGAGCTTCGGGATCGCAGCTTCAACTACTATCTGCTGCCGACAGAGCTGGTGGAAACACTGGAAGTTCACAAATCATCGGAAGCCAACATAGATGAGGGTTCCGTGGGCGGCACGGTGATTGTCAGAACGGCCAGACCCTTGGACGCTGATGCCAACTCGGGGGCCGTTTCCGGCCGGTTGTACTACTTTGAGAACGCCGATACTTGGAGGCCGCATCTATCCGGTTTGTACAGTTGGAAGAATAATGCCGGAAAATTCGGCTTCAACGTAGCCTATGCGTACAAGGATAGCGCAACAGAGCTCAACGCCAAAAGAAATCTGGGAGGGTATCACAATCTACGAGACTTCGATGGTGACGGCACAACGGAACGGCCCCCGGTATTCCCCGGTGCCAACATTTTCACCAGCGATTACACCCTGTCCACCCCCTTCCTGACCCTGCAGCTTGCGCCGCACGACGGCCTGGACATAGTATTCACGGCATTGCATTCGATTCGGGAAAATGAATCCCAGGGTATTATTTCCTACGGGTTCGGCAGTCTCGCCTCTATCCTTACCCCTGCCGATACCCGGGAACTTGAAATCAGGGACCGCACCGTGGTTGCAGGTCGTAACCTGTTTTGTTGTTCAGCGTTCCCGGGGAATGCAAGTCTCCAGGCTGCTCAATTCGGTTCAGGCGTATACCGGGGTTCATTTGAGACCACGGCCTTTGATATAAAGGCCACGCTGGAGCGAGAAACCTGGACGGCAGGTTTTCAGGTCGGTCACAGTTTTGCTGACGGGTATGCGGAAGACGTGGACACCGGATTCGGTGGTGGACCGACCAGTCTTGACTTTTTTCTATCTCCTGAAGGTGTCTACGAAGTAAAATTTGATGAGGATTTGACACCGGCTCATTACGCCTTCCGACGCACTCATTTCAACCAAATCCGTAACGCATCCAATGAAACCTACCTGCAGGCCGATCTTGAATTCAACCTGGATAATAATTGGATCTCAAGCATTGAGACCGGTTTCAAGTATCGCGACCACAACAAGTCTACAAACCTGCACAAACAGGACTTCAATGAAAACAGCAGATTGCTGGCTGACGGCACGGTGGAAGGTGTGAGCCTGGCCGATTTTGCCGGGGAGCCGATCACACGCTGGAAGGTCGGCGATACGCCATCCAATTTATGGCAATTCGACGTAGACAGAATCAGGCAATGGCAGGCCGAAAATCCCGTGGGGTCACATCCCGAAAACAATTCGTTTGACCACCTGGAGCACCGTTTCGAACTGAACGAAGAAATAGTCGCCGCCTACGTGAAAGCCAACTTCGAAACGGAGAACTTCCGCGGCAATGTGGGTGTGCGCGCGGTTCAGACCAAAACAACGTCAATGGTCAAACGATACCAGGGACCCGTCTGGAACCCGAGTGACGTAGAAGATGTTGAAGTCGTAAACGACTATACCGACATTTTACCCAGCATCAATATCAACTATGTTGGTCTTGATGATATCATTCTGCGGTTTTCGGCGGCAAAGGTAATTTCCCGCCCGAATTATGGTGCCGTAGCAGCCGTCGAGAATGGTATCTGCAGAGATATTGCTGCAGATCCCGGATATTCGTGTTCGGGCTTTGTAGGCAACCCGGAGCTGGAGCCCTTCAGCCTGACACAATACGATGTGTCCGCCGAGTGGTACATGAACAGTTCTTCACTCCTGGCGGTGGGTTTATTCCACAAGGATATCGAGTCCTACATCACTTCGGAAATCATTACGGCCACCCGGGAATATGTGCCGCCCATCTCCGAAGACGGGCCCCCTTCTGTGAGCGAACAGAGACAGTTTGATCTGACGCGGCCCGTTAACGGCCTGGGCGGCACCATCCAGGGGTTCGAAATAAACCTGCAGCAGGAATTGCCCTATGGGTTCGGCGTGCTGGCCAACTACACTTACGCACATGCCGACCTGGAGGAAACGCCGGAACAGCTGGAGGCTGGTATGGAAGCGGTTCTACCTGACCATTCGGAAGATACCTTTAACGCGACGGTATATTACGAAGATCACGGCTTGGACGCCCGTATATCCTACACCTTCCGTTCGGAGTACCCATATGAAGTGGGCGCCATCGGGCGCGGCCTGCTGAACGGCTACAAGGGTGACTACGGTTCGTTTGATTTTAATGCCACCTATGCCGTAACAGACGACATTGACCTGATATTCCAGGCTATCAACCTGACGGACGAAGAAATAAACTGGTACGCAAGCAGGGAGGACGGGAGCGGACCGAATCTCAGCCGCTCATACGGACGATTTAACCATGGACGCCGACTTGCCCTCGGTTTGAACATGAGGTTCTAGGGTCAGGACCTATTAATTTAATGGGTTCCTTTGCATTGTGATATGTGATTCATGGGTTGCAAAGGAGATTTTACGATGCGTGATATGTTTATGTT
>JACOMS010000009.1 GCA_014324115.1 Hyphomonadaceae bacterium
CGCAATTACAATCCGGACGTATTGTTACTGGATGAAAATAATGAGGTCATTCACACGCCGGTTCATTAAACTTACGCGCAGCGGCCGAAAAATCAGCCAGAATCATCTGTGCGATAGGGCTCTCCGGATCAGTGCGCAGTCTCGAATGTCAAATTCACGCTGACAGACAAACGCCTCTCCCCCGGCTTTAACGGGTATCGTGACCCGCACGTCGGCAACTTTGGCCTTTGCAACATGAGGCGCGCAGGTTATATCCGCGACCTTGACCAGTGGGGGGATAGCTCAATTGGTTAGAGCCACCGGCTCATAACCGGTCGGTTGGGGGTTCAAGTCCCTCTCCCCCTACCATTTGCCCGCTGCAAACTTCCGCCCCGGCATGCCCTCGCGCCCGGCATGCCCTCGCGCCCGGCATGCCCTCGCGATGGAGCGCCGCCCCTCATGCAAGGTTGCCCCCGCGCGGTTGTACAGCCCCGTCTTTCGGGTCCCGCAAGAGTGGACAACCTGATTCCGTTCATTGTTGCACTATTGCTTCCTGGAACACCCCCTCTTTTTGTTTATGTAATTCCTCGTGAAAATACCGTTTGTGGATATATTCGCCGGACCGGGCGGGCTGGGTGAAGGCTTTTCCCGTTATTCAGTTCTTTTTGGAAGTAGCCCCGTGCGGTTCAAGGCTGTGCTATCCATTGAAAAAGATTCTGTGGCGGCAGAAACATTGACTCTGCGAAGCTGGATACAGCAGTTCAGGCCGGAGGATATTCCCGAAAGTTATTACAATGCCGTTCGGAAGTCCGGCACGTTTGATGCCCTGTATTCCACTAAACAGTGGGAGATTGCCGGGAAATCTGTGTGGAGTGCCGAGCTGGGCAACGTGTGTAATCAGGAACTCCACAACCGTATCAGGAAAGCGATCAGGAAGGCAGAAAGCTGGGTCTTGCTGGGAGGCCCGCCCTGCCAAAGCCTATTCCCTGGTCGGGCGTTCACGAATGACCGGCATCATGGGCAAAAATTTTTACCAGGATCAGCGGCATGTTCTGTATCGGGAATATCTTCGCATTGTTGCCGTTCACCAGCCACCGGTTTTTGTGATGGAAAATGTAAAGGGGATCCTGTCCTCCAGAATTCCCGAAGCGAATGGAAAGCCTGAAAGGATATTCCCCACAATTCGAAAAGACCTTGCAGAGCCTTGTCGCGCCTTGGAGGAAGACAAGGTTTACCAGTCACTGAAACCGTTCCACCCCGGGACGGACAAGAACTATAACCTGTTTTCCTTTGTGAAGGAATCTGGTCCCGGCGGTCCGAAAGACCAGGATTTCGTCATAAGGTGCGAGGATTACGGGATTCCCCAAAACCGGCATCGTGTCATATTACTGGGTATAAGGGAGGACATTGACACCATGCCCCGAACCCTGCGCCGATCATCACCTGTCGCCTTGAAAGATGTTTTGCAAAACCTCCCGGCTTTGCGCAGCGGCCTCTCCAAAGGAGAAGATAGCCTCAAAGCTTGGCAGGCGGCCATGAAGAAAAATATGCCGGAAGATGCAAAATCCCGCCTTGCACAAAATGACTTGAAAACCAGGCTCGAAGAAATTCTGTCCGGGGAAGGTTTTGATTCACGTGGACAGCCCTTTGTGCCTCATGATGCAGAAAACGGCAAGCATAAAGTTTCAGAGTGGATGTCCGACCGGAATCTGGGCGGGGTTCTGCAACATGAAACTCGAGCCCATATGGCATCCGACCTGGGCCGGTATCTGTTTGCCTCACTCATGACGGAGAGGCTTGGTGCTACACCAAAACTTCAACGGTGGCCTGTAGGCCTTTTGCCAAAACACAGGAATGTAACCGTTGAAAAAGGTGCCGTTTCCGTGTCGGGGTTTGATGACAGGCTTCGGGCGCAGGCCTGGGACAAACCTTCTGCAACCGTCACATCCCACATCTCAAAAGACGGACATTATTACATTCACCCGGATCCGGCCCAATGTCGCAGTCTTACAGTCAGGGAAGCCGCCCGGCTGCAAACATTCCCGGACAATTACTTTTTCTGTGGTAACCGGACGCAGCAATACCATCAGATTGGCAATGCCGTCCCCCCGTTTCCGGCCGCACAACTGGCCTCTGTTGTAGCGGATATACTGGAAAAATCCGGCTAGCCGCGGCCTGTCAGTTCAATACTGTCAGCTCCGCCTTCATCAAGTATCCCTGATTCAGCTTTTTTATCCCGTTGGATATTGCCTTCGATTTTGTCTTTCCAGAAATCCGTGTTGGATTCGGGTACCTTGAAAAGATGACAGCCCCGGTGCCCGTGCCAGAAACATCCATCGACAAACACAACAACCCTGTGCCGTTTGAGAATAATATCGGGTTTTCCAGGCAGCGTCCTGTCATGAAGACGAAACCTGAAGCCGCGTGCATGCAGCAGTTTTCTGATCAAGGCTTCCGGCCCGGTGTTTTTGCCCCGAATTCCTGCCATCATCCGGCTGCGCTTTTCCCGGCTCACGATATCCATACCGGATATTATAGCCCGATATGCAGACGGGGGAAGCCAAACATTCACCCACATATATGTCAAACATTTTCCATATATAAGAAAAATAAATCAAATATATGTTGAAAATATCCGATAGCCTCCTTAAGTCAGGTGTATGCAGGACAAGCACAAGAAATTTACTTCCCTCGCAGAAGCGAGGGTCAACAAGTTGATCAAAAGCATCAAGCTCATAGGCAATCTGGCTAACAAGGCTTCGTACGCCTACACGGATGCTGAGGTAAAACAGATGTTTAGGGCTATCCAGGAAGAGCTGGATGCTGCCCGCCGGAAATTTGCAAGCGACGGCAAAAACGGTGGAGACGAGTTCAGGTTCAAGTGAGACGGACTATGGAAACAGGCCGGTTTAAACTCAGGTTTCTCCCCAATGAGGCAGATGAAGGCGAGGGGCTAAATCATCCGGGGCTGGAGCATTATCTAAGCCACCCCTATGCCGGCATGGCGCGGGAGACCGGCCAAAACAGCCTTGACGCACGCAACAGCGATGAAGATCCGGTTGTCATGGTTTTTGAGAAAAAAATGATTAAGGCTGGGGCCATTCCCGATTTGGATGAACTCTCAAGGGTTACGGATATTTGCCTCAGGCAGGCCAAAGACAAAAAAGAGGTCAGCTTTTTTGAAGATGCAAAACGTATATTGGGCAATGAGCAAATCCCTGTCCTGGTTATTTCGGACCACAATACGACAGGTGCTGACGGGGAACAGTTTCATGCGCTGACCAAATCGACAGGCATAAGTGAAAAGGGAGAGGCGGATTCAGGCGGTTCGTTCGGTATCGGCAAATTTGCGGCCTTTGCTGTTTCGGATTTGCGAACTGTTTTTTATGCAACGTGTTTTGAGGAAAACGGAACGGAAAAACAGCTTTATCACGGCAAGACACTATACCGATCATTCGAAGATCCGGATGCGACAGAGCACAACAGCAGGCGTGCAACAGGGTATTGGGGGAATTCGTCGGATTACAGCCCGATTGACTCACCCGGGAACGTCCCGGCCTGGATGTTACGGGACAATACCGGAACGACCGTCTTTTGTCTCGGCATGCGTGAGAGGAGCGAACAATGGGCATTTGAAACCTTTACAGTGCTGCTACGCAACTTTTTTGCGGCGATTCACGAAAAAAAGCTGGTGTTTAAAATCAGCAACAATGATGGAAATGTACACGAAATAAGTTCTGACAATCTGAAAGAAAATCTTGATTCGAAAGCGGTTTCGGACACAGCTGCAGATTTACAAATCGGCGAGCAGCTGGAATCTGCAAGAGCTCTGTATCGGTGTCTGACTGACCCGGACGCCAAACAGGAACAAATCGAAATCGGGGAGGCCGGGAAGTTTACATTCAGGATATTGCTGCGCGACAACATCGGTTACCATTTCGGGTTTATCAGAAACGGTATTTTCATAACGGACAACCTTCGGGCTTTTGGCCAGAGCTTTAGCCGGTTTCCCATGTATAGCGACTTTGCATGCCTCGTATGGCCTTCCGATGCGGCTACCGGTGCGATTGTAAAAACCCTTGAGAACCCCAGACATGATGAGCTGACCGCAGAGCGTATCACAGACCCGATTGAGGCGCAAAAACGGAAAGTCGCGTTTAAAAAACTGGCATCGCGTATAAGGGATCTACTGAAAGAAAACGCCAGACAGGACCCGGAAGACAGGGTGGATCTTGACGAACTGAACGAGTTTTTCGCCTCCGAACTGGAACAGGGTGATGATGAGGGTGACGACGAGAGCCTGACAAAGGTCGTTATTACCAAAGTTGAGACGAAAAAACCCACACCCGATCGTAAAACTGATCCCGAGGGGCCGGACACGGGTGGAGAATCGGGAGCCGCAGACGAACGGGGGATACATGGCGGGCCCGGGCCCGGTCACGGAGATAATGACGGCGACGGCACCGGACGGCCCGGTGATGACTCCGGCGACACAGTGATGGGGTTCAGGAAGACTTATGTTACAGATACAAGAGTTGTTCAGGATAAGACATCTTCAAAATACCGCATCATCCACTTTACGCCTGTGGATACCGGAACCGTCAGACTCAAAGTCCGCTCCCAGGGTATAACGAACAACGATGTTATCAGGATACGAAAGGCGGGAAGCCTGCGCAGGTTTGCCAATAAAATTCAAACCCGGGTCACAACTGCGGATCGACAGTCCGTTGCGGTTGAACTTGAAATTGACTTTCGCGGCGCACTTCTGTGTGACTTTGAAATCCGCCCCGGAGACCCCGCATGAGAATTTCGAACGAAACCATAAGGTATCTCCATCCGGTATATAGCGCGGCCAGCGGAGATTATGATGATTATGCTGCCGATTTCGGGATTGAAGTGGCGCAGTCCGGCGAGGACATTGAAGTCCGGTATGAGTCCCGGATCGGAAACGCATTCCTGCAGGACGCGATAGCAAAAAAGCAAATCCTGCCGGGGTTTTTCGTGGTGTGTGAGGATACCATGTTCAACAGGCTCATGCCTGCGTCAATGGGAAACGGGACATTTGCGCTTGAGGCCGCGCAGCTTTACGGTCGTGTGGATATCCGGCCCGTCTGTTACATTTCAGATGCTTTCAATCCCGCCAGACATGAAAGCATGAATGACGAATTCCCGGACACCATCCGCTTCGAGCCTCATTCACTGGCTGTTATTGGGCCCGCGCGCTATTTTAATGTCAAACCGGAAAAACTTCAGCCCTTCGGCAACATTTATTGTCTTGTAAAGAATGACTCCATACCCGAGGGGGAGATAAGGGTGGATGTCGGTGAAGACCCTATCCAGATTGCAGCGGCCCCGGGCACCTACGGCTTCCTGACCGCCATGCGTAACCGGTCTGACACCCGGGACGTGTTAATGAATGCCGTTTATCTACCGGCCGTGATGGAGACCCTGTCGGCCTTATCGGGTGGCGGCGGGGACCTCGACCAATACGCATGGCATGGTGTAATCGCAAGCAAGTGCGAAGAACTCAAACTCAATCCACGTGACAAAAATTCATCAGGTCTGGAAATGGCCCAGAAATTGATGAAGCGTCCACTTCAACGCTTGGAGAAAACTGTGCGCAAGAGAGAGGCGCAATGAATCAGCTGTATCATATCTCGACGGCTGTTCTGGATGATCTGCGAAACAATATCGACAACCATGTTGAGAGATACAGGACGGTGGGCGGTTTTGAGGACCTCTGTAAGGATGACAGCCGCTGGAATATAAAGCTGGATGTGGATGTGGATATGGAGCGACTGCGCGCCATCACCCATGACCGTAAAAAAACGGCTTCCGGGTCCGACCATGAAAACTCGATTGCCGTTGGTGAGGCCCTGGAAGGACTTACTCCTTCCCTTGCATGCCGGGAAGAAATATGGGCGCGCCTTACTCACGTCGAATGCAATGACTACGCCTGGTCGCGGTGGTTGGGAAATACCGGAGAGGCCGATTTTTCCCGTAGCGTGCGCAAGCACTTTTTTGCACCCGGCCGTACGGGAATCAGGGATGATAATGCAATATCAAGGTTATGGTGGAACTATCACATTGCCAGATCAGTCATGCCGCAGGACCCGGAACGGGCTTTGAAGAGCCTGCTGAAGACGGTAGATATAAGGCAAGACATCATCAAGGACCGTCCCTGGATAAGCATGCGAAAAGAGCTGTGTGCCGGTATCATCAGGAAAATGGAAAAAACTCCGGAGTTGGCAAAAAAAAAGAGTTTTCGCAGATTCATGAAAAACGTGAATTTGCGGGGTGGGGGCATTGTGTTCGAGGTCATGACGGATCAGAAGATTGACGACTTTCTTTCATCCTGCGCAGATTCTACAGCCTCGCCTTGACTACCGCCGGGTCCGAAACCTGACCCTGCCGGGAAACACGGCGCTCTCCCAATCGCTCTCACGCCGCCACGTCACCAAGGGCTATGCCCCGCCGGACAGATACCGGTCCAGTTCCCGATGGAAATGTCGGAGCCGGTCCTCCTGCTCGCACCAGAGCGGCCCGTTAAACCCTCTGGATTTGACGCCCTCCTGCACGGCGGCCACCAACTCCACATCCTGATCCAGAACTTCCCCCAACTCGGGATTGACACCGGCGGGTACGTGCTCGACTTCGGGCCTGATCTCTCCCGACACGTCGGTACCCTCCGGCAGTCCCATCCAGGCAGGCACGGTAAAGCCCGGATCATCCACATAGCGGAACATGGTGATGTTATCGTAGTAAAAGCGCTCCGGGTCCGTGGCATGGGGTGTGAAACGCATGATGAACACACCCTCCGGGTGCATGCCGATCTGCACATTGGGAAAATACCCGGTTGCCCAGCTATCGGTGAGTTGCCCGTCTGTCAGCCTGTCATAATAATCCAGGCCGAACTGCTTGCCACGTTCACGCTTGGCTTTCTGGATGGCGGGCCGGACATCCCGGGGAGTGCCCTTGAAGCTGTCCGGGTCCACCCCCGCTTCGGCCAGGAAGGCAACCTGATACGGGTCCAGATTGTCCTGATCCCCGACCCGGTGAGATTTCACACCGATCGGAACAATCATGCGGCTAAACCCGTTGGGGTAGAGGTCCACCTGGGAATAGTCTTCCATCACCCCCTGGGTCTGCGGATGGATATGGGGCAGGTGATAGGTTTCGTAAAAAGCGTCAACGCCCGTTTTCCAGTTGGCCAGCCATTCACTGCGCACATGCCGCACAACATTCATGTGTTCGATTTCATAATTTTCGATGTAGCCTGGAGGCAGACCTATCCAGTCCTTGAGCGGCGGCGCTTCACCATCCATATTGATGAAGATCAGACCGCCTGCGGTGTCGCAGCGAACCTCGCCCAGACCCGGGCGATGCCTGATCAGGTCGGGATCATAGGTATGTTCATCGGTAATGCCCGCCAGAGTCCCGTCAAGATTGAATGTCCAGCCATGAAACGGACAGCTGAACTGACGGACGGACCCGTGATCCGTCAGACAGACGCGATTCCCCCGGTGAGGGCACACATTGTAGAAGGCCCTGATGTCGCCGTCATGCGTCCGGGTGATCAAAAACTGCTCATGTCCATGGGTAAAAACAGTAAAATCACCCGCATCCCTGATGTCAGACGTTACGCCTGCGAGCAGCCATACCTTCGGCCACAGATACTCCCATTCCGCGTTCATGAATTCCCGGGAATAATATCTTGCAGGGTCAACCACATCTTTTCCGATATTCGCGGGACGGGGCTGTTTGGCTTCCAGGGATCCTTCCGGTGCTCCAAGATCCATCGGCCATTGGGCTTTGAAACCTTCAGACATAATTATCTCCAATCTGTATTATCTTCCGTTCATGGCCTCAACTCTGAACCCGGTGCGCGGAAAGTGCACATTTACATCGCCGGTCCTCCCACTGCTGCGGGAAATGGAGATGCGGGTTGCGGAAACGTCGGCAAGGGTGCCTGTAACCGGTACGCAGCCGTAATCTGTGGGGGTGACAGTGACCGTTGTTCCAACGGCGGCCTCGCCCGCCCCGGAACAGGTGTCCGGTGACTCGACCGGGTCAGGAGTAGATTTTTGTGCGACATCAAGGGCGTAGTGTGCATCAACTTCGGTCCGGCGGCCTTCGCCCAGTTCTGTCATGCGCGCATACCAGGCATTCATATGGCCGAGTCCGTCAAACATCCGGGCGGCGCCCGGGATATGTCCGTGTGCCGTCCATATGTTCAGACAGGCGTTGATATCCGCCCATTCCGGCGCTCTTCCGAGCAGAAAATCCCGGTTATCGGAAAGCTGTTCGTTTATTTTCGTTGCATGGGCCGCGAATTGGGCGCGAAAATGCGGAGCATCGGCTTCGAATTTTTCAAAATCCAGAAAAGAAAAATACTCCCGCCGATCCCGGATCACAGAGTCCGGCAGGTTTTCAGCGTTTTCATGGAGGGACAACGCGGCGGAAAAAGGGAACACCTCCCTGTCACTCCATGTCTGGAAGGCATGATTGGTCAATCTGCCTGACCCGAACAGGGTGGGAGCCGGATAAAGGTCCTCCAGAACGTCAACGATCAGTGATGTATCGCAATATGTGTCTGCGCCGATTTGCAGGACCGGGGTTTTTCTGTATCCTCCCGTCAGAGGCATGAGGTCGGGTTTGGGCATAATCATCGGTATCTGAACGGAATACCAGTCTATGTTCTTTACTCCGAAGACTTTGCGGATTTTCTCCGCAAACGGCGACAAATCGAAATGATGGAGTATGAGCCCGGACACGTATCAATCCGCAGGCTTCAGGGCAGCCAGGCACGCCTCCAGATACTTGAAGAGCCGGGCCTCGGCCCCGGGGTTTTCAGGCAGGGACAGGCGCCTTATCGCCATGCCCTCCAGAGTTGTATTGACCAGGTCCATCGCAAGTTCCAGGCTCGCCGGATCCTTTTGCCAGTCAGGGAAAAGCTCACCGGCCATCCGGTACCACTCATCGTAAAACGCTTCCTGGGCCGGTCCCAGAATCCTGGCCAGATCCCTGTCCGTGCGCGCGGCAACGGTCAGCTCATGGAACGCAACATAGAGTGGGTGGGTGACATGCTTCCAGTATGCCTTCAGCCCGTCATGTAATTGCGGCTGATCTTTCGGCAGGTTGGCGACGGCCCGCCTGAAGGCTTTCAGGCGCTTCTCATGCAGATACTCTATGGCCGCCTGTATCACCGTGAGACGATTGGAGAAGTGATGCATCATGGCCCCCCTGGAAACCCCGGCTTCCCGGGCAATGACGGGCGTCGTCGTGTTGGCGTATCCGTACCTGATCAGACAGGACAGGGCGGCTTCCACAATGATTTTTCGCGTAGACGCGCTCTTTTGTGCCTGCCGTCCTGTTTCCCGGCCGGACTGCGCCTTAACTTTTTCTGTTGAAGTCTTCAGGTTCATGCCCTAAGTCCGTAAAAAACAATCGTGACTGTTTTTTATCACGTGTATTGACAGAATGCACGCGCAAAATGCGCTGATTTTCGACAGATGGAGTGTCCGGCTCCGGGGAGGATGGAGTGGCCCGGGTAAAAGATAAAGTGGCCTTGGTTACCGGTGCGGCGTCAGGTCTGGGACTGGAGGATGCAAGGGTGCTGGCATCTGAAGGCGCCAGGGTTGTCCTGACGGACATCAATTCGGAAAAAGGCGAAGCCGCCGCCCGGAGTATCGGCCCGGCGGCCTCCTTCATGAGCCATGATGTCAGTTCCGAAGATGACTGGAAGGAGGTCATGATCCAGGTCGAAGAAGCACATGGTGACCTTGATATTCTGGTCAATAATGCCGGGGTGGTGGTGCTTTCATCTCCGGAAGCCTGTACTCTGGACGAATTCCGGTTTGCCAACGCTGTCATGTCGGAAGGCGTATTTTTGGGTATGAAATACGCCATGCCGCTTCTGAAGCAGGGCAATGGAGGTTCAATCATTAACATGTCCTCGACCGCATCCCATGTCGGTTTTCCGATTTTCTTTGCCTACTCCGCCGCCAAGGGCGCCGTCAGAGCCATGACCAAATCGATGGCGGTGCATTGTCAGGCCGAAGGCTTGCCGGTACGCTGCAATTCGGTGCATGCGGGCGCCATAGAAACGCCCATGGTGCAGTTTGCCCAGGGACGGACGGATGCCCCGATAGAGGTACCGGACGAAGGTGTGCTTCCGGCCGATTCTCTGGGGTCACCCCGTGATGTCGCCAACATGGTATTATATCTCGCATCCGACGAGTCGCGATTTGTCACCGGCGCCGAATTCCTGATCGACAACGGGTTGATCGCCCGGCCCGCCATGTAAAGGATCACCGATGGATCTGAATTTAAGAGGTAAAAACGTCCTGATTACGGGATCAACCCAGGGCATTGGCCGCCGTGTGGCCAATCTGTTCGCGGAGGAAGGCGCGAATGTAGCCATATGCTCCCGGTCTCCGGAAAGTGTCAGAAAGGCGGTGAAAGAAATTGCCCTTCTGGCCGATGGCCATGTCACCGGCGCCCCCTGCAACATCAAAAACAAGGAGGACTATGAAGCCTGGATAGACGACATGTCGGAGGAGCTCGGCGGTGTTGACATATTCGTCCCCAATGTCTCGGCAGGCGCGGGAATGGACAGTGAGAAAAACTGGTGGAAAAATTTTGAAATTGACGTTTTGGGAACGGTCCGGGGCGTGGAGGCTGTCATTCCCCTGATGGAGCAGCGGGGCGGCGGCTCCATTGTCATGATCAGCACGACCGCGGCCATAGAAACTTTCATGGTTCCCCAAGCCTACAATGCCATGAAAGCGGCGCTCATAACCTATGCCAAACAGCTGTCCCAGGCGCACGGTGACCGGGGTATTCGCGTCAACAGTGTGTCTCCGGGCCCGATACATTTTGACGGCGGTGCATGGGACATGATCCGGATATCAAACGAGCGTTTCTATCAGAAAACCGAAAAAACACATGCACTGGGCCGGTTGGGAACACCGGAGGAAGTGGCCAGGGCGGTTGTATTTCTGGCCAGCGAGGGCGCAAGCTGGATTACGGGTGTCAATCTGGTCGTCGATGGCGGTTACACGAAACGGGTTCAATTCTAGGCATGAAAGTCCGCCGTGAACAAAAAATTGTTCGCACCAAACGGCAGCAGGGCCGGACAGGCACACCTGTCAGGGCCATGCCCAAACCGGACCTCGGTCACAGCCTCATCCCCAAAGAACGCTATACATGCAGGGATTATGCGGCCCGGGAATGGGAGAAGATGTGGACGAAGGTCTGGCTCCTGGGGTGCCGTGAAGACGACATACCCAATCCCGGAGACCATATTGTCACCGAAATCGGTCCGGAATCAATTCTTCTCGTTCGCCAGACAGACACATCCGTAAAAGCCTTCCACAACGTCTGCGTGCACCGCGGCAATCGGCTGGTGCATTCCCTGCACAGGCCGCAGGAAGACGCAAAAAGTTTCCGGTGCCGCTATCACAGCTGGACATACGGGCTGGATGGCCGCTTCGCGGATATTCCGGATCTGGACACATTTCCCCAGGGGGCCCCGCACTGCGGCGGCCTGAAGTCCATGCCGTGCGATAGCTGGGGCTCATTTGTCTGGTTCAGCCTCAATCACGATGTGGAGCCGTTGAGGGATTATCTGGACATTATCCCGCGCCATCTTGATCCCTACCATTTCGAGCGCATGGTGCCCACACGTCAGGTGACAGTGGAGTGGGACTGCAACTGGAAAGCCTCGGTGGATGCCTTCAACGAGAGCTATCATGTTCAGGGCATTCATCCGCAGCTGTTATATTACCTTGATGATCTGGATATCCAGATTGACTGCTACGAAAAACACAACCGCTATCTCATTGCATTTGGAGTCCTGAGTCCGAGAGTTATATCACCCTCCGAAATCCCTCCCCCGATCAAGCACGTCATGCGCGGGGCCGGCATGGACCCGGCGTCCTATGAGGGATCCGTTTACGACATTCGCAGTGAAGTTCAAAAGCACAAACGCGCCCATGGAGCGGAGCAGGGGAAAGACTATTCCGGGCTCAATAACGATCAGCTGACGGACGATTACCACTATATGATATTCCCCAACGTGACGCTGAACATACACGCCGATGACATGATGCTCTTCCGCCAGCGGCCCCACCCGGATGACCCCAATAAAATGTTCTTTGACTACTACATGTTCGAGTTGCCGGACAATGAATTTGACCGGGGTGAATATGAGAGACCGCAACACAGACAATACAGGCACGGAGAGACTTCGCTGGGGCTGGTTATCAATCAGGATGCCTACAACCTTCCGTTTGTGCAAAAGGGCATGAACAGCGCCGGTTACGACGGGTTGTGGCTTGGCGATCAGGAACTGCGCATCCGTCATTTCCACAAAACCCTCGAAATTTATCTGGAACAGTAGAAACAGTCATGCGCCTGCAACAAAGCAAAGAACAGCTGCTGGATGCCTACCGGCAAATGAAGACCATCCGTGAATTCGAAGAGCGGCTGCACAGGGAAATCATGACGGGGGAGATTGCGGGCTTTACCCACCTCTATTCCGGTCAGGAAGCCGTCGCCGTAGGTGTTTGCCAGCATTTGGACAGTGAGGATTTAATCGTCTCGACCCACCGCGGTCACGGACACTGCATCGCCAAAGGCTGTGACGTCATAGACATGATGGCTGAAATTTACGGTCGGCAAACCGGGCTTGGCAAAGGCAAGGGCGGGTCCATGCACATTGCCGATTTCGACAAGGGTATGCTGGGGGCCAACGGTGTTGTCGGCGCCGGCGGGCCCCTGGCTGTCGGGGCCGCCCTGTCGGCCAAACTGGACGGCAGGGGCAGGGTCGGCATTTGTTTTGCAGGAGAGGGATCAATCAATCAGGGTGCCGTCTTCGAAGCCATGAATATGGCGAAGGTCATCAATGCACCGGCCGTATTTGCAATCGAGATAAACGGATATTCCGAACATACGGGCGCGAGCTACTCTGTAGGCGGTATAGATATCGCCAACAGGACCGCGGGCTTTGGATTGAAAACCGTTGAAACCGATGGATGCGACTACCACGCGGTTTACGATGCCATGGCGGAATTGCTTGATCATGCGCGGGCGGGCAACGGCCCCTGTGCCGCCGTATTTCGCACAACACGTTTTTTCGGTCATTTCGAGGGCGACCCGCAAAAATACAGGGCCAGGGACGAGGTCAAACAGCATCGCCTGGAGAGGGATTGTCTCAAGACGTTCCGGGCCAGGGTTGTGCCCGTCTGCGGTATTTCGGAAACGGAATTAGACGCCATTGATGCGGATGTGCTGGCCCTCATTGATGCGGCTGTGGACAGGGCCCGCGCGGCACCTGCAACACCGATAGAGGAGATGGAGGCCGACGTCTACGTCTCCTACCAACAGGATCAGCCATGACTGTCATGACTTACAGGGAAGCCCTCAATCAGGTCCTGCATACCGAAATGGCACGGGCCCCCGACATCTTTGTGTGCGGAGAAGATATATCGGGCGGGGCCGGGGGGACATCCGGGGAGCGTGAGGCCAGCGGCGGTATATTCGGCGTCACGGCCGGATTGTTACCCCGGTTCGGCGCAGACCGCGTTATCGACACGCCCATTTCAGAAAACACAATCGTCGGTATGGCTGCCGGTGCCTCCCTGGCCGGAAAGCGCGGTATAGCGGAAATCATGTTTGCAGACTTCATCACCCTGGCTCTGGATCAGATGATGAACCAGGCCGCCAAATTCCGTTACATGTCCGGCGGGAAAGCGACATGTCCCCTCGTCATCCGGGTGCCCTACGGGGCCGGGATGAACATGGGAGCCCAGCACTCCCAATCCATGTATAATATCGTGACTTCCGTTCCCGGCCTGAAAACCGTGATACCGACAAACGCCGCCGACGCCAAAGGGTTATTGACAACGGCCATCCGGGATGATGACCCTGTGGTCTTTTTTGAACACAAAGCCATGTACGGCCGCAAATATGAGGTTCCGGACGGCGAATATCTCATACCGTTCGGTCAGGCCTCCCTGCTGTGCGAGGGCGATGACGCAACCATCATTGCCATGGGCCGCATGGTGCTGTTTGCCCAGAAAAGTGTGGCTGTACTCAAGGAAGAGGGCATTGACTGCGATTTGATTGACCTGCGCACAACCAGTCCGATGGACGAAGACACAATTCTGGACAGTGTCGAAAAAACCGGGCGGGTTATTGTGGTCGATGAGTGTACGCCGCGCTGTTCTCTGGCCTCCGATATCGCCGGATTTATTGCAAGTCACGGGTTTTCCTCACTTAAGGCTCCCGTTGGGCAGGTCACCTCACCCCATGCGCCGGTTCCGTTTGCCCGTGAACTGGAACGGGCGTTTGTGCCCAATCCGGTGTCAATCGCTGCCGCTGTCCGCAAAGTCGTTTCATATCAATAAGGCTATTCATGTCCGGGCAGATCCAGGCTTTTACCATGCCGAAATGGGGCATCGAAATGCGGGAGGGTGTCATTCGCCAATGGCACGCCGATATCGGGGATCAGGTCAGTGAGGGTGATGTTCTGGTCGTGATTGAAACTGAAAAAATCGCCAACGATGTTGAGCTGGAATATGACGGGACCCTGCGCTACAGGGTCGGCGGAGAAGGGGATACATTCCCCGTCGGGGCCCTGATTGCCGTATTTGCCGACCCGTCCGTATCCGATCAGGAGGTGGCCCGTTTTGTTGAAAACTTCAAGTCGGCAAATGCGGGCTTTGCCGACTCACGTCCGGACGGGGCGCCGCAATACGCACACCCTGCGACCCAGGCCGTCATACCCGGGAATCCGGGCATTTCACCGCTTGCAGGCAAACTGGCCCGGGAGCTGGGCATTGACCCGGCTTCGGTTCAGGGGAGTGGCCGCCGCGGCCGCATATCGCTCCAGGATGTTGAGCAGGCCGCCAGGGCACAGGGGCTGTACCGGAGGGACAATAACCCGGCGGCTGAAAATCCCTGCAAGGTTATCAGACTGTCCCCCATGCGAAAAACCATTGCCGAACGCCTCACCGTGGCCGGTCGGGACATTCCGCATTTTTACCTCCGCAGCGAAATCGGCATGGATGCGCTCATGCAGTTTCGACAAAATCGCAGGCAGGGCTCGATCAACGATTACATCATCAAGGCCTGTGCCGTTGCCCTGAGGGCCGAACCCGGCATGAACGTGCACTTTACCGGAGACAGTATCCATCAGTTTGAACGTGCCGACATCTCCGTTGCCGTGGCGACCGGGCGCGGTCTCCTCACACCTGTCATCCGGGCCGCGGATACAAAATCCGTAAGTGATATTTCAGCCGAAATGAAGGCGTTGATCCAAAAAGCCAAAGACGAAAAGCTGCAACCGGCGGAGTATCGGGGGGGAACATTCAGCCTTTCCAATCTGGGAATGATGGGCATCACTGGTTTTGATGCGATCATAAATCCGCCCATGGGCGCCATTCTGGCTGTCGGTGCAATCCGGAACAAAGCGCTTCCGGGCGGCGGGGAAGCCCATGTTATGAATGTAACATTATCATGCGATCATCGCGCGATTGACGGGGCTCTGGGTGCCGGATGGCTGACAGCACTGGGACATGCGCTGGAACACCCGGAAAACCTGTAAGGCCGGAAGACCCGTCATATCCCGCCGACGCAGACCGTTCCTGATGACATGAATAATGCCCGAAATCACTTTGCAGTCATCCACAGGCGCCACACCGCGCGGCAAAGGGAACAACGGTTCAATCCGGGCAAACCCCTCCTTTGATAGCATATCACCCATCGCAAAATCTCCTTTGCAACCCGTGAATCGCATATCAAAACATAAAAAACCCATCAAACTGACAGGCCCTGACCCTGGGGATTGTCTTCAATGTGACCGAGATAAGTCTTGAGCCCTTGTTCGAAGCTGTATTGCGGTTTCCATCCAAGATCATATCTGGCTCTGGAACAATCAAGAATTACGTCGAAACCAGGGGCCCCGTGTATAATTTCTGTAAACTGCCTTTCAACCGTTTTGCCCAGGACCTGCTCGATTTGAGCGACGACACCGTTTATCGACACCCCGACTTCTGAGCCGACATTGTAACACATATAGCTGGGCGTGTTCTCAATGACTTTAGCGTAACAATCGACCAGATCATGAATGAAAATGTAATCCCGCATCTCTGTGCCATCGCCGCGAATATCAAGTTTCTGACTCGTCCTCACCTTCTCAAAAATTACCGGTATCAGGCCCTGACCGAGCCTTGACGTTTGCCCGGGGCCGTATACATTGCCCACTCTCAGGCTTACAGTCTTCAATTCACTTTGATTGCTGATGACGCGTAAACCATTTTCAACAATTGAGTGCATGTACCCATAGGCGTTTATCGGCCTTGCTGGCATTTTCTCCGATACTGGAACAACATCAGGATGTCCGTAAATTGTTCCACCGGATGAAGTCATGACGAACTTCTCAACACCGAATTCGGCACACTTCCGGGCAATTCCCAGCACGTTTCCTGCTTCGGAAGACACAACTTCGAAGTCAAATGGTGAAGACGGTCTAAGCTTGCCCGCACTGAAGATTACGACTTGGGATTTCGCAATAACATCGTCAAATGCACACAACTCATAATTGTAACCCTCAAGAAAATCCGTAAATTCTACGCTCTCTGGCCTTGATTTTGAAACTCCTGTTACGTTGTAGCCTGCGCTGACAAGCCCTTTGGAGAGATGTCTTCCAATAAACCCATTGGCCCCAATGATGACGACTGTTTTCGGTTCCACGGAATGAGACTGGGCGTTTTTACCTGACCGGAGCACGGCCCATATCCTATATGTCCCACCCCGCAAGTCCATACGTCTTCGTGCTGACCCCATCATCATGATAGAGGGTCAAATTTCTTTAGTCAGAAAACTGGACACCTGCATTAACGTTTGATTTTAAATTGGCATCGTTGATGTTTGAGTAATTTCAGTCAGGGGTGTGGTACCTTTGGCTATCATCAAACCTTCCGGGGGCCCTCTTTGGCACCCAAACGGTTCAATGTCTTACCAAAATGCCCCTCTCGCTCCAGCGTTTGAACCGATTATGCAAGGGGTGTGCAGGGCCGGTACTCCAAAGGCGCATCCCGCTAGCGCAGACCGTTCTTAATAGACAGGTATCTGTTCAGAGTCACCATAACCTGGTGTAAAAAGTCTGCCGGGAACAGGCGTGACCGTAATGCGCCCGCGCCTCTGCAAAAGCTGCCGAATGCAGGCGCAGGCCGTGTATTTCCATATTTTTATTGTTTTTCAATAAAAACTGATAGACTCTCGTTATTGTTCCGGTATAATGCCGGATATGGAGAGAGGAATGAAAGTATCCATGAAAGGATCATTGCTGGTGGCGAGCGGCCTCGTTCTGCTGTCGGGCTGTCAGACCTTGGCCGGGCGGGGGTTTGAGTCGACAGACATTATCGTTGATGTGTCCGGGCCCCCTCAGGATGAATGGGTGGTGCGTTCTGCCCCCGGGATGCCGTCCAATGACTGGGTCGCTGATTTTTCCGATCCGGTCCTGACCGCGTTGATTCATGAAGCGCTGGAGCATAATACGGATATTCGCGCCGCCGCTGCAGTCTATGATGCCGCGTTGGCTCGCGCCGATATTGCCGGGGCCGGAAAGCTCCCGAACATAACGGGGTCTGCATCAATCGTCCGGCAGGATATGGCCAATTCGTCCCAGGCGGGGTCGACTGTATTTGGCTTGCGTGCCAATGCGAGCTGGGAGCTGGATTTATGGGGCCGTATCCGCGACACAGCGAATGCGGCCGGGCTTGGTGCGGCCGGATTTCAGGCCGATTATGCCGGTGCGCGTCTCGCAGTTGCAGGGCAGGTGGCCCAGAACTGGTTCAGTCTGATTGAGTCGCGCCTGCTGGTCGAGTTGTCTGAACGTGATGTGGAAACCCAGGAACGGGCGCTTCGCCTGACGGAACGCCGCTTTGATAGCGGTATTGTCGGCTCGTCCGATGTGCGTCTGGCCAGGTCTGCACTTGCCAATGCCGAGGCCTTGCTGGCCTCGCGCACGCAGACCCGGTCTTCCCTGGCGCGCAGTCTCGAAATCCTGTTGCGACGCTATCCGGCTGAGGCTATTACCGCGACCCGTGACCTGCCGCCGCTACCCGTGCTGGACGGAGTCGGCATTCCGTCGGAGACCTTGCGTCGCCGTCCGGATTTGATCGCCGCGGAGTACAGACTGCAATCGGCAGGCCTTGATGTGGATATCGCCCGCAAACGGCTTTATCCGGCCTTGTCACTCAGCGGCACTGTCAACAGTAATTCGACGGACCTTCTGAAAATTTTTGATTTGCGGTCTTTTGCAGACAGAATCTCGGCCGATTTAACCCAACCTGTTTTCAATAGCGGCCGGTTAAAAAACGATGTCAGACAACAGCGCGCTCTGCTCCGGCAACAGGTTGAAAACTATGCGGGCACGGTTCTGGATGCCTATCTGGAAGTTGAAAATGCACTGGACGCCGAGCAAAGATTGCAGCAGCTGGAAACGGCCTTGCGGGTTTCCCTGAATGAAGCCATTGAAGCCGAAGATCGCCTGGAAATCCGTTATTCTGAAGGGCTTGCAACAATTCTGCAGTTGCTGGATGCGCAGTCCCGACGTATTTCGGCGGAGGGTCGGCTTATCAATGCACGGAAAGAGAGACTGGCCAACCGTGTCAGATTACATGTAGCCTTGGGCGGTGGAAACTACGGCGGTGTGGCTCCCCGTATGGAACTGGCGTCAGCCAGCGGCACTGAAAAGGTGTCCGCCTGGACAACGGAATGACCGGGATGAGAGTATGACAATGGAAACAGGTACGGATAGAGATGAGCCCCAAAAAGGCGGATGGGTGAGAAAGTTTCTCATCATCGTTCTGGTGCCGGGTGTTATTATTGCCGGGTTTGTTATCGCAACAGGGGGGATAATTGCAGCCAATAAGAAACCTGAGGAAAAACGCCGCCCCTTCACACCGCTCGCGGTGCTGGCGGAATATGCGTTTACAGATAGTGTCCAGCTCCTGGTGAATACACAAGGCGAGGCGCGTCCGCAGATTGAAATCAACCTCGTCCCCGAAGTCGGCGGCAAAATCACCTACGTTTCGCCGAAATTTATCGAAGGCGGTATTTTCAAAAAGGGGGATGCGCTTGTTCAGATTGACAAATCCAACTATGAGGTCGCCGTCATTCGCGCGGAGGCCGCTATTGCCCGCGCACAACAGGTTCTGGTCCGTGAACGGGCTGAAGCCGAAGTTGCCCGCAAGGATTGGGAGGAACTGGGGCGGCCCGGTGAGCCGTCCGATCTGGTTTTGCGTGAGCCACAAATGGCCGAAGCCCGCGCCAATCTGCAATCGGCCGAGGCTGATCTCAGCAATGCCAGAATTCAGCTCGACAGAACCACAGTCAAGGCGCCGTTTAATGGCCGCGTACGGACAAAAAATTCCGGGATTGGTCAGTATGTGTCTCCGGGGGTCAGTCTGGGACGTATTTTTTCAACGGACGTTGTCGAAGTCCGTCTGCCGCTGAATAATGACGATCTGCGCAAACTTGATCTGCCGATTGCTTTTGTCGCGGAGAGCCGTGAAGCAGCACCGGAAGTGGATCTGACGGCTGAGGTCGGCGGTCAAATCCAGACCTGGAAAGCGCGAATCATGCGCACGGACAGCACCTATGACACACGGACACGTGCGCTGTTTGCAATCGCCGAAGTCGCCGACCCGTATGGGAAAGGTGCATCAGACAACGGTGTGCCTCTGGCACCGGGACTGTTTGTGGATGCCCGCATCGCCGGGAAATCCTATGACAGTACGGTGGTTATCCCGCGCGATGCTTTGCGGCCCGGGAACAAGGTCTATGTCGCCCGGCAGGACGGGTCTGCCGAAATTGTGACTGCGGGCGTTTTGGACTCCACCGTACAATATGCGTACATCACGAGCGGTGTGAATTCCGGAGATATTGTTATCCTGTCTCCCATGGAAGAATCCCGGGCTGTCGGCCCCCTGAAGGTGCTGGATGTCAAGGACCCCAAAACGGTTTTTATCGACCCGCCCAAGCCGCAATGGCTGATTGACAAGGAAAGGGCCGGGGACGAAGAAAGCAGAAACGGTAACGAAAAGAACCGCCGGAAACAGGATGAAGACAGGGAAACCACGAGTTCGGAAAACAGCGACGGCCAAGATTCCGCAGCGACCCGTTCGGAGGGGTGACGTCCGGTTAGCATGACCGGACAAAGGAGCAGAGCATGAAAACAATCATTTCCTGGTTTGTCAAAAATCCCGTCGCCGCCAATCTCATGATGGTGGCAATGTTCGTTGCGGGTGTATTTGGATATTTTTCACTGGAACGGGAATTTATCCCCCAGGCGACGGTCAACGGCATAACAGTCAGCGTATCCTGGCCCGGGGCATCCCCTCGTGACGTGGAAGAGCAACTGGTTGTCAGGATTGAAGCCGCGGTCGACGGCCTTGACGGCATTGATTACATCACGGGTAACGCAAGGGAAGGGTCAGGCTCTGTCAACATCCGGACCAAACTCAACACTGATTATGAGAAAATGCTCGATCAGGTCAAATCGCGCGTCGATTCGATACGGAATTTACCCCCGGACGCCTTCAGACCTGAAATTTACCGATGGGACGCACGGGCCGATATCATGTATCTGGCCCTGCATGGCGACGTTGACCGATTGACTTTACAGCGCGCCGCTACAGACCTTCGTCTGGATTTAACCCGGTTAACGGGCCTGCAGCTCACCACGCAGATTTCAAAAATACCCGAACAGGTCAACATAGAAATATCGGAAGATGCGCTCCGGCAGTACAACCTGACCTTTTCGCAGGTATCAGATGCCATTTCCCGCGCCTCAATCAACCTGTCCGCCGGTACCATTGAGACAACCGCCGGTGATTTACAGCTCAGAGCGCGGTCCCTCGCGAATACCGAGCAGGACTTCGAGGAAATCATTATTCGACAGACGGCTGCGGGCGGCGTGGTTCGCCTGGGGGACATAGCAACTGTTATAGATGGATTTTCAACAAACAAATTCTCTTCGCGGTTCAAGGGTGAAAACTCCGCCGTTTATCAGGTTCTTTCCCCCGACACCATGGATATCACCGCTGCCGGAGAAGCCATCCGGAAATTTGAAAAGGAAATCAGGGAAACCCTGCCGCCGGGCCTGACGTTTACAATCTGGTTTGACGGTTCAACCATGTTCGACAGCCGGATGAACCTTATAGGGACGAATGCGGTTTCCGGACTTATACTGGTTTTGATTATCCTGATGCTGTTCTTGAGGCCGTCCGTTGCCCTCTGGGTGACGATTGGTATTGCGGCGGCCTTTGCAGGTGCCGTTGCTATCGCTCCGCATGTGGGTGTTACACTTAACATGATTTCGCTCTTTGCCTTCCTGCTGGTCGTCGGGATTGTCGTTGATGATGCGATTGTGGTGGGCGAGTCGGTTCACTTCCATGCAGAAAACGGCATTGACGGTGAAAACGGTGCCGTTGCCGGTGCCAATATGGTGGCCAAGCCCGTATTTTACGCGGTTATTACGACCATTTTAATGTTTACCCCCTTCCTGTTCATGACCGGGCCGATTCAGGCCATGCTTGGCCAAATCAGCCTGGTCGTGATTGCCGTCCTGGCGTTTTCCCTGATTGAGGCCTTCCTGGTCCTTCCGGTACACCTTCGCCACCTGAAACATACGAAGCAGGAAACGCTCGGACCGTTGATGAAGATGCAGAACCGTATTGCCGGTTCCCTCGTCGGATTTGCGAAAAATGTATTCAGACCTGCCACCGCGGCCCTCATAAAATACCGATATGTAACTTTTGCCACCTTCGTCGGTCTCTTCATTATGTTCACCGGCTTCCTGCGGGCAGGCCTTGTGCCCGCACAATTTGTTCCGCAGGTCGAGAGCGACTTTATCTCCTTTGAGGCGCGCTTCCCCGAAGGAACTTCTTTCGAACGTCGCAACCAGGTACGTGCCCAGGTTGACGCCGGACTTACGGCATTAAACGAAAAATCCGGTCAGGAATTTGGTGTTGATGAAGACATTTTCAAAAATTACGGAACATTCGTCGGCGGACGTTCTGTCCAGGGTTTTTTCTCCCTCATGGACGGGAACAAGCGTCGCCATGTTTCGACCAAAAGCGTGGCTGAAAAACTGGAGGAATATGTCGGCCCGATCCCGGACGCCTTCCGCGTCAATTACGGCTATACCGCAGCCGGCGGCAATGATTCGGGCGGAATCTTTTTTGCTGTGGCTTCAGTGGATCCGGACAAGCTCCAGGACTCCGTGTTAGCCATCAAGGAACATCTTGAGACATATTCCAGCGTTGTCCGGGCTTGGGACAGCCTGGAGAGCTCGGCGAAAGAAATTCAATTCGAGCTCAAACCCGGTGCCGCAACACTTGGATTGACATTGTCGGATGTGACACGACAGGTCAGGGAAGCCTTCTTTGGTCGGGAGGTTCAGCGTCTCCCGCGTAACGGTGAAGATGTCCGGGTGATGGTGCGTTATCCCGAAGAGGCCCGGGAGTCGATTGAAAGTCTGCGCAATCTGCAGATACGCGCGCCCGACGGCGTTGAAGTCCCGCTGTTCTCGGTCGCCGATGTATCTTTTGAAGAGGGGGTATCCAGCATCAACCGTCGTGACAGAAAGCGCGTCGAATATGTGGGCGCCCGGGTGCGGGGTGACTCCAGCAAAGTATCAGATATTCGACGGGAAATGAATGAGAGTTTCTTCCCGGAATGGCAGCTGCAGCATCCGGCCGCGGAACGCATTGTCGTTGGTGATGACGAAATTGAACGGAATTTTGTGCGTGAATTGAAAACATCACTCGTTGTAATCCTGTTTATCATGTATGGATTGCTGGCAATCGCGTTCAAATCCTACTGGCAGCCTTTGTTGATCATGGTCGCCGTACCTTTTGCTCTTGTCGGCATGATTTTTGGTAATATCGTGACAGGTGTGCCGTTTACTGTCATGTCGGTCTTCGGCTTCTTTGCAGCCTCCGGCGTAGCTGTGAACGATAATCTCGTCCTGATTGACTACGTGAACCGGTTGCGTGCGCGCGGTATCGGCGCCTATCAGGCCATGCTTGATGCCTGTGTGGCCCGCTTCCGGCCCATTCTCCTGACATCCGTGACCACATTTGTTGGAATTACGCCGATCCTGTTTGAGACATCAACACAGGCGGAGTTTCTCAAGCCCATGGTTGTCGCTTTGGCCTTCGGCGTTTTGTTTGACTTCTTCCTCACACTTATGCTAGTCCCGGCCATGTACGGCATCGGCGTTGATATCAAGCGCCTGTTTGCGCGTCTCTGGACAGGCGTGAAACAGCCGCCTCTGGGGTCAAGCTATGACCCGAATGTGGCGCTGGCTCTGGAAACCGTGGAAGCCGAACGTGTTCTCCAGGCTTTGCCCGATACCGGGCCGGGCAAAGGCCCGAATGACAGGGGTCATCTGCAACCGGCTCAATAAATTCAAATCCAGCCCCGACTGAAAGGAATATAAAATGAAAATCAAATATCTGCCTGTCTCCGCCATGATGGCCCTGGCGATCGTCGCGTGCAAAAAATCCGAAGTTCCGGAAACCGATACCGCCGAAGTCGAACAGGCGGTTGTGAAAACCGATCCGGTTCTTGGCACATTCGGCGTCGCCCTGGAAAATATGGATAGGTCCGTCGACCCCGGTGATGATTTTTATCAATATGTCAACGGCGGTTGGCTGGACAGGGTTGAAATCCCGGCGGACAAATCCAGGCACGGGGCTTTTACCATTCTGCGTGATCTGTCCGATGAACGTGTGAAGGGCATTATTGAGACCGCCGCCGCCAAAAATGCCGCCGAGGGCACGGAAGAGCAGAAGATCGGTGATTTCTACGCGGCCTTTATGGATACAGATGCCATTGAGGCGGCGGGTCTGGACCCTGTTCAGGCCGATCTCGAACGGATTAAATCGGTCAAAACCCACGAAGATGTCGCCCGCATTATGGGGGATCCGTCCCTGGCCGTGCGCTCCCATGTCAGCGGCTGGGTTGATGTGGATGTCAAGGATATCGACAATTATATATTTTACATGACCCAGGCCGGTCTCGGTATGCCGAACCGCGACTATTATCTTGATGATGATGAAAAGTCGGTTCGGCTCCGGGAAGATTACAAAATCCTTTTGACAAACATGTTGACCGAAGCCGGAGTCGATAATGCCGCGCAGCGGGCCGGGGACGTCATGGCCCTGGAAACCCGCATGGCCCGGGAGCACTGGACGCCGACAAAGCGTCGTGACCGATCCCTGACCTACAATAAAATGACCCTGAATGAGCTGCAGGATTACGCACCGGGCTTCCCGTGGCAAATATCGCTGGACGAAGCCGGTCTTGGCGATCAGACAAATTTTGTCATTCGCGAGAATGACGCCCTGCAGGGCACGGCCCGGATTTTTGGCGAGACCCCTGTCCCGGTCTGGCGGGATTATATGCTGGCCTCTTACATGAGCGGTATGTCGGCCTATCTGCCCAGGCGGATTGACGATGCCGACTTCGCCTTTTACGGCAAGGCGCTGCGCGGGACGGAGCGGCAGCGCGACCGCTGGAAGCGCGCCGTTTCACAGATCGACGGTTATATGGGCGAAATGGTCGGCAAGGTCTATGTAGACAGGTATTTCCCACCCGCTTCCAAAGCCCGGATGAAAGTTCTTGTTGAAAACCTGCGGGCTGTGTTCAGGGACGGCATTGACGGTCTGGAATGGATGGACGAAGCCACCAAGGCGGAGGCACAGGACAAATTGCGCAAATTTAACCCGAAAATCGGCTATCCCGAAGAATGGACCGATTATTCAACATTGATTGTCGACCGCAACGACCTCATTGGAACGGTCAAATCCGCCAATCTCTGGCGATGGAATGACATGATCGGCAAACTCGGCGGTCCGATTGACCGCGACGAGTGGGGAATGAACCCGCAAACGGTCAATGCCTATTACCGTCCGTCCCTGAATGAAATTGTCTTTCCGGCAGCCATTCTGCAGGCGCCGTTCTTTGATCCGAACGCCGACCCGGCAGTGAACTACGGCGGTATCGGCGCGGTGATCGGTCACGAAATGGGTCACGGTTTTGATGACCAGGGCCGCAAGACAGACGGGGACGGCCGGCAGCGCGACTGGTGGACTGAAAAGGATGCCGAGCGTTATGAAGAACTCGCCGGTGCCCTGGCTGATCAATACGATGAGTTTGAGCCGCTGCCGGGTGAAAATCTGAATGGGCGTCTCGGTCTCGGCGAAAATATCGGCGACCTGACCGGCATTACCATGGCCTATGCCGCTTACAGGCGTTCACTGAACGGAGAGGAAGCTCCCGTCATTGACGGCTATACCGGCGACCAGCGTTTTTTCCTTGCCTACGGCCAGATATGGGCCATCAAATGGCGCGAGGAGGCCTTGCGGGCGCAAGTCAAAACCGGTCCGCATAGTCCGGGTGAATTCCGCGCTAACGGTATCGTCCGCAATTTCGGTCCGTGGTATGAGGCTTTTGACGTGACCGCGGACGATGCCTTGTATCTGCCGCCGGAAAAACGTGTCAAAATCTGGTAGGACTAACCACCGGCTGATCCCGGCAACCCGTTCTTCCAATTTTCTAATTCAGACCGGCCTTGATCTTCCGCCAGTCGACGATTTTGAAGTTCTGTTTTTCCCGACCTTCGGGTGTGGCCTGATCCTGTTGATTATCCTGCACCACAAGAAACCCGTCCGGAAATTGAGGTGTGGCCATCGGCGTTACGTCAATACCGTCCGTCTTGGAGGTTTGGTCAACGCCACCTTCCGCGATTTCGAATTGTCCGGCAAAATCATGGCTCGGAAGCTCAAAAACCCCATAAGTATTGTTGCCTTGAGATGAAACAAGAAGATAACCACCATTATCGCCTTGCGGATATACGGTAACACCTTCCAGATCGGTCATCAGGCCGTTCTGGCCCACGCGGGCAATTTCATCCCGCGCATCACCGTCAGCCGGTCTGGCCCCATAGACAAACAGTCCGCCGTTTTCCTCGGCAATATACAGCTTGCCCGTCCGGTCATCAATCACACACCCTTCGATCTGTGTACCCACCCTGAATTGACGCAACAGTTCCGCTTCGACTTTTCCTTGACCGTCCCCGGCACCTTCAAAAATTCTGTATTGGTAGTAAACCCCGGCTTTGGTCGTTATTCCGGCGTGAATATCATGACCAACCCTGCCGAGACAAAGTCCATAAGGTGAGGGGGTGATCGCTATATCTCCGCCATCGGGCCTGGCAAACTGATCTGATTCCGGATGATAGAATAGCGGCACAAGCGTATTATTGTCATCATCTCCGGCCAGGAGCAGGACGTATTCCCGTCCGTTCCAGATAAAGCCGCCGCGCAAATCGACATTATTCACGGTGCCGACCGGCCAGAACTTCCGCTCCGTTCCATCAAGATTGTAAATGTAAATCCCGGCCTGTTTGTCTGTTCCGGCAATGAAGCCGTTTCCGTTGGTCCCGACATAAATCGCCGGGTCATCCGCAGAATCGCCAATGCTTGCCACGACAGGCGTTTCGAAATCCGCCTGAACAGCAAAGAGATCTTCACTGGGCGGGACATAAAAAATTTCCGTGCTTGCGCAGGCGCTCAGCACCAGAGTTGAGCAAATTGCGACTGTTGACCTAGTAAGTATATCGACCTCCAAAAATAAATGTCCGACCAAATTCATCATATTGTGACAGGCGCGACCTGTCACCGAAATAGTAATACTCCGGTGCGTCAGTCAGGTTTTTACCTTCCAGACATATCTGGAAGTTTTTACTGATGTCAAATTTGGCGGACGCTTCGACAAGCAGGCGGTTATCCGCATAACGGTCGAGGTTTTCTTCGACAAGCTCGTCCAGATAGTCACCCCGGTAATTGGCCGAAACACGCAAATCCCAGGGGCCTTTTTCATAGGCCAAAGCAGCGTTCCAGACCGTGCCGGACTGTTTCAGGAACGGGACTTTGCGACCGTCCGGAAGCGTGGCTTCGGATTCGGTCAGTGTCAGATTGCCGGAAAACAGGAACCCGTCCAGCCTTTCATCAAGCTCTGACAGGTCCTGAACATAGTTAAACTCGATACCGGAAATATCGGAATCGGAAACATTGACGAATGTATCCACAACAATCTCTGTAGCTTCAACATCGCTCATCAGTTCCGCCGGAACAGAAGCCGGGTCAATATCGGCGAGCAGGCCGGAATCAATAAAACCGGGATCAATGGGCAAGCGCTCAAGGAAGTTTGCAACCGACTCATCCCCGTCACGCTCGAACCGTTGCCCAAAAGTAGCGCTGCTGACGGATTTGTAAAACGCGCCTATGGAAATCACGGAGAGTTGGGTCGGATAAAATTCCAGTGCCAAATCGAAATTGTCCGCTGTCAACGGGTCAAGATCCGGATTACCGGTAACAATTTCAACTTTTTGCTGAACGACAACATCATTTCCGTTATCGTCCTCTTCCTCACTCTCATCCGGCTCTATCAGGGCCCCGGGCGCCAGCTCACCGAAAGCCGGACGGACAACGGAGGTATAATAGGCGGCCCGCCCGATCCATTTGTCGCCAAAGTCGTATTTCAGATTCAGGCTTGGCAGAATATGTGTGTAGCTTCGTGAAAATTCCCGGGTCGCGGCCGAGTTGTCTCCGTCTATAGCTGCAAAGCCTGTCATGTCGACGTTTGTGTCTTCAAGTCGGGCCCCGGCCACGATTGTGGCCCTGCCCAGTTCGAGCGTCCCCATGGCGTAGGCGGCGAAAATTTTCTCACCGATAACAAAATCCTCAACATGACTCTCAAGAAATGTCGCATCATCGTTGACTTCAAGGGCGGGGTTGCCGCCGTTGCGCAGGGACTCTGTCAGATCACCGTCCGGGAAACCCGGCGTGCGATGAGCCAGACGCCAGTTGTCAATAAACAGATCACCGACAAACCCGTCATCCAGGTCGATTTTGCCCTCCGAGAAAGTCTTGTTCACATCCCGTGTTTTTTCGCGGTCGCGATATTTGGCCCCCGCTTTCCATGTAACAGGGGTGCCGCCGACAAGACTGTTGCGGGCGATATTGATTCTCCCGTTGTATTCCCTGTCCCGGTTGATGGTCTTTTCCTCTTCAAGCTCGTCCAGCCTGTAGTTGGCCGGATCAAAAATGAGCGCCAGTGCCCTGTCACCGGCGATGACAGGGCGTTCCGGTGTGGCCGTGTCGAAGACAATGTTACCGGCGAGCGGGAAGTCGTCCTGAATATCCTTGAACCGGAACGTCACGTCATGATTGTCTGTGTCGTCTTCCTCGGCAAAGGCATATGAGGCTTCGTAATCCAGATACCATGGGCCCGTCTCCGTGACCCCGCCAACAGCATAAGACTGGATCTGGCGGATTTCGCGACGTTTGCGGACTTCGGCATCAACCTCGTTAATCGGCACTTCGGACGATGTGGATGATGTGGCTTCGCCGTCATCCAGATCCCTGTATTCGAACTTGTTCCGGATTTCGTCATCCTCGTAATTATTGAACAACGTACGCAGATAAAGGCGTGTCGTGTCTGTTGCTTCAAGGTCGATATTGCCGACAAAGCCGATACGTTCACGGGTCAGGTCGTACCGGCGACTTTCGTAATCATCATTCAGAAAATACTCTGTTCCGCCTTCCAGTCCCCAGCCTCCGGCTTCATTGTTATGGACTTCAAGAGCCAGATTCTGGTAGTTGCCGGACAAGGCGATTCCCAGCCTGTCATTGAATACATTCGAATAAGTAATCGTGCCCTTGGGCGAGACTTCCCCGGTGATTTCGTTATAGCGACCTTCGGCCTTGAGGCGCAGGAACTGTCCTTTCCGGTCAAAAGCGGATATGGTCTTGAGGTTGATTACACCGCCCAGGCTGTCGGCGTCCACATCCGGGGTCAGGGATTTCCGGACTTCAATTCCGTCCAGCAGGTCCGAGGGCACGCCGTCCAGAAGAACGCCGCGGCGATCTTCCGGAGAAGGTGTCCGCACGCCGTTGATCGAGGCTGAAACGAGATCGGTATTGATGCCGCGGATGGACACGTAGCGCCCTTCACCCTGATCGGTTTCAACAGACAGGCCGACAACTCGGGCCAGGGCGTCGGCCGCGGTCGTGTCCGGGAAGTTACCCAAACCGTCCGAATCGATAACAGAGATGATGGAATCAGCCGCCCGTTGCTGGTTAATCGCCCCGGCCTGTGCGGCCCGCGTTCCGACGACGATGATGTTGTCTGTGTATTCAACATCCTCGCCCAGGACAAAATTTTGTGTTGTGCCGTCAGCCGGAACCGTCACTGCGCCGGAAACGATATCCGCACCCACATAATCGACCGTCACCGTATAATGACCGGACGGGATATTATTGATGGCGTAAGCCCCGAAACGGTTGGTCGCGACGGATCGGCCCAGTTCCTTGATAGTCACGATGGCGCCTTCAAACGGTGCATTGCCTGTGGCGTCCGTCACAACCCCGGACAGGCTTTGTGCGCCGGATGCTGGACCAGCCGCCAGAGACAGGGCCAGAACAGACGCAGATGTCATCGTCCGCCGGACGGTGTCGAATGTCATGAGGGTCCCTCAGATTCGGTAAAACGGTCGTCGCAGCCATCACGGGACATTATGAACCTGTCATGACGATTGGATGTCGGTTTGGAGAAGTTTTTGTGTTGTTTTCAAGACACGTTGCCGATCCTTGAAAATACTTTGTTCACCATCTCCCTGCGATACAGGCGACAAAAGTTTGAACCGAAGCGGCGCACCATGACACAACTCGTTCTTGTCCGGCATGGGCAATCCCAATGGAATCTTCAGAACCGGTTTACCGGCTGGGTGGATGTGGACCTGACCGGGGAAGGCATTGCGCAGGTGAAAACAGCCGGCGACCTGCTCACCGCGGAAAACATAACATTCGATGCGGGATTCACGTCCTATCTGAAACGGGCTATTCGCACACTCTGGCTGTTGCTTGAGAGCGTTGACCGGTTCCATATCCCCGTCACCAAGGACTGGCGTCTCAATGAACGGCACTATGGCCGTCTGACGGGGTTGAACAAGCAGGAAACCCGGGATAAATACGGCGATCAGCAAGTACAGGTCTGGCGGCGCAGTTTTGATACGCCTCCGCCGTCTGTTGGCCCGGATAATCAATTTCACCCGGCCAATGACGCGAAATACAGGGACATTGATCCGGCCCTGCTGCCCGGTACCGAAAGCCTGAAACTGACCATGGAACGTGTGCTTCCTTATTTTGAGTCCGACATCGCGCCGCATATTGTGGCTGGCCGGACATTGATCATTGTCGCCCATGGCAATTCCCTGCGGGTCCTGATGAAATCCCTCTTCGGGGTCTCTGATACCGATATTGCCGGTTGCGAGCTACCCACAGGCAACCCGCTGCTTATTGATCTTGAGGACGGAACCCTGAACGTGACGGCGGCCCGCTTCCTGGATGAGTCCCGCGCCATAGGGCTGCCGCCCCACCCAGGTGGATGATTCCGGTTATATGCGCCTCGCCCTTGATCTGGCGCGGCAACAAAAGGGGCGCACAGCCCCCAACCCGTCCGTCGGTTGCGTCATCGTCAAAGACGGTGTGATCGTCGGACGGGGAGCCACATCCGATGGCGGCCGACCCCATGCAGAGACGAATGCGCTGCGTATCGCCGGCAAGGCCGCGCGAGGCGCCACCGCCTACGTGACACTTGAACCCTGTTCCCATTACGGCCGGACCCCTCCCTGCGCCGATGCCCTGATCAAGGCGGGTATCACACGCTGTGTCATCGCCTGCACGGATTCCGACCCGCGCGTCCATCGACGCGGAGCGGCACGCTTGCAGGAGGCGGGTATCGAAACGCTCATCGGCGAAGGCGCACAGGAAGCGTTTCAAATCAATTCGGATTTTTTCGCACAATTCAGATAAAGCCGCCGCGCCGACAGGGAATGTCCCTGTCTTTCATTTTGACTTGTCAATGCCGGTGAAATACTCTATGCTGGGAGCCCGCGAAGGAAATTCATCGGAAGAGGTTCATATGCTCAAATCAGCAGACGCGTCCGGGCGCTCTCTGGGCACCAAACTCATTCTCATTTGTTTACTTGTTCTGGTCATGGCCGTTCCGATCATATTCATCTACGGCATCAGCTTTGACCGCTCCAGCCGGGCCGCAGACGTCACGGGCGATGTTTCGCAGCGTTATGGCGGCAGGCAGTATATTGCCGGGCCGGTGTTGATTGCGCCCTACTACCGTCTCGGCAGGGAGGGCAAGGTCACTGAGACGGGCGAGTATGCCATTTCACCGGAAGAGGGGTCAATAGACTTCCGGTATATAACAACGGAAATCAAAAAGCGTTCCCTGTTCAGAGTCCCCGTCTATCAGGCCGACGGTGAAATGACCGCCCGATTTGCCGCCATTGACAGGGATAAATACACGGATCGCACCATCGAATGGGATAAGGCGAGATTGATAATCGGTCTGTCCGATGGACGCGGACTGACCGAAGATATTGCCCTGCGCCTGCCTTCCGGTGAGATGCGCAACTTTGAACCTGACAGTTACAGACGTTCTTCCGGAATCGACAGGCCTTATGAAATGTCTGATGCCATCCTGCAGTACGAGGGGTGGGGCCAAAGCGCCGATTTAACCTTTTTCTCGGTCCCGGCGGCAGACATTCTGCAAACGGGCAGCGCCTTTACGGTGACTTCCAGCATCAACATTCGCGGCGCGCGGGAGCTTGGCGCCCTGCCCTTCGCCAAATCGACCCGCATGTCCATGACATCGGATTGGGCATCACCGGGTTTCAAGGGTGGATTTGCCCCGGAACAGCAGAACATTACAGATACGGGGTTTACGGCCAGCTGGTTTGTGTCCTACCTCGCCCGCGGTGTGCCCGGCGAAAGTCCGGTACATCAGATGGATTTGTTCGACGTCGGCGACAAAGCCGTGACCGTGCAGTTTGTCTCGGAACTCAACCCGTATCAGACCGTCAACCGGGCCCTGAAATACTCCATCCTGTTCATCGGACTGGTGTTTATCACATTCTTCCTGTTTGAAGTGTTGGTCGGAAGGTCCATCCATTCGGCGCAATATATCCTTGTCGGTCTGGCCCAGGGAGTTTTTTATCTCCTGCTGCTGGCATTTTCGGAGTATATCGGTTTCACGCCCGCCTTCGGCATTGCCGCGCTGGCGACGGTCGTGCTGACAGCCGCCTATGCGGGTGCGGTTTTCGGCGGCTGGACGTATGTGATACGGGCCGGGATTGTCTTCGGCATCATCTATGGATTGCTGTTTGTCCTGATGCGACTGCAGGATTTTGCGCTGCTTATAGGCGCCCTTACCAGCTTCACGGCCATCGCACTCATCATGTATGTAACAGGTGGTATCAACTGGTACGGAGGCCGGGAACGTGACAATGCAAAACCGTAATAAACGCTTGAAGGCAGCCGGTCACACCGCACAGGTAGTGTCCGTCCCGTGGGTGATGACCCGGCGCGGCAGGGATTATACGGGCTCCCCTCTTTTCACGGCGACCTGAAAACTCTAGTCTCGGGACCATGCAGGAATTCACTCCGATAATGGCAGACCGGCGGGATAACCCCGACCGCAGCCCTGATCGGGGTCTTGCTCTCAAGGAAAAGCCCAGGACCAGAAAGCCGTCCATGTATCGCGTCCTTCTGATGAATGACGATTATACACCGATGGAATTTGTCGTCTCAATCCTGATAGGCATATTCAACAAAACAGCAGAAGAGGCGACGCGCATCATGCTGAATGTGCACCAGATCGGGGTCGGTACCTGCGGCGTATATACGTTCGAGGTTGCCGAGACCAAGGTTGCACAGGTTATGGATGCGGCGAAACGGAACCAGCACCCGCTGCAATGTACGCTTGAAAAGGCATGAAGGGCCGCCCATATACGGACCCGGAAAGGAACTGACATGGCATCATTCTCTCCCGTTCTCGAAGAAACCATACACCGCGCCCTGACCTGCGCCAACGAACGAAGTCATGAACTGGCCACCCTTGAGCACCTTCTGCTGGCCCTGCTTGATGACAGGGATGCTGCGGGGGTT
Source organism: Hyphomonadaceae bacterium (assembly GCA_014324115.1). Lineage (GTDB taxonomy): Bacteria > Pseudomonadota > Alphaproteobacteria > Caulobacterales > Maricaulaceae > JACOMS01. The sequence continues at coordinate 33,087 of JACOMS010000009.1, forward strand.
ATCACGGCCTGTGACGTAGATATTGAGGCGCTGCGCGCCGACATCGCCGGATACCTGGATGATGACCTGAAAAGCCTGGTGGTTGAGGATTTTGAAGAATCCCGACCGACCGCCGGGTTCCACCGGGTGATACAGCGTGCCGTCATTCATGTGCAATCCGCCGGGCGCGAGGAAGTCACCGGGGCCAATGCCCTGGTCGCCCTGTTTGCCGAGAGTGAAAGCCATGCCGTCTATTTCCTGCAGGAAAGGGACATGACCCGTTACGACGCGGTGAATTATATCAGCCACGGCATCGCGAAAAACGGCGAGCAGTCCGTTTCTCGCCCCGTCCGCGGTACGGATGAGGAGGGCGAATCGGTCAATAAAAAAGACCCGCTTGAGGAATACTGTGTCAACCTGAACCGGAAAGCCCGCAACGGCGATATTGACCCTCTCATCGGTCGCGACGATGAGGTTGAGCGCTGTATCATGGTGCTGTCGCGCCGTCGCAAAAACAATCCGCTGCTTGTGGGTGAGCCGGGTGTAGGCAAAACAGCCATAGCCGAAGGCATTGCCCGTCGCATTGTCAACGAACAGGTCCCGGCTGTGCTGGAGAACTCTGTCATCTTCGCTCTGGATATGGGGGCGCTGTTGGCCGGTACACGCTATCGCGGGGATTTCGAGGAACGCCTCAAGGCTGTCATGGCCCACCTTGAAGAAATTCCCGATGCGATTCTGTTCATTGATGAAATTCACACCGTTATCGGGGCCGGGGCCACCTCCGGCGGGGCCATGGACGCTTCCAACCTGCTCAAACCGGCCCTGCAGAGCGGCAAACTCCGCTGTATGGGCTCAACAACCTACAAGGAATACCGCCAGCATTTTGAAAAGGACAGGGCTCTGTCCCGCCGGTTCCTGAAAGTGGACGTAAGCGAGCCGACATCCGAAGACGCTGTGAAAATCCTCCAGGGGCTGAAGTCCTGTTTTGAGGAATTTCACGGTGTCGAATACACGGACGAGGCCATTGACGGCGCTGTCACCCTGGCCGTGCGCCATGTCACGGATCGCAAACTGCCGGACAAGGCCATTGACGTCATTGACGAGGCCGGGGCGCGCGAACGCCTCAAGCCTGCAGATGCGCGCAAAAAGACCATCACCATCAAGGACATCGAAACGGTGGTCTCGAAAATTGCCCGCATTCCGCCGAAATCCATCACCCGTGACGATGCCAAGGCGCTGAAATCCCTCGAATCCGACCTCAAGCGCGTGGTGTTCGGCCAGGATAAGGCCATTGAACAGGTCGCAGCCGCCGTCAAGCTGTCCCGGGCCGGACTGCGTGAACCGGACAAGCCCATAGGCTCCTATCTGTTTGCCGGTCCCACCGGCGTCGGCAAGACCGAGGTCGCAAGACAGCTCGCCCTGACCCAGGGCTTGGAACTGCTCCGCTTTGACATGTCCGAATATATGGAACGCCATACGGTCTCGCGCCTTATCGGTGCGCCTCCCGGTTATGTCGGTTATGATCAGGGGGGGCTGTTGACCGATCAGGTCAGTCAAAACCCGCATTCCGTCCTGCTCCTCGATGAGATCGAAAAGGCCCATCCGGATATCTACAACATACTCCTTCAGATAATGGATAACGGCACCCTGACCGATACAAACGGGCGCACGATTGATTTCCGCAATGTCATCATCATCATGACGACCAATGCAGGTGCAGCCGATGCGCAGCGCGCCGAAATCGGCTTCGGTCGCGGGCTCCGGAAAGATGAGGCAAATGAGGCCATCAAACGCCTGTTTACGCCGGAATTCCGCAACCGTCTGGACGCAACCATCCACTTCGCATCGTTGTCCACAGATACAATCGCCCGTATCGTTGATAAATTCGTCATCCAGCTTGAGGCACAACTGTCCGAGCGCAAGATCATGTTCGAGCTGTCCGGGGGGGCCAACACGTGGCTGGCTGAAAAAGGCTATGACAAACGCTACGGCGCCCGCCCGCTGTCGCGCACCATACAGGAACATGTCAAGAAGCCCCTGGCCGATGAAATCCTGTTCGGGAAGCTGAAGCAGGGTGGACTCGTGAAAGTCGGCGTCGACCGCGGGAACGACAGGCTGGTATTCACCATATTAAAGCCCGACCGGTTAAAAATCGGGAAGAGCCCGGGCGGCCGGGGATTACCCGCGCCGAAGCCGACGGAGGATGCCTGACTGTGCAGATCACCGCGGCCCCGCCTTGCCGCCCTTTCTTCTGATTCAACGGGGGGCTAGGAAGGGGCCAAGGCAGGGGTTAAGGACATGGCGCACAACACACCCGCACAGTCCTGTTACAAGGGCAGCAGCCTCCAGTGAACGGTGACGCTCTCACAGATCTTCTGGACAGTTATCGCCGGGCCGCGCGCACCGGGCGTGACATGGGCACCATGTTT
>JACOMS010000010.1 GCA_014324115.1 Hyphomonadaceae bacterium
GAGGCTCAAGGATTGGCGCAGAATTGCGATCCGTTATGACAGATGCGCACACACCTTCTTCGCTGCTGTCCTCATCGCGGCCATCGTCACATACTGGATGTAATGAGTCCTGACCCTACTACCAAGCGCAGCAATGGAGATAACCGGTGAGAGTTATCATCTGTGGTGCTGGACGCGTCGGTTATGGCATCGCTGCCCATCTTGCCAGTGAGAACAATACGGTTACAGTCATAGATGTTTCGGCTGATCTCGTCCGTACAATCACGACGGAACTTGATGTCCGGGGTGTTGTCGGACATGGAGCCTATCCGCACGTGCTTAAGCAGGCCGGGCTGGAATCGGCGGATATGATCATAGCTGTCACCTATTCTGACGAGGTTAACATGGTTGCCTGTCAGGTTGCCCATTCCCTGTTCAAGACTCCCACCAAGGTCGCACGCGTGCGGTCGCAACCCTATCTCGAGAGGGAGTGGAACGAGTTATATACCCGGAAAGATCTGCCGATTGACATTATTATTTCTCCGGAAGTGGAAATCGGCAAAGCCATACGGCGTCGCTTGAAAATGCCTGGTGCCTTCAATGTAGTGCCGTTCGCGGACGGGCGAGTCCGTCTTCTAGGCGTGCGAATTGCTGAAGAATGTCCATTGATAAACACACCCATACGCCAAATCCCGGCGCTGTTTCCGGATCTGCACGCCGTCGTTGTTGGTATTGAACGGGAAGGCCAGATATTTGCCACCGACCCGGATGACTCAATTTCCGTGGGAGACAATGCCTACTTCATATCACAGGCTGACCATGCGCCACGGTTGTTGAAAATTGTCGGCAACACCACGGAAGAGGTGGAGCATAATGCCACGAAAAAGACGCGGCATGTTGTTATCATCGGTGGCGGCAATATTGGATTATATGTCGCAAGTGGGCTGGAAAATACTTCCAGTATCCGGATACGTATCATTGAGCGTGATAAAAAACGGGCTGAACATGCAGCCAAAAATCTCAAACGCACAGTGATCCTTAATGGAGACGCACTTCTCGCAGAGTTGCAGGAAGAGGCCGACATTCAAAATGCCGAAGCCGTGCTGTGCCTGACGAATGATGATAAAACCAATATTCTTTCGGGAGTCCTGGCCAAGAAGCTCGGCGCGAAATCCGCCATTGTTCTAATCAACGAAATCTCCATGCAGTTTATCAGCTCTGAATTGCCGCTGGATACAATTGTTGATCCGCGCGCGACAACTGTGTCGTCAATTTTGCGGCACGTGAGACGAGGCCGCATTCTGGATGTTTATACTCTATCTGATGGGCAAGCAGAGGTCTTGGAGGGCGAAGTTCTTGAAACGTCAAGCCTTGTCGGAAAAACTCTGAAGGAGGCCGATAATGTTGACGGTATTGCTGTCGGTGCAATCATCCACGATGGGCAGGTTCAGGTGTCCTCCGACAGCAGAACGATCAAACAGGGTGACAGGCTAATTCTTCTGACCGAGAAGTCGGCCATGAAGCGGGTTGAGCAAATGTTTCGTGCCAATATTAATTATTTCTAATGCGTGATCGTGGCGCTGACCCGTATCATTCTTTGGCAGGGTAATTCTTTCGTCCTGCTATCCCTTCTGATGGCGCTGACAGCGTCCTTTGGCGTGATTGCTTTCGAATTTGAGTGCGCCGTTCCGTTTGCTGTATTTGCCGCGGTTATCGGGTTGACCGGAATAATCCTGATATTTACGACCCGTAACATACCGATGCGGGAAGCAAATGCCGATGCTCTGGTATTTCTGCTTATGTTCTGGGCGATTATACCCGCCTTGGCAACCTTCCCTCTCTTGGTGAGTGATTTTATCGACACACCCGTCAGGGCCTATTTTGAAACCGTATCGGCCCTGACAACGACCGGGGCATCTTCTCTTGATCCCGGTATATTGCCTCAAACCTATCATGTCTGGCGGAGCCTGCTGCAGTGGTTCGGGGGCATTGTGTCGGCCACTTTCGCTATTGTGATACTTGCGGCATTGGACTCGCGCGGTACGGACGTACACAAATCTTTTTTGTTCACTTTGAAGCGCGGGGAAATTTTTGAACGCCTGAAAGTTATAGGTGGAGCTGTTGCCGGTCTTTATGCGCTTATATCTTTCGGGACCTTTGTCGCCATGACGATTTCGGGGACACCCATTTTTGATTCGCTGTGTCTGGCGCTAAGCTCCGTGGCGACGGGAGGATTTATGCCGAGATCAGATGCTCTGGCCGATTATGTCGATCATATCGGTTTGTTTGCCCTGATGTTGAGCTGTTTGCTGGGCGGATTTAATGTCGTGCTCGTATGGGACATGCTCCGGTCGCGTGCACTGGCCCCGATCAGGGCATTCCTGTATGATGCCGAGCACCGGTTCATGCTGTCCATTATCGTCATTTTGTCTGTTATCGGATTTATGCATCTCGGTGTGTCACACGTGAAGGCGATTTTTGTGGAAGCTGTTTTTTTCGCAAGTTCCGCAGGTTTTAACTTCCACGTCATGGGGTTGGAAATGATACCTCCCATTATCCTGATCGCCATCGCCCTGATTGGCGGGTCGGCCTTATCAACAGCGGGCGGGATCAAGTTGATCCGGCTTGTTCTTTTGTTCAGGCATCTTAAAACCGATTTCAATCGGTTAAGTCATCCGTCACGCTTGGTACCTGTGGTATTCAGGGGGGAAATTCTGCCGGATTCTGCTCTCCTGTCCATTTGGATGTATTTTTTTGGTTACACCCTGGTTTTTGCCGTTGGAATTATGGCTTTGAGTATTTCTGGGCTGTCATTTGAACAGTCCGTAACAGCCAGTGCAGCATTTTTGTCCAATATGGGACCGCTTATGGAATATACACTGCCTTTGGAAGGTTATGAGGTTTTTTCATCGGTGCAAATGTCTGTTGGAACCATGCTCATGCTTATCGGGCGTGTCGAGGTTTTAGCCGTTTTGTTGATTTTGTTACCGGGATTTTGGCGCAGATAGACTTTTTCGCTTTGTCACATAAGTTTTATGATTGCCACGCTGAATTCGCATGTGTAGTAAACTGGCGCATTTGTAGACCCTACTTCAACTTACTTAGACCAATGAAGTGTCTGGTGAAAAAACAAAATCTGCAGGACGTTTTTCTTGGCTCTGTTCGCAAAACGAGAACACCCTCGGCGATTTTCCTCATTAGCGGTGTGAAATTGCGGGGTGCTATGACATGGCTTGACAACTGCTACGTGCTTCTGCGCCGCGATGGATGGGTGCAGCTTGCCCATGAACGTGCCGTTTCGACCATCATGCCGTCCGGTCCGGTTCAATTGTTTGACCCGGAAGATGATGAAGATGATTAGGTCGTGACCGTGTAAGCCTTGATCCTCACAAAAAGACAGCCTGATACAGCTATTGTCCTTCATCCGCGGGTGCGCGGGTCTGCTTGGGCGGCTCGACTTGATCTGGAAGAGGCGGTGGACTTGGCCAAGGCCTTGGAAGTAGAAGTTGTCAACTCGGGTGTTGCCCAAGTGAAGGATATTCATCCTGCACAATTCTTTGGTGGTGGTAAGATCGCTGAAATCAGGGATGAAGTTCAGAATCATGCGGTCAGTATGGTCGTGGTGAATGCGGATATAAACCCGATCCAGCAGCGAAATCTGGAAAAGCAATGGAACGCTAAAGTGGTTGACCGCACGGGCCTTATTCTTGAGATTTTCGGACTTCGCGCGGCGACCAAAGAAGGTCGATTGCAGGTGGAACTCGCGCGTCTGGCCTACGAACGTTCGCGTCTTGTGCGCACTTGGACTCACTTGGAACGGCAGCGCGGTGGTCAGGGATTTCTCTCTGGGCCGGGTGAAACGCAGATCGAAGCCGATCGTCGGATTCTAGATGGGAGGATGACCAGGCTCCGGCGCGATCTGGAACATGTCAGGCGGACACGAGGCCTCCAGCGACAAAAACGCAAACGATCATCGCAGCGCATTGTGGCATTGGTTGGGTATACCAATGCGGGTAAGTCGACCTTGTTTAACAAACTCACAGGAGGTGGTGTGCCGACCGGAGACATGCTGTTCGCCACGCTGCACGCGACCCACCGCATTATGGCGCTACCGAGCGGAAAAACAGCTGTACTATCCGACACGGTTGGATTTATTTCTGATCTGCCTACAGAGCTTATCACTTCTTTTCGTGCCACCTTGGAAGAAGTCAAAATGGCCGATCTTCTAATCCATGTACGTGATATTTCCGATCCGCAAACCGAGCGCCGTTGGCAAGATGTCTCGGTCATACTGGGGCAGCTCAATGCTGGCCCCGAACACAACCAGGAAATTATCGATGTCTGGAACAAGGCGGATGCGTTGGGTGATGAGGCCATTTCAGTACTTGAGCGCCGGGCCGTCAAATCGCGCTTCTCCAGTGATATGACATCGGCCTACATTATCAGTGCCCTCACAGGTGACGGTCTTGATGAATTGATGGTTGGCATCGAAATGGCTCTGTCTGTGCAGGATGAAATTTTCCACGTCCGCATTGAACCCGGGGACCACCAAATCAGGGCCTGGCTCCACGAGAATGGACAGGTCTTGTCCGAAACCATGGATAACTCAGGCATTTGCGAGATGGATGTTCAACTCACAAATGCCGGTTCTGGCAAATTGCGCTCGCGTTATCCCGGTGTATTTGCGTACTGATCCTGGATTTTCGCCTTTTCCAGAGCAATTCCATCTCGTCCGGAGTCACATTCTCCACGTTTTGACCGTTTGATTCTGCCTCCTTTTCCATGAATTGAAACCGTTTTATGAACTTATGGTTGGCGCGCCGCAGGGCTTTTTCCGGATCAACTTTCAGCTTTCGGGCGAGATTGGTCAGGGCAAACAGCAAGTTACCCATTTCATCTTCAATTTTGTCGGCGGACAAGGATGTTGACGCATCAGAAAGCTCTCGCGCCTCCTCAATAATCTTGTCGATATCACCGTCGAGGGAAGGCCAGTCAAAACCAGCGTGCGCGGCGCATTTTTGCAGTTTTTCAGACCGTGTCAAGGCAGGGAGGGCGATAGGGACACCGTCGAGAATGGAGCCTGTTTGGAGTTTTGCGGCCCGCTCTTTCGCCTTAATGTCTTCCCATGCGAAGGTTTGTTCCTCAGATGCGCGATCACCGCTATCCTCGAATACATGCGGATGGCGATGGACCATTTTCTCTGTAAGTGTGTCCAGCACATCGTCCATGTCAAAATGGTCTGCCTCCTCAGCCATCCGGGAATGAAACACGACCTGAAACATCAAATCTCCAAGTTTCTCCCTAGGTGCGGTTATGTCTTGGCGTTCAATGGCGTCAAAGACCTCGTAGGCTTCTTCGATTGTGCAGGGGGCTATGGTTTCGAAGGTCTGCTCTGTATCTCATGGGTCCCCCGCGGTGGTCTCAACCTGGCCACCAATGCTTTGAGGCGAGCATAGGGCGTATCACCGAGAAACGAAATATCAGTCATGACGATCTGCCTGAAATGCCGCGAAAATCAGCCCGGCTACGGCGAGAAAAGAGATACCATAGGCGGCCCAAATAAAAGCGGCGTTTTTGCCAAATTCGGGAATCATAGTTTTTTGATCGTCACAGATGATATGGGTCGGCTCGACTGACGACGTGCGCGCAAGGCCATAACATCCGCCTTTATGAACATAAGTGAAGCCCACGCAAACAAGGATGCGTAAGCCCATGCCATCATGAGCAGTGGCCGAAGAAGTTCTGACGGCATGCCAGGCGCGCCGATATAGGATAAGGTTGCAGGTTGATGCAGGCTACTCCACCATTCGACAGAAAACTTGATAATGGGAATATTAATGGAACCCACCATGGCCAGAATAGCAGCAAGGCGTGCGGCCCGGTTCCATGGCTTGACCATGGACCAGATCAGGAGATAGGCGGCGTAAATAAAGAAAAAAACTAACATAGATGTCGTGCGACCGTCCCACTGCCACCACGTGCCCCATGTCGGTTTACCCCAGATGCTGCCCGTTGCAAGCGCAAGAAAAGCAAAAACAATCCCGACTTTTGCAAAAGCTCTGGCGGCACTATCGGCCAGTCTGTGACGCCAGACAAAGCTTGTGATACTGGCAATGGTCAGAGCTGTATAGGCCATCATGGAGCCCCAGGCAGCAGGCACATGCACATACATAATGCGGACAACTTCGCCCTGTGTTTCATCTGCTGGTGAGGCATAGAGACTGAGCCAGAGACCCAAAGCCAAGCTTGTAAGAAATATCACCAACCCGATTACTGGCGTCGCGATGCGTTGAAATCGCAGGAAATTTGATGGGTTTGCAAGATAATTGATCATGTAACCTGATGTATATTTGCTTTCAAGGCTGCGACAATTGCTGGAATGCCGACAGACATACTGATAAGATTGAGGCCTAACAAGGCCTTGATCTCGACTGAATATAACGAACTTGAGTCTGCCGATTCCGCCGCTGCCACTCCAAAGATCAGGATTGGTATCAGGAAGGGTAAAACCATGATTACGGCTATAAATCCACCGGTACGTTGTCGCGAAAGAATTGCAGCCGTCATCAGCACATAAAAAATGAGAGCTGGTGCGGCCACCAGAACGGATAAAGTCATTGCCCAGCCTTGTTGCGCCTCCAACCCCAATACAAACCCGACGATTGGGATAATTATGAGTAACGGTATCAGGTGAATGAGGAAGACCGAAACGGCCTTGGCGATGACAAACTGCAGTTTTGACTGTCCCGACAGAAAAATCTGTTCGGTCATGCCCGTCATCATATCTCGTTGAAACAGGTCCGAGACCTTCAAAATCAGGCTGAACAGAAGTGCCAGCCAAATCAGTCCGCCGGCCATGTCCCTGAGAATCCGGGCTTCCGGTCCGATAGCGATGACGCTTACCATGATAAAAAATACAAAAAACAACAAGCCCGGCAGCCATGACGACAGGTCCGCACCGGCTAGCCGTAAGTCTCTTGCAATCAGTGCATCCATTACGCAGCCCCAAGTACCAGTCTGGACGCGGTAGCCCCGATTTTTTGCACAGGTCTGTGCGCCGCCAACAGGGCCGATCCACCGCGCTTGAGATGGTCTGAGAGGATACTATGAAACAGGTGTTCGCCGCCGGAGTCGATCATGGTTGCGGTTTCGTCCAATAGCCAGACAGGGCGGTTCGATATTAACAGACGCGCAAGAACAAGGCGTCGCTTCTGCCCGGCTGACAGCTTTCCGCAGGCGACGGTTTGTTTGTTCGCGAGTCCCGCGAGCGTCAGACATTTTGCGATATCCATTTGGCTGTTATACATGTCAGTCCAGAAATTGAGCGTCTGCGATACAGTCAACTCTGTATCCAACGGATCCTGATGACCCTGATAGGCCACCAACTCTTCGGGTACAGCATCCTGGGCCTCAAGTTTCCAGAAAACCTCTCCTTTCTCGGGCACCAGGAAGCCTGCGGCCAGACGTAAAATTGTCGTCTTGCCCGAACCGTTTGGCCCCTGCAGCCAAATCAGATCACCGCCTGTGAGATCAAAATTCAGACCTGCAAACAACAGACTGTTGCCGCGCCTGGCCGCCACATTTCTAAAGCACAGTCTATGGTCCGGTAATGTCATACGAACGATAATTTTTTGTGACAATCTGTAACAGGTTGCAGTGATTTTACAATATCGCAAATCCGTTATGTAATGCGAAAATCAGGAGGATGGTATGCGGCCAAAAAACAGAAACAAAAGACTGGGTTTTATTGCGCTCGGTGCCGTTCTGCTTGGCACGGGTGCGCTTTTACTCTTGTCCGCCTTGCGGGAAAGCACGCAGTTCTTTTATAATCCATCCGAGGTCGCAAGCAAGAATTTTGTCCCGCGTTCGCAAATTTTCAGAATCGGTGGGTTGGTCGTTGAAAATTCTATTGAGCAAACGGACGCTTTCACTATTGCTTTCCGGATTTCAGACTTTCCCGAAGATATAGGTGCGGATGTCTTGCCTGCAATTATCCCCGTATCTTACACCGGTATTGTTCCTGATTTGTTCAAGGAAGGTAAAGGCGTAGTTGTCTCGGGGAAACTCCTCCCAAGCGGACAATTTATTGCTGACGAAGTGCTGGCCAAACATGACGAGAATTATCAACCGAAAAAGAATTATTGACAGCCGGTTCAAATGGGTGGGTTGTTGTTTTTCCTTCGGTCTAGCACTAACTTGAGCGCTATCAGAACATAGGTAAAACCGATAAGCGGCATGACCCAGATGATTTTTTTGCCCAGGATTTCTCCGAACATCCAGGTTAGTCCGAACACAATCGTGATATAGAGCAGTGCCGTTATGGCGACGAGACAGCAAAAGCGCGGATAATTCATGCGGAAAAATCCGAAAGCAACATAGGTCGGGATTCGCGTGCCAGGGATAAATCGGGCAATCAAAAGCGCAACGAGGGGATGATCCAGGACTCTTTCTCGCAGGTTTGCGACATGTTTTTTCTCGGCATAGTGTGCAAACCGCGGGATTTTGAGTGCGCCCCAGCCGATCCAGTATTTCCAGATATCACTGCAAACCAAGCCGGCCCATAAAATCAGAAATAACGGCACGGTGTGGCCAAGTCCGGTAACCGACGCGGTGGCTGTACCGAAAACAGCTGCATCTTCCTGCACGAAGGGCATGAAAAACGCGGCCAAGTAGACCAGATATGGCGAAGAGTCAGGCATAAAATCCAAAAGATAGTTGTCACGAACCGCATGTTAAAATTTGGCCGGAAGTGACAAATTCCAAATATCTTTGCAAGACTGCTGCGAAATCGCGTGTATTGGGGATTTTCTGTTCTCGTCCCATGATGTATGACTGGGTCTGGATCGGTGGCTTACATGGACTTGTTTATGGGTTTGCTACCGGAGCGTGTCGCGTCGGACAATGTGCTGCGCAAGGTTGGGGCATTGATTGGCGTCGCATTGGCTGGAAGGTGGGCAAGGTTCGTTCGCAGCTTGGCCGGTCGGGTTATGACGCGGATTTGATGCTGCGTGTTCTTTTGCCCGGCCAATGGCATTCTCTGCCGGATTGGAAACTGGAAGAGGCTTTGCGTGTGCGTTTGGATTTCATGTTATTTTGTGGTGCGTTGCTTTTTGAGAACGTCCCGGATCACAGGACGCTCTGCGGTTTCCGTTGTGCGCTGTTGCGGTTGGGGTTGTTTGAGGCTGTTCCGGGCGAGGTCAACCGCCATTTGTGCGCGCATGGGCTGAAAGTGGAGCATGCGGCGATGGCGGTGGCGGTGGTGGTTGCCGCCGTGATAGAGAGCGCAGGGTGGCCGCGTCGTCTGATTGAGGGGATAACTGTGGACTGTGCAGAGGAAGCGGCTGCAGGGGCGTGCCCGCTACATCATGCGGGAGAAAGTCGAGGCGGAGTTAACCCTCAAAGCAGTGGCGATGAACCGGCTCAAGGCAACCAATCGCATTGACTTGGTGGCTGCGGGAGGGGGAGTCTGTCCAAAATTGTCTGATACCGCAAATGTCAGAGCGGAAAGTGCACTCACCGGCGCCAGACACCCGTTCGCCCGGCTTGGAAACGGCGAAACCCCGGAATCCAGGCGAATCCGAATAGATTCGCAACAGTCTTTTGCAAGCCAAACCTTGTTTTTGTTCAATTTGGCGCATGTCGCGCATTGCGCAATGGGCAGGTCCGTGACATAGGGTGCCCCGAGGTTTAGTCCAGCAGTTCCAATGACCTCCCGAAAATCACTGGAAAGGTGATCCAGAACTTGTAGAATGTGACGTACAGGCAGCACTGTGATCGTTATTCGTGCAGGTATGTACAAGACCGGATCAAGTTCGGTCCAGAGAACCTTCTCCCGATTGGATGGTGACAGGGTGGATTATGCACTCAAACGGGGGGCCAGCTGCACCTATCAGGTATTCGTGTTGTTCAATCCTCAGGAGGCGAAGTCAAGGGGATTAGAAAGATATATGAGCCCCGAACAGATTAGGGTCAGGACCTATTAATTTAACGGGTTCCCTCATGTCGTAATGTGTGATTCATGTGTTGCGAAGGAGAATTTGCGATGGGTGATCTGTTTATGTTATCAGAAGAGGGACTTGCCCCATCCGTATCCGCTCTATCCTCACAGACAACGGCAAAGCGTTCACAGATCGCCTGTTCGGCCTGCGCAAGCGGGCACCCACCGGTGAGCATCAATTCTATCAGCTCTGTGCAGCCCTCGACATCAGGCACCGCCTCACACCCCCAAAGTCCCCCCGGACAAATGGCAGGGTCAAGCGCTTCAACGGTCGTATCGGGGATGTGCTCCAAAGCCATCGCTTCCGATCCGGTGAAGAAATGGAGGCAACACTCAAACGCTATGTCTGGTTATACAACCGGCAGCTTCCCCAATCAGCCTTGGGAAACAAAACCCCCTTGCAGGCCATAAAAGAACGGTGCAGAACAAACCCGCAGCTGTTCATAAAACACCCATGCTGCCTTGCGGGATATGACAAACAGGAAGCAGAGATGCAAATCAAGGAAATTGAGGCCGAAGGTCTCATACGTTCATATAATGTGATTATTTCCAAAGAGGAGTTATCCGTAAAACTGGATGCCAAGATCAGGGAAGTCCAGCCTGATGTTTCCCTGAAGGGTTTCCGTCCCGGTAAAGTGCCCGCGAGCCACATCCGCAAAATGTTCGGCCAGAGCATAATGAAAGATATCGTCGGAGATGTGATGAACGAGTCCAGTCAGAAAGTCATTAACGACAACAGGATCCGTCCTGCCGCGCAGCCCAAAATTGCCCTTCGTGTCAGCGGCGAAGAGGTCACAAGAGGCGAGGTAGATCTGGAGTACAGGCTTAAAGTGGAAATGATCCCGGAATTCGAACCTGTTGCGCCGGACACACTGAAACTCACCCGCCTGAAAAGCGAAGTGAAAGATGAAGACGTTGCCGAGCGTCTGGAGATGTGGGCCAGAGAACAGAAAGTCTACAAGAAGAAGGCCAAAACTGCCAAAGCCGAAGAAGAAGATGCTGTCCTTATAAACTTTATTGGCCGTATTGATGGCAAACAATTCGATGGCGGATCCGTGGAAGAGCATGAGCTCGTCCTTGGGTCCGGAAGTTTCATTCCCGGTTTCGAAGATCAGTTGATCGGCAAAAAGGCCGGTGAAAAGCTTGACGTGATTGTGACTTTCCCGGATAATTACGACTCTAGAGCCTTGGCTGGTAAAAAAGCTGTGTTCGAGACAGAAATCCTCGAAGTCCGCGGGGCCAGGTCGGCTGAAATTGACGATGGGCTCGCCGGGAAACTCGGTATGGAGAGCCTTGAAGAGCTGTCCGGGACGATCAGGGAGCAACTTGGAAGCAAGTACGAAATACAGAGCCGCATGAAACTGAAGCGGGCTATATTGGATGACTTGGACTCAAAACACACTTTCGACTTGCCACCAGGCATGGTCGAGCAGGAATTTGACGCCATTTGGCAGGATGTTCAGGCGGAAAAGGAACAGGGTCTTCTCGACGAAGAGGACGCAGCCAAATCCGACGAAAAATTGGAAGCCGATTACCGCAAAATTGCCGAGCGTCGCGTACGCTTGGGCCTGGTTCTGGCTGAAATAGGCCAGAAAGCCGACGTGCAGGTCTCCAGCGACGAGCTACAAAGCGCCGTAATCAACGAAGCACGCCGCTATCCAGGGCAAGAAACGCAGGTCATCGAATTCTATCAGAAAAATCCGCAAGCTGCCGCACAACTTCGTGCGCCGATCTATGAGGAAAAGGTTGTCGACCTCATTATCGAAAAGGCGGATATCACGGATAAAAACGTCTCCAAAGAAAAGCTCTTTGAGGAGGATTTAGTGATTTAGTTGTCACATCGCGGGTGATTATATAGAGCCTCGCCGGTCGGCGTTTTTTATGGTAGTATCTGTTACTACCGGGACGAACGACAGGAGACAAGCATGCTGATCAAGCTTCATAGCCAGGCAGCGACGATACCAAACGTGTGGGCGGCCATTCAGGCAAGCAATGGGCAAGCCCGGGTTCTGGCAGAGCGCCGTGGCACCACAGAACAAGACCGTCTGGAAGTAGCAACAGCGCGGCACAGCACCGAGTGTCACAGCCACAGACGGCACCGTCTGCAAACTACGCTGACACCCGCGCCCGATGTGTCGGATTTTTTCCTTGAGTCTTGAACAATATCAAGCATCGTCAATATGAATACAGCGAATGCTCCCAATCGTCTGATCAGATGACTCACATGAGAATAGAATGTCAGGACATATCATGCACGACTCCATTAAAGCTAAAGCCCATGCAAACCTCGTTCCGACCGTAGTCGAGCAATCCAGCCGCGGCGAGCGCGCTTTTGATATTTTTTCACGCCTTCTGCGTGACCGTGTGATATTTCTGACCGGGGCCGTTGAGGACGGTATGTCCGCCGTCGTCACCGCCCAGTTATTATTCCTCGAATCGGAAAATCCGAAAAAGGAAATATCCATGTATATCAATTCCCCGGGCGGGATCGTGACCTCCGGCATGGCGATTTATGATACCATGCAGTATATCAAATGCCCGGTGTCAACAGTATGTATAGGACAGGCTGCTTCCATGGGATCGCTTCTCTTGTCAGGCGGTGAGCCGGGTATGCGTGTCGCACTTCCCCATTCAAGAATTATGGTGCACCAACCCTCAGGCGGGTTCCGCGGGCAGGCGTCAGATATTCAGCGTCACGCCGAAGATATTCTTGAGATGAAAAAACGCCTGAACGAAATCTATGTCAAACATACGGGTCAGGATTTCGATATGATCGAAAAGACACTGGATCGTGATTTCTTTATGACTGCCGACGAAGCTAGGGATTTTGGTATTGTCGATCACGTTTACACGCATCGCGGTGGCGATACAGAACGTATGGCAGATGAATAAAGCCGGTTGTTCGGTGCGGGCCCAAATAACCTACAGGCGGCTATTGGATGTGCGGAAAGGGTGATGTATGGAGGCTCGTGACGGATTTGTAACGAAGCCGTCATAATTGAGGCACAGGTAGCTCAAGGCGATATCAGTTTTACAGATCGCGCCGCGAATTTGGCGCAAACAAGGCAAGCGGGCAGGTGCAATGGCAAAATCTGGTAGCGATCCGAAAAATACGCTCTACTGCTCCTTCTGCGGCAAGAGCCAGCATGAGGTCAAAAAGCTGATCGCAGGCCCGACAGTGTTTATCTGTGATGAGTGTGTAGAGTTGTGCATGGATATCATTCGCGAGGAGAGCAAGGGTTCTATCGCGAAGTCGCGGGAGGGCGTGGCGACCCCATCTGAAATTTGCGAAATCCTTGACGGCTATGTGATTGGGCAGGATTATGCAAAGCGCATCCTCTCTGTAGCCGTGCACAATCACTACAAGCGCTTGAATCATGCCACAGCAGAACCGGAAGTTGAACTGTCCAAATCCAATATTCTCCTGATCGGACCTACAGGATGTGGCAAGACACTACTGGCCCAGACACTTGCCCGTATTCTGGACGTGCCCTTTACCATGGCTGATGCTACAACACTCACCGAGGCCGGTTATGTCGGTGAAGATGTCGAGAATATTATCCTTAAACTGCTGCAGTCCGCTGACTACAATGTTGAGCGTGCGCAACGCGGCATTGTATACATTGATGAAATTGACAAAATCTCACGCAAATCGGACAACCCGTCCATCACCCGCGACGTGTCGGGTGAGGGTGTGCAGCAGGCGCTTCTGAAGGTTATGGAAGGCACGATCGCTTCCGTACCACCGCAGGGAGGACGCAAACATCCGCAGCAGGAATTTCTCCAGGTTGATACCACAAATATTCTCTTTGTCGTTGGCGGTGCCTTCACCGGGCTGGACAAAATCATTTCCAATCGTGGTGACGGCTCTACCATCGGTTTCGGTGCGCAGATCAGGAATGTTGATGAGCGTCGGATTGGGGAAATTTTGCGTGGAGTGGAACCGGATGATTTGTTGAAATTCGGTCTTATTCCGGAATTTGTAGGGCGCCTGCCGACTATCGCAACGCTTGAAGACCTGGACGAAGATGCTTTGGTCAAGATTCTGACAGAGCCGAAAAATGCGCTGGTCAAGCAATACCAGACTCTGTTTGCCATGGAGGAAGTCAAGCTGAGCTTTTCTGCGGACACGCTCATGGAAATCGCAAAAAAAGCCATTGCCCGCAAGACGGGGGCACGGGGTCTGCGTTCCATCATGGAAGGCATTTTGCTGGATACCATGTACAATCTGCCGTCCTATGAAGGTGTCGAGGAAGTTGTCGTTAACGGCGAGGTTGTCAGCGGGACAGCCCAGCCACTGTTGATTTATGCAGAACTGAAAAAGACGTCCGACAAGGCGTCGTAATTCCAAAAGTGACGGTTTGTGGTGATTTCTGGCTTGGTCAGGGGTTGAAAACACCATTTCATTATCCCACCTCGGATCGGAGTTAATATGTCCGCAGACTTGTATGCGGGCTGCGAGAGTAAGTGATGCCAGGTGTGATGTGTCCAAGATTCTAACACTACCCGTTCTACCGCTTCGCGATATAGTCGTTTTCCCGCATATGGTCGTGCCGCTCTTTGTGGGCCGCGAGAAATCCATCAGGGCGCTGGAGGATGTTATGGGTTCGGAAAAGCGGATTTTCCTCGTGACACAAAAAGACGCTGCCAATGATGACCCGTCAATTGATGACATTTATCATGAAGGCTGCGTCGCAAAAATTCTGCAACTTCTGAAATTACCCGACGGTACGGTACGTTTGCTGGTTGAAGGCACATCCCGCGCCTCTGCCGTGCGGTTCCTTGAGAACAATGCATTCTTTGAGGTCGAAGCGGTACTGCTGCATGATGAGACTGAAACAAAGGAAACATTTGCAGCACTTTGCGGTGCTGTGCAGAAAGGATTTGCCGAATACGCCAAGCTCAATGGTAAAATTACCGAAGAGGTTATGGCCTCTGTTGCTGACATCAAAGACCCGGCCAAATTGACAGACGTCATTGCTGTACACCTGAGCGCCAGGATTGAAGACAAGCAGGAGCTACTATCCGAGTCCGGGATTGGGCAGCGTCTGGAAAATATTCTGGCCCTGATTGAAGGTGAGAAAAGCCTGCTTAAGGTTGAGGAAAAAATCCGGGGTCGCGTCAAGCGCCAGATGGAGAAGACCCAGCGAGAGTATTACCTCAATGAGCAGATGAAAGCCATTCAGACCGAGCTTGGTGATGGTGATACATCGGATGAGCTGTCTGAACTGAAGGAACGTATTGAAAAAACCAAGCTGTCCAGGGAAGCCAGAAAAAAGACCGATACCGAGCTAAACAAGCTCAGGAAAATGAGCCCCATGTCTGCCGAGGCTAATGTATCGCGCAACTATATTGACTGGATACTATCTGTGCCGTGGAAAAAAAAGAAGCGGACACAGAGAGACCTTAACAAGGCGCAAGAGATACTTGATGCCGACCATTACGGTCTCGACAAGGTCAAGGACCGGATTGTCGAACATCTGGCCGTGTTGAGTCGCACCGGAAAACTCAAGGGTCCGATACTTTGTCTCGTTGGCCCGCCAGGTGTCGGTAAAACATCGCTGGGTCGGTCGATTGCGCGGGCTACGGGACGTGAATTTGTCCGTGTTTCGCTCGGCGGTGTGCGTGATGAGTCCGAGATTCGCGGCCATCGCCGTACCTATATCGGCTCTATGCCCGGCCGGATTATCCAGTCTATGAAAAAGGCGAAGTATTCCAACCCGTTGTTCCTGCTCGACGAGATTGACAAGATAGGGTACGACCATCGCGGTGATCCGGCAGCAGCTCTGCTTGAGGTGCTCGACCCGGAGCAAAACAATACGTTCAATGATCACTATCTTGATGTGGATTATGATTTGTCGGATGTCATGTTCATTACCACGGCAAATTCTCTCAACATGTCACAACCCCTGCTGGATCGGATGGAGATTATCCGCATTCCGGGCTATACAGAAGATGAAAAGCTCGAGATTGCCAAACGTCACCTTGTCCCGGACATGATGAAAGATCATGGTTTGAAAAAACACGAGTTGGTCATCGGGGACGATGCAGTTCTTGACATCATCCGTTACTACACCCGTGAAGCCGGGGTGCGGAGCTTAAAACGCGAAATCGCCAAGCTCGGCCGCAAGGCAATTCGTCAAATTGTCGGTGGGGAAACAAAGATGCTTGAAATTACACCGGATACCCTCGGAGATATCCTTGGGGTGCGTCAGTTCCGCTTCGGGGAGGCTGACAAAGATCATCAGGTTGGTGTTGTCACGGGTCTCGCATGGACACAGGCAGGCGGTGATATCCTTACCATCGAAGCCGTCTCCATGTCCGGAAAGGGTCGCATGACGATTACAGGCAATCTGAAAGATGTCATGAAAGAATCAATTTCAGCAGCTAACTCCTATGTCCAGGCTCGTGCACCTGAACTCGGCATCAGCCCGCGTCAATTCCAGAGTACGGACATACACGTTCATGTGCCCGAGGGCGCGACGCCCAAGGATGGGCCGTCTGCGGGCGTCGGTATGATTACAGCCATGGTGTCCGTGTTGACGGATATTCCTGCGCATAAAGACGTGGCCGTGACAGGTGAGATCACCCTACGGGGTCGCGTGCTCCCGATTGGTGGACTGAAAGAAAAACTCCTTGCGGCTTTACGCGGCGGGATCAAAACCGTGCTCATTCCGCAGGATAATAAAAAAGACCTCGCCGATATCCCTGAAAATGTGAAATCCGCACTTAAAATTGTGCCTGTATCGACGGTGGGAGAGGTGCTCAATGAGGCACTTGTCCGCAAGCCGGAAAAAATCGAATGGAGCGCTACAGATGCAGCGGCACTATCAGGTATTATTCTGGGACAAAAGGTTGACTTGGGAGATGTTTCCGCGCATTAAGCGTCGCTTGTAGCAGACGCCGGGATGAGGGCGCTGGAACACAGTGACAAGTAAGGGCGGTTAGCTCAGCTGGTAGAGCATCTCGTTTACACCGAGAGGGTCAGCGGTTCGAACCCGTTACCGCCCACCATTTTCCTGCCAAGCGTACCGTTGAGGAAGTTTGATCCGGTTATAACGTTCAGGATCCTGATCCCTCAGGCCCTGAATGATCTTTGCCGATGAGCGCGCCGGGTTTTTGATTACGGACCGGTTGGGCCGTGGGCGCTTTCCGGTTTGGGGGCAGCGGATTCATCCCGCTTTCACCTTGTCCTGGAGCGTATCCGGTTCGGGACACCAATGAAAAACTGAAAGGCTATACTACAGAGCCGCAGGCCTTCACCTTGTCCCGGGGCGCTTTCCGGTTTGAGACTATCCGGCGGACCTGATTGGGGTCAGGTTTTAAAATTTCGGTACTTGCCCAGGGACAGGAGGATGGTCGCCCCGGCTATAAAACCGACAAGTGCGCAGGTCAGTGCACCATTGTAATTCGCAGCATCACCTCTTATGGCATTGAATATGGCGCCTGCTGTTCCGGATCCGATACCGAAAGCGGCATATACGAAACTGTAAATTTTGCCGTAGGCTTTCATGCCCATATAGCGGGATACCAGATAGGCCATGAGATCAAACTCGACACCTGCTGCAACCCCGAACAGGATGATGGCAAGGGAGTTATAAATTTGAGGGAGATCCTGCATGAGAATAAAGCAGCCGATGGCGGGAACACCCATAAAGATGAAGGCCACCAGTGGAGCCCAGACGTGGTCAACAATAAATCCACCGAGCAATCTCCCCACAATGACGGAAAACCCTATAAGCCCCAATCCGGCATAAGAGGAAGACGCGAGCCCCGGAGAGTATCCCTTATCCAGCAGTATATTGATGATGTTAATGATGATCCCGGAAACACAGGCACCGAGCATCAGAAAGGCAGTCAAAATTACCCAAAACCTGAAGTCGCAAACGGTCTGCCTCAATGTCAAACCGGGCAGATCGGACTCCCGCCCAGGTGTTTCACGGCCTGTTTCGAGGGCTATGAATCCCAACAGCAGGCCCACCATAAGGATGGCAGTCCATATGACGCCTACGGTTCCCAAAGACAGGACGATCAAGCCCCAGACGCCCGGTACTATTATGAGCGGGATCAGCCATGATGAAGAGTCGGGTTTGCTCTCCATCCGGTCGGCCAGGGCGGTCTCTTCCTTATGGTCGCGGAAAAAAATCAGGGCCAGGGGAAGTGACAGAATTATGGGCAGTAATCCGACAACGAAATAGGCTACTCGCCAGTTTGTTTCATCCATTACGAATTGAACGAATGGTGGAGCCAACAAACCGTAAACCCCCGTGCCTGTGAGGGCAAAACCAAGGGCCAGGCCGCGACTTTTGTCAAAGTTGTTTACGATTGCTTTGGACCATGTGAGCGGCAAGGTTCCCGAACCCGCCACGGCCATTGCGTAGAATATAGTGTAAAACACCCGGGGATTGTCGCTGGTCAATCCCAATGCGCCCGTTCCAATTCCGAGCATGATAATTGCCGGTATGAGTACCCGTCTGGCTCCAAACCGATCTGTCAGGCTGCCGGCAATCGGAGCGCCTACGAGGACACCTGCCGTCATGAAAATGAATACCGATGCCGTTGTGACCCGATCCCATCCGAATTCTTCGCCAAGCCCGGGCGCAATTGTGATTGTGGCGTAGTAGGGAAGGGGGCTGAGGCACAGACCTATGCCGACAAAACTTGCCAGGACAATGGGCCAGCCCTTTGCCCATTCACTTTTTCCCGATGTCATCGTTTGAGATTTTTCAGACATATATTCCCCGTTGTGCTTTAACAGGCGGAACATTAGCAACATGGGTTGAGGGAATAAAGCGTTGACTCAAGGTAATCCGATAACACGTCGGCACACCCTGCTCGGGCTTGGGGCCGCCTCGCTTTTACCGGCCTGTCGTCCGTCAGGGAAAGCATTCGAAGCTGAGATCATTGTCATCGGCGCCGGCCTGTCCGGTCTTTATGCGGCACGTTTGCTCTCACAGGCAGGCAGAGATGTGCTGGTTCTGGAATCCGGTGATCGTGTCGGTGGACGATTATACAGTATCGATGCCCCCAACGGCGGTTACAGCGAGGGCGGAGGTGAGGAAATCGGAGCCGGTTATGCACGTATCAGACATACCGCCGGAGAACTTGGCACAAGACTGAACCCCGACAGCCTGTCACCCCCTGCCACGACCTATGTAATAGACGGTCAGGCGTATACAAAAGACACCTTGCGCCCTGTGCTGGAAAAAGTGTTTCCCGAAGGCTTTGCGTCCGGCTCGCCCGGATCGGCGCTGTTTCGGGCTGCCGCTCGACAGAACCCGCTCACCTCCGCCGCGGACTGGACGCAGACCGCATTCACGGAATTCGACCTTTCCGCGGCGCAGTTTCTCAGGGCGAACGGGTTTGGCGACGAGGGATGTGGACTCATTGATCATACACTGAATGCCAACGCCCTGGATACGTATTCAATGATGAATGTGTACCGGACACTGTATCTGTTTGCGCAGTCCCGACAGATGGGCCCGTCACTCCAAGTTGAAGGCGGTGCACAAAAATTACCCGAAGCCATGGCGGATGCCCTGCCTCGTGCCGTCAAAACCCGACAACATGTACAGTCCGTCTTTGTCGACGATCAGGGTGTCACCGTTAAAACCCGCACCGGTTCAGGCTGGCGTGCCGCCTATGTCATATGCTCTGTTCCCTTTGCCGCCTTGAACAACATCCGCCTTGAAGCTCCGCTCCCGGCTACGCAACGGGCCGCTCTTAAGGGTCTGCCCTACACCCGGATACTGCAGGTGCATTTTGAAGCCGGGATTCCGTTTTGGGAAAAGGACGGTCTTCCCGCCAACACATGGACTGACTCCCGGGCTGAACGCATTTTCATGGCTCGGGATGACAGCGGCCAGCCGAATGGATTGGGGCGTATCTGGATAAACGGGGCCGGGGCCGCGACGATGAATGCCAGAAGCGATGCTGAAATCGCAGCATGGGCGCCGGAAGCCGTCATGGCGGCCCGGCCGACCAGTGAAGGTCTGATCAATGTATACAAAATTCAACGCTGGACCCGCTCCAACCCGCTAGCCGGCGGAGCTTACATGCACTGGGCACCCGGGCAGATCGCAAAGTGGGCCGGACATATGCGACAACCGGCCGGGCGGCTCTATTTCTGCGGTGAACACCTCGGTCATCTTCACACGGGTATGGAAGGCGCGATGGAATCCGGAGAAATGGCGGCCTTTGACTTGCTTGACATCTGAAACCAATCTAGACTGGACGTATGACATTACGTCGCGGAAATCTGGGCGGAAATCTGGCTGAAATGGCCGAGAGCTTCTCATCCCCCGAGCTTGATCGTCT
This sequence comes from Hyphomonadaceae bacterium, assembly GCA_014324115.1. Classification (GTDB taxonomy): domain Bacteria; phylum Pseudomonadota; class Alphaproteobacteria; order Caulobacterales; family Maricaulaceae; genus JACOMS01. The sequence continues at coordinate 20,294 of JACOMS010000010.1, forward strand.
GTTTGACGAAGGACGCGAGCGAACTTTCAGCACGGGCGAGCATTTGATCACCGAAGGTGCGTCCACGGAATATTTCTATGACATTCTGGACGGTACTGTAGCCTTGGCCCGAAACGGGAGTGATGGACGCCGACAGATACTGGCCTTTCTGAGCGCCCGACAATTTCTGGGGGTTGCATCCACGGCTCGCTATCCAAACCTGGCCACGGCCCTGACACCTGTGACGGCCATATCATATTCGCGGTCCGCCCTTGAACGGGCCTTGAATACGACACCGGGATTCGCTTCGAAATTCAGGATCGCCCTGACACTTATCCTCGAGTCTTCTCATGACCATATCTATACGATCGGGCAAAGATCAGCCGTCGAGCGCGTCGCCTCCTTTCTCCTCTACCTGCGCGCCAACCAGGCCCGTTTTGCAGCAGAAGGTCCTCGGGAAAAAAGCGAGCATGTTGAGCTGCCCATGACGCGACTCGACATCGCTGATTTTCTCGGTGTGACGATTGAGACCGTCAGCCGTGCATTCTCATACTTGAAAAGACGGGGTATCGTCAGTTTTACAGACTCCCATTCCTGCGAACTGATCAAAATGGACCGTATCCGTGAACTCGGCGGGCGCGACGATTTTACCCAACACAGGGGAGCATAATCCGGCTGGTTTGCGAATTATCAATACCCGATAGGCTGCAAAACCTATGCTCCCCACTGGCAAGGAGACTATTATGAACGAACTTAAGAAAATGATGCCGTTATTGGCCCGTCACGAAGGGATCTGGGAAGGCACCTACCGTTATTACGACGCAGATGGCAACAAGACCGATGAGCACAAGTCCCGTCTGATTTGCCGTTTTCCCGAGGACGGCCCGCATCCTTATCACCAGACCAATATATATAGCTGGGCTGACGGCAAAACTGAGACCCGTGACTTTCCGGCGACCGTAAAAGACGGTCGTGTCTGGTGGGACAATGATCTCATTCAGGGTTGGGCCGCCGACATGGACCTGGATCAACACAGGCGCACCACTGTTCTGTATTGGGTGCGCACGGGCGAACCGGATCTCTATCTGTATGAAATGATACAGATTTCCGATTGCGGTCAGAAGCGCGCCCGCACGTGGCAGTGGTTCAGGAATGATGAGCTGTTTTCACGTACGCTGGTGGATGAGCGCAAGGTCAGCGATAGCTGGGAAGGTCATTAGGCATCCGGATCAACCGGGTGTTCTTCCCGCCTGCGGGGATGCGGCCCGATCCATAAGCCAGGTGATTCGGGCGTGGGCCGTCGGCATATTCGACCTGAGGTCGGCTGAGGCCGGATACCGGGCCCTGACCCGGCCGCTGGCGCCTGCGCTGGCCCGGCCGACGCGCCGCATGTACAACGACGGGCCAACCTGACACCGGGGTACTCCGAATCAGTCCTGCCGTTTCGGCAATTCAATCTCGCCCTGTTTTACCGCCTTGTAGTACTTCCAGCTGGTCATATTGTCCCGGGGATCATCGGGATCGGGGGGGCCGACATATTCGGGATAATGATTGCGGATTTCCGACTTCATGGTTTCGGACAGTTCATCCCAGTCATTGAGCTTCCGCCCCGCCGTGTGCATATAGATAATCCCGTCGCGTCCGGCCATTTTCATCCAGGGGAGCCAATCCGACATACGCGCCCAGCCGACAGCGGTGCGGGCTGTGTCGGTGTTTCTGTCCAGCAGATCATCCACATCGCCAAAAAAATTGAACATTTCGGTGGCATGATAGGTGCCGCCGACTTCGCTCTGGAATTCGCTGCCCAGCGGGTTGTGATAAAAGAGCGGGACGGTGAGACTCATCTGGAATTTGTCGCCCAGAATATCGCCGCCAAAGGTGATGTCCCTGCCGTCGCGACCCTTCACAAAACTTTCGAAGTTGACCGGATCATTGGCCACATGCATGACCGTAACCTCCTCGCCCGTCCAGGGATTTTCCCATGTTTTGAGGACCTCGCCGGTCTCGACATCTTGGTAGAGCAGGATTTCCCGGGAGACAAGCTTGTACCCGAGGCCGCGGTTTTCGTCGACGATTGTCTTGCAGGAGCGGACATTCATCCCCTCAACATTGAAAATGTTGCGGTCACGCTCGCCCATACGGCGGGAGTAGGCACGCCCGAACCAGTGATAGGTGACCGGCTTGTTATCGATAGTGGAGCATTGCACCTTGCGCATGGCTTCGAGTGCATCCGCAGGCACATCAAGATTGAGAGTATCGGCACTCGCCGCGGCGGCCTCCGGCGGCTGGGGCTCCTGTGCAGGCGCCTGTGTCGCTTTATCCGCATTTTCCCCGACTGGTCCTGTCACCGACACCTGTTCCTGGCACGCCGTCACCATAATGGCCGCCACCGCTGCCGTGATCACGTGTTTCACATTCATGTCAGTCTCCGTTTCCCGTCTTGAGATTGATACCGGGGATAACGGTCGTATCACCCAATGTACAGCTCGCCTGGAGCCAGCGCAGGTTCAGCGCAATCCGCCCGGAATCCGGGGCTGTCCAAGTATAGGATACCGGGCGCTCCGGATCATCGCCCCTGTGCGCATAGAGGACCAGAGAGTTGCGGTTGTTCCCCATCGGCCAGACGACATTGCGCATCCTGATCCCGACTGTCTGATGATCGTCGGACTCCAGCCAGACTTTTCCGCCTTGATCGTGGATGCCGATATTGTTGTAAAAACCGTATTCGCCGTCATGTTTCTGTGGGCTGACCCAGCAGTTGAACATGCGGGCGCGGTTGCTCTTGTGATGGATGCGGGCCTTGTTGCCGTAGACATAATTGCCGTCCGTGTCCTCGGCCTCATCCCGAATCCAGATGGAGGATCTGGACAGTTGCAGATCGTCCGTAATCACCAGCATCCTCCCGGAGCGCCGACTTTCGACCCGACAGGCGCCCGGTTTCATCGTGCCGTGAAAATGTTCGTTCTGATAGCGCCAGTAGACTTCACACCCCGGATAGACGGTGAAATCGGACGGGGTGAGCCCATCCAGTTTTGAGGCGTCGGCATGGGCCCCTTTCAGGGCGGCGGTATTCCCGGGAACATAAATGGTCAGTCGAATGGCGTTTTCGTCAAAATCCGGCTCAAAGCTGTAAATTCGCTGGCGGTAAATGTTATCAGGGTCATCATCGGCATATTGTTCCACGTAGAAGGTCTCACCGGGGAAGGCCGGGAGATCCACAGGCGCGAAAATGTGGTGGATGCGGCCGTGGCGTTCGTGTTCGGGAACGCCGAGGTTTTCGTTGAAATAGACCTGTTCCATATTGTCATAGCGACCCGGAAACCAGTTGAGGAAGCGGGCGAAATCGCGCTTTAGAATACGATCCGCGGCGGACTCCGGCGGCTGGAGCTCCTGGGCGGGCGCCTGTGTCGCTCCAAACAACAAAGGCGCGGTGAAGCAGAATGAGAGCAGTTTTTTCATATCAGTCCATCGCGAATTTCGGCGCGTCAATCACCAGAACCTGCACATCGGCAATGCCTTCACGGAGCTTTCGCACCTCGGCATATTCATCGGAGTTCCAGTAGGCCTTGACCGCATCCCGATTCTCCCATTCGGAAATCACCACAGACGTTCCGTCGCCCCAATCCCCCTCAAGAAGTTCCGCCCCCGGTCCCATCATGACATACCGCCCGCCGTATTTGGCGACCAGAGGCGTGTTGGCCTTGGCATATCCGGCCAGAAACGCCTCGCGATCATGCAGCCTGGCCGTGATGATCATGTAGGTTTTTGTCTCGCTCATCTGTGCCTCACCCTGCTGCGTCCCGGTAGCGCATCCTGTCAGACACAGAACCGCGAACACCGTCATGAACAACCGTCCCATAATTGCCCTGCCTAAGGGCGTTCCTGCCGATGCAAATTGATATATGTCATATTGCATCAAGAAATATCTCCCTCAAAAGCGCAGCCATAGCCTTGCTCTCGAAGACAGGTTTTTCAATGTCTTCGCGTGTGATCAGGTGGGCATGTTTCAGGATTTCAGCCGCCTTTACGGTCGGTTCGAACAATGATGATTGTGTGGCAATGACCGTAACCTCATGCCGACATCGAGCCAGCGCCGTTTCCGCATCATAGGCAAAGGCCGCCCGGAACGCATCCTGTGTCGGGTCATCGGGATCCAGACCTGCAGCGTATTTTTCCCTCGTGGCCTCGTCAAAAAAGGGAATATCAACGAGTACAGGTTTTCCGACATCTGCTTGCCGGGCCGCCATTTCCAGGGCGACCAGGCACCCCGTGTGAAAGCCAAGCAGAGTTGTTCCAGGCTCAACAGGCAGGAGTTGTTCGGCATAGGCTTCGATTGAGACCCGGGTGCGCGGCCTGTTGCCGTACCCGGCATAGGTTGCGGCCCCGGATACGAACTCCGGCAGCCGTTTGCGTACGGAATCAAAAAACGCCCCTGTATGCGGGGCCGGCGGCAGGAACACAATCATCATGCACGCTCCGCCACACGATCAAGCTCTTTGCGGTAGAGTTTGAGCGTGACCGGTATGAGCAGTATGGGAATGGTTCCAAACACCACCGGAAAAATCGCCATCGCATAGCGCAACCCGTCTCCGGCAAAGAAGGTATCGTTCACCCACCCGATGAAGGGCGGGCTGAGAGCGCCGCCGATAAAGCTGATGAAGAAGTAATAAAGCGCCACAACAAACCCCCGGATATCGCCAGGTACAACAGCGAGGAGCGCATTGACACCTGTGGCACTGACCAGGCCGATCCCGACTGTGGTCACACACAAAAGACCAAAGGCCATCCAGCCGGTCGGCAGCAGCGGTGCGAGGGCCGCACTCGGGATCATGACAAGCAGGCCGAGTACGGCCAGGCGCAACGGTCCGTCTCTCACACCCCGGCTGACCAACCGGTCCGACACGCGCCCGGCGATGAGATAGGTCACCGGGCTGATGGCCAGAATGGAAAGTCCGTTGATAATAGCATAATCGGACGTCTCCCACCCCCAGGTGCGCGAAAACATCGGTGCATTGAAAAACTGCCCGTAAGCCACGGCCACCATGCACATGAAGATGCTCACAAATGTCAAAAATGTGGCCGGTCGCGTACCGACCCAGTCAAGGGCGTCGAAAAGTGAAGATCCTTCGCGCGGGCTGCTTTCGATACGGGGCGGCTCGCGCAGGACAAGGAAGGCTGCGGCGATCAGAAAACCGGGCAGGCCGACAACGACAAAAATGAACTGCCATGTGGCGATTTTACCAAAAAACGGGAGCGTAACCTCCCCGACCGTTTCCGCCCATTTGATGATGCCGCCGGAGAGAAGATTAGCAATCGCTGCGCCGATGACCAAAGCCATGGAATAGACCGCTATGGGCAGCCCGCGCCGTTCCTTGGGGAAACTGTCACCGATCATGGAAAAGGCGGCGGGGCTGAGAACGGCTTCGCCGATTCCGACGCTCATCCGGGCGAGGAAAAGCTGGACGAAAGATTTCGCAAGCCCCGTCCAGACTGTCGCCACTGACCAGAGGAAAACCCCGACGGCAACGAGTTTTGTCCGTGAACGCCTGTCCACGATGAAGCCCAGAGGCAGGGCCGCCAACGCATAGACCCACGTGAAAGCGGATGATAACAGGCCCATCTGAAAATCCGTCGCGCCTGTATCCGCCTTGATCGGATCAATCAGCAGGCCCAGTATGTAGCGGTCTATAAAAGAGCTGACATAGGCGATGGTCAGAAACGCGATGAGCGTCCACGCATATCGGGGTGCCGGGTATTCGAAAGACTGTTGCGAATTATGGTCCCTGTTGGGTTCCGGATTGGACAGGGTTTCGTAGGCTGCGTTAATTTCTTTCAACAGGACTTCGGAGTTGGTACCATTCCGATTCTTGACAAGTTGACGATAGGCTTTTTTTATCTCGACCTGACTTGCCGATCTACTCACACCAAGTAGCATGTACGGGTCTTTAGTCATGTGAAATCTCCTTCCCGCCGGAAGCAGGCAAAAGTGCCCCAAGGTCTGGATCTAGCAGTTTAACGGGTTTCCTTGTGTTTTAATATGTGATTCATATGGACCCCCCATCAATATTTATTTTGAGTTGATTATGAGTGATTCCAATCAGGCGTTTGGTTGCACGCTCTTTGTGCCTCGGGCCAGACCAATGGCCCTGATCTTACATATCTATGCGGTATTTTGAATCCACGTGGCCTTTAAGTGCAGTCTCTTTCTTCCCTAAGGTCAGGATTCATTAAATCCGGTATATAACGATGACCGTGACGACGACAGCAGGGAGAAAAGTGTGCGCGCATCTGTCCGCCAAGCGTCAAAAAATTATGCTCCCTGAACAAAGGAGCGTTACTGGCCCGGCAAATTGCGGTACCTGGGGTTTATGTATCCAGTTACGCAAGATACCGGACAAACGGTTTGCACGCAGGGAGGCGTTGGCAGGAGCGATTCGGCAAAAGCTGACGGGAGTGCCGAGGTGAAATTAACCGAAATATTGAGCTTTAATCCGATAACGCGGCTTCCAAAAGGCACGGATCTGCCGTTCATTGACATGGCTACTCTACCCACTTCGGGACGCGTAATTCCGGGGTTTACTCTCCGTGAGAACAGGGGGTCTGGAAGCAGGTTTCAAAATGGGGACACGCTGTTTGCGCGGATAACCCCCTGTCTTGAGAATGGAAAAGGCGGGATGGTTCATGATTTGCCAGATAACGGATTAGGCCATGGCTCGACGGAGTTCATAGTGATGAGAGCTCACCGAAAGGCTGAAGAAAAATTTGTTTATTATGTATCAAGACTTCCCGCTTTTCGAAATTTCGCGATCCAGCAAATGACGGGCACGTCCGGCCGTCAAAGGGTTGCGTGGCAATGCTTGCAGAATTTTGAAATCGTGGAACTTTCTTCTGATGAACGGGAAGAAATCGGTGTCGTCCTTGGTTCCCTTGACGACAAGATTGATCTCAACCGCCGGATGAATGAAACCCTGGAGGCGATGGCGCGGGCGTTTTTCAGGGACTGGTTTGTGGATTTCGGCCCGACCCGGGCCAAAATGGCAGGCCGCGACCCCTACCTCACCCCTGACCTGTGGGCGCTGTTCCCCGACACCCTCGACGCGGAAACCGGTTTACCCAAGGGGTGGAAACAAGGCGTCTTTGCAGATTTCGCGGAATCCCGGAGGCGTAGCATCAATCCAGCTGGCATTGCCGGGGACACCCCCTACATCGGCCTGAAACATATGCCACGCCGTTCGATCACGCTCCCGGAATGGGAATGTGCAGGGAAGGTTAAAAGCAACAAGTCTGCCTTCAGGAAGGGTGAGTTCCTGTTCGGGAAACTGCGGCCCTACTTCCACAAAGTCGGGATCGCGCCACTGGATGGCATTTGTTCGACCGACATCGTTGTCGTGGTTCCGCGCACCCAGGGGTGGGGGGCTTTCACTCTCGCTTGCCTATCCTCGGATGAGTTTGTGGAGTACACGAAGCGGACATCAATCGGCACCAGGATGCCACGCACGAGCTGGGAGATAATGGGCCAATACAAGGTTTGCCTTCCGTCGGAGCAGCTCGCGGGTGCCCTTCAGAATGTCACTCAGTCGCTTCTGGGCCGCATTGTCGCGAACGTCCACGAATCCCGCACCCTTGCCGCCATCCGCGACCTGCTGCTGCCCAAACTCATGTCCGGCGAAATCCGCCTGCGCGAGACCGAAAAAGTCATAGAAGCCGGGACCTGATATTTCATATCGGATTACACGAGGGTCCGCCGGTTCCGTAGTGTGCCGACTTCAGTCCGACAGCAAAGGCATACTTCAGCTACAAGGGCTTCGGCACGGCCCGCGAACAAAGGCACCGCGCCCTGTCTGACAAGGTTTCGACAACGCCCAAGGGCCTCCTCCATGGGACGTGCCCGCTACATCACGCGGGAGAAAGTCAAAAGGCGGAACAGACCCTCAAGGCAGTGGCGATGAATCTGCTCAAGGCGGCCGGTTGCATCAACCCGGTGTCCGCCCGAGGGGGAGTGTGTCCAAAACGGCGCAAAGCCGCAGGTGTCAGACCGGAAAGTGCGCTCACCGGGCCCGGAAACGGTGAAAACCCAAAATCCCGGCGAATCCGGATAAATTCGCAACAGTCTTTTCAAGATGTTTTTCGCTCATGGCATGGCTTGGGTTATCAGGTAAATCACGACCAGATTGCCGTCAAAGTCAACAATGCCGACCTCCCGCCCCTCCCGTCCGTCTTTGGTCACCAGATGATCCTCGGGATAGACTGTCAATCCCAGCGCTCTGGACCCAGCAACAATGGTGTCGATTTCAGGTGTTTCGAGAACGATGGCGGAGCGACGCGGCATACCCGCGATCGGCTCCAGCCCGGGCACCTCGGTCAGCGCCATGACGTTGGTCTGTTCCGGCGTTGTCAGCACGGCAAAGCGTACGGGTTTATTCCGGTCGATGTCAAACACCTCATGGGAATAGCTGTCCGGAGCACTGTCCTTGATAAAGGCCACGTCAAAACCGAGCAGATCACGGTAAAAGGTCAGGGCGCGGCCAATATCGGCCACCACATGATTGGCCCGTTGAAATCTTGGTCCGGATTTGCTCACGGGTGACTCACCTTCACACATCGCATACCCACATTCTTTCCGTCATAAACGCCCATCAGGGCTTCCGGCATTTTGTCAAAGCCATCCAGCACGTCAAGCAGCGGTTTCACCTGCCCGGATTTGATCCACTCCACGAGTTGCGCATTGCAGTCATCAAACCGATCAAGATAATTATAGACAAAATAGCCAAGCATGGCGGCATTGGCTGCACGCAGGTTTGTATAATTTTTCAGACCGAATTTTCCAGGCCGGGCATATTCGGAAATTGATCCGCACAGGATGATCCGCGCATTACAGGCCAGGTTTTCGAGACAGGTCTCAAGAATTTCCCCGCCGACATTATCGTAATAAATGTCCAGACCGTCAGGGCAGAGTCCGGACATGCGTGCAGAAACATTGCCATTTTTGTAATCAATGACGGCGTCCGCGCCCAGATCGGAGACAACCGCGCATTTCTCCGGCCCGCCGGCAATACCGATAACGCGGCAGCCGCAAATCCTGGCCATCTGAACAACCAGATGCCCGACCCCGCCTGCGGCCCCGGAGACGACCACCGTTTCGCCTGATTTGGGTTTACCCAGCTCATAAAAGCCGGTCCACGCCGTTAGGCCGGTCATGGACAGCATCCTGACAGACAGTGCGTAAGACACATCATGGTGCCTGACCTTGAAGAATCGCTCCCCGGGAGTCATCCGGCTGACTTTATGGGTCTGCCAGCCCAGTTGACCCTGTACAATATCGCCCTCCATATAGCCGGGGTGGCGGCTGTTGATAACCTTGGCGACACCGCGTCCATGAATGACGTCGCCCACCGACAGCGGTGCTTCGCCGACCGCGCCCAAGCCCTGCATATACATACGCATGACCGGAGCAATGCCGAGATAGAGGGTTTGCAACAGGACCTCTCCGTCACCCGGCTCTGCAATCGGGACCTCCCTGTAGGTGAAATCAGACGGTTCCGGCTTGCCGACAGGTCGTGCACCGACGCACCACTGACGGTTGACATGATTCACTGTCCGGCCGACTCAATACGGGTGACCTGGTTACATTCAAAGAAGTGCCCGTCCGCATCCCAAAGGAAAGTTGACAGAAAATGCTTCGTTTCGCCCTGTGCTCCCGTTGTTGACCATGTTTTCGGTTCTCCGCGCGTCCTGAACCCCCGTTCTGTGGCCCGGTCATAAATATCCTGCGCGTCTTCAGGCACGACAACAAAAACAGGCCGCCCATAGCCCAGATCATACGTCACATCCGGGGCGGGAATTCGCGGCTCCAGAAATTCCATGAGGCCGATCATGCCGATCTGATCGTCTTCGAATTTCACAATGGCCAGGCGCAGTTTGTCGCCCTTTTTGCCGATGGGAAGGCCGTTGCCGTCAAGGGTGAAAGGGCGGTCAAACCAGATCGTGGCGCCCAGCACGTCACAGTAAAACTCCAGGGCCCGTTCCATGTCCCGCACCATCAGGGTTGTGCGTTTGATTGAATTACCCATGCCATCCTCCAGATTCTCCCGCCGACACTAAGTGCAGGCTCGGGGCAGTGTTTGACATAGGTCAAGAACAATGTAAACGGATTCGTAAGTTCTGCCTTCTGAGGAGACTCCTATGCCCGGAAATACCGAACGTGTTGCCAAACTCAAAACAGAAAGCTGGCTGTTCGTTTGTGTGGACGGTGAGAAAACGGCCCCCCTGCGGGAACAGCATCTGTTCGGCCATCTCGATCATATAGAGGCGCATAATGACCGCTATCGTGTCGCCGGGCCCCTGCGGGAGGAGCCCGGCGGCCCGATTACGGGCAGTTTTTTCATCGTCGAAGCGGACAGCCGGGAGGCGGCATGGGACCTGATGCGCGGGGACCCTTACATCGCCTCCGGTATGTATGAAGCCGTCACCGTCCGGCAATGTGTTCCGGCCTGCGGCGCGTGGATGGGCGGCGTCATTTGGGATCAGGACGAAATCCGCGCCGACATGCCGAAATATACATGAGGTAGTTGTCACATCCCGCAAGGTGGTGTGGTTTTTTTATGAACAGCTGCGGGTTTGTTCTGTACCGTTTTTTCATGGCCTGCAAGGGGGGGTCCCAAGGCTGATTGGGGAAGCTGCCGGTTGTATAACTAGGCATAGCGTTCGAGTGTTGCCTCCATCTCCTCACCGGATCGGAAGTGATGACTCTGGAGTACATCCCCGATACGACCGTTGAAGCGCTCGCCCCTGCCGTTTGTCCGGGGGACTTTGGTGATGTGAGGCGGTGCTCGATGTCGAGTGCTGCACAGAGTTGATCGAATTGATGCTCACCGGTGGGGACCCGCTTGCACAGGCCGTTTTTAGTGACATGAATAATACCCGAAACCGCTTTGCAGTCATCCGCGCGCGCCACACCACGGGCCAAAGGGAAAAACGGTTCAATCCGGGCAAGCCCCCTCCTGATAACATAAACATATCACCCATCGCAAAATCTCCTTTGCAACCCATGAATCACATATCGCAGTACAAAGGAACCCATTAAATTAATAGGTCCTGACCCTGACTCTTCGTCCGGCATGATATCCGCGTTAGGATGGCAGTGTTTCGGTTTCAAGCCCTGACCGTGCACAACCGCAAACCGGCTGACCTCCGGGGTGAGAGCAGCCGGACACCTCCATCAATGTTTGATTCTGAATTAGTTCTGAGTGATTTCAGTCAGGGGTTTGGTTGCGCGCCCTGTATAGCGCCCGTTTCGGGTCATGGCGCCGTCTTGTGCATAAATCCGTCTGTTACGGGGGAAAAGCTGAAGCCGAAGTGCCCGGATTCGCTCCTGTCACGCAGGCGGCAGACTTGCGACATCAGGAATTATCTATCTGTTGGGTGTCGCCGGTGTCATAAAAGTTTCACATAGTTTCCTGTGGACGGTGTGGCTTGGCTGTGCCAAGGTCGGGGCTCCAAATCGGGGCTCCAAATGAAGACTGGGAGTACCTGATGAAGTGGGCAAAATTTCGTAACATTACACTGGTAGCGGCTGGCAGCTTGGCGCTGAACGCTTGTGGCGGAGGCGGTAGCGATGGTGGAGGCACACCTCCACCTCCACCGCCGCCTCCCCCTCCCCCGGCTGATACGGCCGCGCCTCAGGTGAGCTTCAGTCCGGCGGCCATCACCCTGGACCGGGTCTCGACGGGTTCGTCAACACTCACCGCGACGGATAATGTGGGTGTTACAAGCGGACCTGATGTGACATGTCCGATAGGTTCCTTTGCCAACAATACCTACACTTATCAGACCGGGCCGGGAGTCACGCTAAGTACCCGTAGGGTTACTATTGATTGCGTAGCGACGGCTTCCGATGCTGCCGGGAATAGAGGCAGCGCCACACTCAGAGTTACCATCATCCCTCCGGACACGGAGGCGCCTGTTCTGTCCTTCAGCCCGGGTACCCTTGACGTGGCCTCCGGTGCGACGGCTGCGGCAACACTCACCGCGACGGATAATGTGGGTGTTACGACTGGACCCGATGTGACATGCACGCAGGGTTCCTTTGCGAACGACACCTACACCGCACCTGTCGTCAGTGTTGATACCGAGGCGACGTGTACCGCGACGGCAACAGACGCGGCCGGGAATGAGGGCGAAGCCGAACTCATGATTTCCATCACCGCTCCGCAGGACACGGATGCGCCTGTTGTATCCCTCAGTCCCTCTGCACTCACCATCCCGTCTTCCGGTGGTGATACAACAGTACAGCTTGTGGTAACTGATAATGTCGGTGTCGTCGGATTGGGATTTGATGATTCTGAAAGTGATAGTTGCGGCGATTTTTCCATGTTGACCGGTAGCGGCAATGTTTCTGTTGAAATCGAACCGGAAAGGTGTAGCGACGACCCCCGTCTACTTACTACTACGGCAACACGGAGGCTCGAATGCCCCGTAGCAGTCTCCCTCTCCCCTGGGGATGGAACCCCTGTCGGCGGCAGTTTTAGTTGTGAAGTATCGGCTGCCGATGCTGCCGGGAATGAGGGCACCGCCACATTTACGGTTTCCATCGCCGCTCCGCAGGACACGGAGGCGCCGGTCGTCACCTTCAGCCCGCCCACTCTTTCCGTGCAATCCGGCAGGACGGTCCCGGTGACGCTCACCGCGACGGATAATGTGGATGACATGGTCGTCCCCGTGGTGACGTGTACGCTAGGTTCCTTTGCGAACAACATGTACAGCGCACCTGACGTCAGTGCTGTTACCACGGCGACGTGTACCGCGACGGCAACTGACGCGGCCGACAATGAAAGCACCGCCGCCACCCTCGCAATTATTATCGCCGCTCCAGTCATACGGGACACGGAGGCGCCTGTTGTATCCCTCAATCCTGATTCGCTCACCATCCCGTCCTCCGGCGGCGGTGGAACATTACAGCTTGTAGTGACTGATAATGTCGGTGTCGACCTTGCGAGCATCGAATTTGCGGATATTAATGATGATTCGCCCACCGTTAGGTGCGATTCTTCCATGCTGACTGGCAACTGGACAAGATCTACTCAAATCGAAGGGGCCTGTGCAACGACTGATAGGACAATAGCACGGAGGGCCGAGTGCCCAGTAACAGTCTCTATCTCCACTGTACCAGGAGGAGTCTCTCCTGGCGGCAGTTTCAGGTGTGAAATAGAGGCTTCTGATGCTGCCGGGAATACAGGCCGCGGCACATTCACAGTTTCCATCACCGCTCCGGGTACACCGGACACAGAGGCGCCGGTTGTGTCCTTCAGCCCGGCGGCCCTTGAGGTAGCTTCCGGCGCCACGGCTGCGGCAACTCTCACCGCGACGGATAATGTAGGTGTTACGAGGGGCCCCGGGGTGACCTGTACCCAGGGTTCTTTCAATGTCGGGAACAACACTTACACCGCGCCTGCTGTCAGCGTTGAGACCACGGCTACGTGTACCGCGACGGCTTTTGATGCCGCCGATAACAGAGGCAGAGGTAGGCTAACGGTCACCATCACCGCTCCTCCGGGCGGGGCGGACACAACACAGCCGGTTGTCACTTTCAGCCCGGCGACCCTGGCCGTGGATTCCGGCGGTACGGGGTCATCAACCCTCACCGCGACGGATAATGTGGCTGTTACGAGGGGCCCCAGCGTGACCTGTACCCGGGGTTCCTTTGCGAACGACACTTACACAGCACCTGTCGTCAGTGCCGATACCATGGCGACGTGTACCGCCACGGCCACTGATGCGGCCGGGAATGGGGGCACTGCCACACTCACAGTTTCCATCACCGCTCCGCAGGACACGGAGGCGCCTGTTCTGTCCTTCAGCCCAGCGACATTGAGCGTGGATTCCGGCGGTACGGGGTCATCAACCCTCACCGCGACGGATAATGTGGCTGTTACGAGGGGCCCCACGGTGACCTGTACCCGGGGCTCTTTCAATGTCGGGAACAACACTTACACCGCGCCTGATGTCGATGCCGATACCACGGCCAGGTGTACCGCCACGGCTTTTGATGCCGCCGGTAACAGAGGCAGAGCCACACTCAGGGTCTCCATCACCGCTCCGGTCACACCGGGCGGAGCGGACACAACACCGCCGGTTGTGTCCATCAGTCCTTCCAGACTCACCTTTTCAGGCTTCGGCGGGGTTAGAAGTGTAGACATCACGATAACTGATAATTTCCCAATTCCTCCAGGAAGCGTCTCGGTCGATTGTGATACTTCCAGGTTGACTCCTACTGCTTTGTCTAATATCAACGAACCTCAAGGTGAATTTCGTGTTGGTGTTAGACCTCTGTTTTGTCGAGCTACGGAAGGGCAGAGGCGGGTGCAGTGTTCATCAAGTACTGTCAGCGTTGATGCCCCTACATTCTCTAGACTCAGTGGCGTGGCTGCGTGTACAGTGGGTTATTCTGATGCTGCCGGGAATGAGGGCACCGCCACACTCACACTTTCCTTTGCTGATTCGAACAGCGCGGCGCCTGCGGCACCCTGCCCCGCCGGTTTTACGGAAAGTCCCAACTCTCCCCTGGGCGACACAACACTGTGCACCGGGCCCCTCGGCAACCTTTCAGAATTCGGGGGCGTGCTGACCCAATCGGCGACGATCCCCTACATGGAGGGTGTTGCCTATGAATTGAGCGGGCGTCTTGACGTGGGGCAGCCCGGCCCCGGCACTTGTCCGGACGACGCGGCCCCGGTGGTGCTGACCATTGAGCCCGGTGTCACGATTGTGGGGAATTCGGGCGATGACGTTCTGGTTGTCAACCGCTGTCACCGGATTGAAGCGGCGGGAACGCCTGACCGTCCCATCGTGTTTACCAGCAAAAATGATATTGCCGGTACCGGTGAGCGTGAGAGTGCGACCGGTGAATGGGGCGGTGTTGTTATTCTGGGTGATGCCCCGATCAACCGCTGTCAGGTCCCCGGCGCAACCGGCGGAACATTCGGATGCGAAAACACCGTTGGAGGCGTGACCGGGCCGGATGCCCTGTATGGTGGTGGTGGAGCCCCGGATTCCAGCAGCGGTACCCTTGAGTATGTAACCGTGCGTCATGCCGGTGCGGATTTGGGCGCCGGTCTGACCTTTGGCGGTGTCGGTAGCGGTACGACAGTCAATTACGT
>JACOMS010000011.1 GCA_014324115.1 Hyphomonadaceae bacterium
ACAGGAACAACAGGATTATGAGCCCCACCCTTGAGGGGTTTGTCAACGGCCCGGCCGAGGCTGCAGTCCCCGCGGCCGCGGTTCCCCGGGGCAACGGCTTCCTTGAGGCTGTTGATTATGTGGGCGCTGTCAGGGATGCCGAAGATACCTGGTGGCAGGGCTGGACCTGCGGCCTGGAAGCCTCTGATCCCTGTTGATCACATATGGAAAGGTGTGCGGGGGTTATCCATAAACGACAAACAGGACCGCATCGGCCTTGATGGGCAGTGTCCACCAGGTAGAAACCGGACGGAAATCCCCGCCCATAGATCAATTGTCGGGGCCAGATTGTGGACGCCAGCCTGATTAGTGCGCCGAAACAAAGACTGACCCGGGGTGAGAAGGCCCGGATCAGGGCTGGCAAGTCAGCCTTTCAATATCCGGGATAATCCCGACAAGGCGTCACGGAAAGATACAGGCGCACGCTGGATGATAAAATACTCCAAAACTTGCGGAAAAACCTGTTTGGACAAAAACACACCAAAGGCAGTACTGGACACGATTTGCAATATAATTTGGATTTGAAAAACAATCAAGGTTCTGACACATTCGCGTGACATCATTGCTTTAAGGATATCCCATGCTCAGGCTTTACGATTTCGATGGCGCCCCCAGTCCCAGACGTGCGAAAATGTTCCTCGTGGAGAAGGGGCTGGAATTTGAAAATATCCAGATTGACCTCCGCAAAGGCGAGCAGATGCATGAAACCTACCGCCGGATCAATCCGAACTGTACCGTGCCGGCACTGATTACAGAGGGGGGCGATGTCCTTACGGAAAACTGTGAAATTGCGATTTTTCTGGACAACCGCTATCCGGACAAGCCCTTGCTGGGCACAACCCCGCTGGAGAAGGCACGTATTGCGAAATGGAATTTTCGCGTTGAATTAGACGGGCTTTCGGCGGTGGGCGATACGCTTCGCAATACTTCCCCGAACATGAAAGACCGTGCCGTTGCCGGGCCGCGTAACGTCAGGCAAATTCCGGAACTGGCCGAGCGCGGCATGCAGCGCATCGGCTGGTTTTTTGAGGATCTGAATGGGTGGCTCTCGGAGCGCCCCTATGTCGCCGGGAACAGCTATTCCATGGCGGATATCACGGCAACGGTTGCCGTTGATTTCGCAAAGTGGGTCAAGGTCAAACCATTACAGAGCCACACGGCGATTCTGGAATGGCATGAGCGGATGCGGCAAAGACCCTCTTATTCAGCATGATATGTGGGCCCGCCGGTGTAGGTCTGATCGGTGTAGAAGCGGCAATTTTCAGACGCACCACACCCGGAATTGAAACAGATATCCGTTATATAACCTGCCTTGTCAGACACGATTACCCTTGACAGCGGCAACCCCTGGCCGGATTCAAAATGACATGGCAGCCGCCTACCGGATTTTTTCCTCGGCGATCCAGGCGTCAATACGCGCTTCAAGGATATTCAGCGGCAAACTGCCCTCAAGCAGGATAGCATCGTGGAAATCCCGGATCGAGAATTTTTCACCCAGCTCGACTTCCGCGCGTTCGCGAAGTTGGATAATTTTCAATTCACCGATCTTGTAGGCGAGGGCCTGTCCGGGCCAACTGATGTAGCGCTCAATTTCGGTCTTGATATTGTGAGGAGCAAGAGCGGAGTTTTCGAAGAAACAAGCTTCAGCCCGTTCCCGACTCCAGCCTTTCCAGTGTATGCCGGTGTCGACAACCAGACGACAGGCTCGCCACATTTCATAAGTCAAACGCCCGAAATTCTCATAGGGTGTCTTGTACAGTCCCATTTCCACTCCGAGTTTTTCGGCATATAAACCCCAGCCCTCCCCAAAAGCGTGAAGATAGAGATTGCGTCGGAATTTCGGGAGCCCCGACAATTCCTGCCCCAGGCTGATCTGGTGATGGTGACCCGGCACACCCTCATGCAGGGTCAGGGCGGGCAGGTTGTAGAGCGGGCGCTGTTTCAGGTCATATGTATTGACGACATAATTTCCGGCTTTGCCGAGCTTGGGATTGCCCGGCCAGTAACGACCCGTGGTGTAGTGTGGTGCCATTTCGTCGGGCACCGGAATGACACCATAGGAAATTCGCGGGAGCGTGCCGAAAAATTCCGGCATTTTCCCGTCGGCCTGTTTGGCAAACCAGGCGGCTTCCTTCAGGAGTTGTTCGGGTGTGTCCGCATAGAATTGTTCATCCGTGCGCAGGAAATCGAGAAAATCCACAAAGCTGCCCTCAAAACCAGTCCTTTCAATGATGGCATCCATTTCGGATCGGATGCGGCGAACCTCGCGCAACCCGATATTGTGAACTTCATCCGGTGTTATATCCAGCGTGGTGTAATATTTGACCAGAACCACGTAATGGGCCCGTCCTTCCGGTGTGCCTCCGATGCCGATTTCGTTCCTTGCTTCGGAGACGTATTCATCCTCCATGAAGGTCAACAAATCGCGATAGGCGGGCAGGACAGCATTTTCCATTGCCGCCTCACCAAGCTGCCGCAAATTGGCCTTGTCATCCTCGCTGAAGTTATCGGGAAAATGCGTGAAAGGCTGGAAAAAAGGATGCCGCGTTGCGGGCTGTTCGGACAAATTCCGGATAGTGTTGATAATGCCCGGCAGGATTTCACGGGAAGCCGTGTAATTGGTTTCAATGCCGCGGCGCAGATTCGACTTATGCTGTCCGAAATAACGCGGAATAGCCGACAGGCGCGCGACATAGGCTTCGTAGTCCTCGACAGATTCAAACCGGGTCTGCCGCGCGATATAGCTGAACTCACTGAAAAACCCGCTATCATTGGTGAAAGGAACACGCGCTTCATCAAAGGGCTGGCGGCGATATCGGGTGCGCAGAACATAGCCGAGCAGATCAAAATTCAACTGTGCGGCCGGATCGCGTTGCCTGACTGATAATGCAGCGTGACGTTTAAGGAATTGTTCCGTCTGTCGGCGTGTCGCAGCGTGAGCTTCCGGACTCACATCCGGCAGAAGCCGGAGCGCATTTCTGTCGCCCTCATTTCCAGCCTCGTAGGGATCTGCGGCTGCTTGAGCGGCTTCAAAATCAAAAATCAGCCTGTCGAGTGTATCAAATTCCCGGCATTGCTGCACACCGTCGATTATGACAGGACTCCGGTCGGTCTCGCAAAAGCCGGAGGCGTCATTTTGAGCTTGCGCAAACAGGAATATTGAAAGGGACAGAAGGCTTGTGCAAAGCAGGCTGAGTGTGCGGGACATAAATTCTCCTGATGAAATAACCCGGTCGATACTGCGTGACAATTCGTTCGCCAAGTGTTATCACGCGGTAGTTGACTCGGGTGACCTGACTGTTTAATCTGCCGCGAAAATAAGGAGTAAGCATAGAAAGGAATAACCATTATGGCTTCTGAATGGAACGATCCGCGACCCATGGCGCCGCATTTACAAATCTGGCGCTGGCACCCGGCGATGATGTCATCCATCCTGCACCGGGCCTCGGCCATCATTTGCTATGCCGGGCTGATAAAAGTGGCTTTGGGATTGCTGATATTGGCTTTGACAGGCTCCCTGCCCCTGGAGAGTCTGATATTTTCTCCCGTGGGGGCGTTTGGACTATTCGTTTTTCTATCTGCTTTCATTTTTACGGCCTTTGCGCAACTGCGTCATGCCGTTTGGGATCGCGGCGGTATGTTCGATCCCGATATGAATAACAGGCTTTCTTGGGTGATGATTGTCAGCGCCTTGATTCTGGCGTTGCTTTTAACCATCCTGGCAACAGGAGTGCTGTAATGTCGGCCAAGGGAACCACACATCACAAAATACACGGTCTGACAGGTTGGGGGCTGATTATCGGTCTACCCTTCGCGATTTTCGGTGCGCTGAAAGCGATTGGCGGTGGCTCACAAGGTTTTGTGGACTGGCTGTCTTCGCCGACGGGCGCCGTCGGATTCCTGGCGTTTGCTACGGCGGCTATCTGGTACTGCAAGCTCGAATTTGATGAGGTGGTCATGGATTACACGGATGGCGGCTTGCGTTCACTGGGCCTGAATTTGAACCGCCTGGTCGCTCTGGCCATTTGGGCGGTTTCCGCCTTCGCCGTTTTGAAACTCTGGTTGGGAGCCTGAATACACCATGGCTGAATGGATTGATCACACGTATGATGTCGTCGTCATCGGGGCTGGCGGGGCCGGCCTGCGCGCCACCCTTGGGGCTGCTCGCGAAGGCCTGAAAACCGCTTGTATAACCAAAGTCTTCCCGACGCGCTCGCACACCGTGGCGGCACAGGGTGGTATCGCCGCATCACTTGGCAACATGGGGCCTGATGATTGGCGCTGGCACATGTATGACACCGTCAAGGGGTCTGACTGGCTCGGCGACCAGGACTCAATCGAATACCTCTGCCGCAATGCGCCGGATTCCGTGTACGAGCTTGAAAACTGGGGGATGCCGTTTTCGCGAAATGAAGACGGCAAAATCTATCAACGCCCGTTTGGGGGTCACACGACCGAATTCGGCGAAGGTCCACCGGTGCAGCGCACATGCGCCGCTGCCGACCGCACAGGTCATGCCATGCTGCATACGCTTTATGGCCAGTCCGTACGCAAAAAGGCCGAGTTCTTTGTCGAGTATTTCGCTATTGATCTCATCATGGATAACGATGTCTGCCGCGGGGTCACAGCCTGGAAACTTGACGACGGTACGCTCCACCGTTTCCGGGCCCAGACCGTCGTGCTTGCAACAGGCGGTTATGGGCGCGTGTTTTTCTCCGCCACGTCGGCCCACACATGTACCGGTGACGGATCCGCCATGGTGGTGCGCGCCGGATTGCCCGTTCAGGATATGGAGTTTATCCAGTTCCATCCGACCGGAATTTACGGTGCGGGTTGTCTGATCACCGAAGGCGCCCGCGGTGAGGGCGGATACCTGACCAATTCCGAGGGTGAGCGCTTTATGGAGCGCTATGCACCGAGTGTAAAAGACCTCGCTTCTCGTGATGTCGTCTCCCGCGCCATGGTTGTGGAAATCCGGGAAGGACGCGGTGTCGGCAAAAACAGAGACCATATTTTCCTGCATCTTGATCATCTTGACCCGGAAGTCCTGGCCCGGCGCCTGCCGGGAATTTCTGAAACGGCCAAGGTCTTTGCCGGGATTGACCTGACCAAAGATCCCATTCCCGTCATCCCGACCTGCCATTACAACATGGGCGGCATTCAGACCAATTATCACGGCGAGGTCGTAACCAAAAAAGGCGAGAACCCGGATGCGGTGGTTCCGGGCCTGATGGCGGTGGGCGAGGCTGGATGTGTGTCCGTTCACGGTGCAAACCGTCTCGGTTCGAACTCGCTGATTGATCTGGTGGTATTCGGTCGTGCGGCCGGTTTGCGCCTCGGGGAAACACTCAGGGCCGACGCGACACAACCCGACCTGTCCAGGGATGCGGGTGACGCCCATCTTGAGCGTTTTGAAAAGGCCCGCAATGCGAGTGGCGGCACGCCGACGGCGGTTATCCGGGACAGGCTGCAACGCGCCATGCAGGAGCATTGCGCCGTATTCCGTACGACGAAGAGCCTGGCCGAGGGTGTCGAGAAACTTGAAGGCATACGCGATATGATGGATGATGTCGCGGTGTCCGACCGGACCATGATCTGGAATACAGACCTGGTGGAAACCCTTGAACTACAAAATCTTGTGGCTAACGCGCTTGTCACGGTTAATTCCGCTGCCAATCGTCTGGAAACACGCGGCGCCCATGCGCACGAGGACTATCCGGAGCGCGATGATAAAAACTGGATGAAACATACGCTGGCCTATTTGGATGGAGACACGGGTAAGGTCAAAATCGACTACCGTCCCGTGCATGAGTTCACCATGACGGACGAGATTAAATACATCGAGCCGAAAAAACGGGTGTATTAAATTTGTTTTCAGCACACAAAATGACGGGCCGACCTGACCCCTTTTGCCCTTGATGCAAAGTGAGCACATGAAAATAGCAGTTCTGGGCGGTGACGGATTTTGCGGTTGGCCGACCGCTTTAAGCCTGTCTGACAAAGGTCATGATGTTCACATCATCGACAATCTTTCCCGCCGCTGGATTGACGCGGAGCTGGGCGTACAGTCGCTGACACCTGTGGATTCGATACAGGAGCGCCAGCGGGTGTGGTACGAAATCACCGGGCGTCGCATTCATTTTCACCTGATTGATATTGCCGGAGATTACGAAGTTATCAAGCAATGGCTGGGCAAGCACCGTCCGGATGCTGTTATCCATTTTGCCGAACAGCGCGCCGCGCCCTATTCCATGAAGTCGCCGCATCACAAGGCTTACACCGTTAACAATAATGTCAACGCGACTCATAACATCCTCAACGCGTTGGTTGAGGTTGATCTGGACGCACATCTTGTCCACCTTGGCACGATGGGGGTTTACGGCTATTCATCTATCGGTGCGGCCATTCCCGAGGGCTATCTGGGCGTGGATATCGCTACACTTGACGGCAGGAAGAAGACGACCGAAATTCTCTATCCGGCCAATCCGGGCTCCATCTATCATATGACCAAATGTATGGATCAGCTCCTTTTTGCCTACTACGCCAAGAATGACGGTATGCGCATCACCGACCTGCATCAAGGCATTGTCTGGGGCACACACACGACACAGACCCGCCTGCATGAACAGCTGATCAACCGTTTCGATTATGACGGAGACTACGGAACCGTGCTTAATCGATTCCTCATTCAGGCGGCGGTTGGCTATCCGCTAACCGTGCACGGCACAGGTGGGCAGACCCGTGCTTTCATTCATTTGCAGGATTCGGTCAAATGCATAGAAATTGCGCTCAATAACCCGCCGAAAAAAGGTGACCGTGTTGAGGTTTTCAACCAGATGACAGAAACACACCGGGTGAGGGATCTGGCCAGGCTGATCCAAAAAATGACAGGCTGCGAGATTATCAATATCCCAAACCCCCGCAAGGAAGCGGCGGAAAATGACTTGGTGGTCAAAAACGACAAATTCCTCAACCTTGGTCTCAACCCGATCACCCTAAAGGAGGGTCTTCTGGACGAAGTTGTTGAAATCGCCAGAAGATATAACCGCCGCATTGATCGCTCCCGCATTGTCGCGACTTCGGCTTGGACGAAAAATATTGCAAAAACACTTATCCATGATCCGGAAAGCAAGGGGCTGAAGTCGGTTGGGTAATCACCTGAAGTGTTGCATATCGTAAATCGGATATTCAGTAGATACCAACAATGTCGTCGTTCCAGTCTTGATAGGCGAAAAACAAGTCTGGATCGTTTATTGAATTTGTAACGGGACAATTTTCCGAAGATGCGCTATCGCCGCTTCCAAGCCCCCCTCCTGATAACACTCCGGATGCGCCAGGCGGGAAATTGTTTTATCGTCCCACATATCACAAAAAGGCGGTTCGGTTTCTCGCAAAATCAATGTGAGCCCCCGTTTTATCGGCTGGGAGATATTTCTGTCACGGGTTGCACGCCTGTAAAATTAACTCGTGATTATGCTCTTGGACAATTTATGGATCACTATCAATGATTAAAGCCGAAACCGCCTATGTTACGCTTCTGACGCATCACGCCTATCTGCCGGGGGCGGTGGCTTTGGTTCGGTCACTGACATTGACGGGGACGACTGCCGATATTGTTATCCTGCACACCGAAGGTATTGTAACGGATATGCTCAAACCATTGGTCAATCTGGGCGCAAAGCCGGTGCAGGTTGATCTACTTGATGTGTCGGATGAATTTCGACAGACGCACCGCAAAGATAAAATCCATGGTGATGCGCCCTTTACCAAGGGCCGCAAGCCCGATTTCCATACACCGCTGGCCAATTTTGCCAAGCTACGACTCTGGCAGTTGACCCAATACGACAAAGTGGTCTTTCTTGATGCCGATGTAATTGTAATCCGCAACATAGACGCACTATTCGACTACCCCGAATTCTGCGGTGCGCCAAACGTCTACGAGTCTCTAAGAGATTTCCATCGTCTCAATAGCGGTGTGTTCACGGCCAAGCCGTCCGAGATCACATTTAGTGCTATGATGGACAAACTCGACACGCCTGGTGTGTTCTGGCAGCGTACGGACCAGACTTTCCTCCAGAGCTATTTTCCAGACTGGCACGGCCTGCCGATTTTCTATAACACCCTGCAATACATCTGGTTCAATCTACCGGAGCTCTGGAACTGGAACAGTGTCAGGGTTATCCACTACCAGTATGAAAAACCGTGGGAAACGGATAATCCCCGCGCACGTCGGCTCGGCCCGCTTATTGATATATGGCAGGCTTATTGTTCGGGTAAGGACATTCCTGAATTCTCCGATATGCCAAACCCATCATTTCGAATTTGACAAAGAGTGACCCGGGTCGTTATCAGTGGCGGCACAGGTTATGTCGGGCGGTTTATTGTTGAGGAATGCCTGACTGAAGGCTGGAACGTGACAATCATGGGCCGGACGCCCCCTGTCTATGGTTATTTTTCCGCGCCGGTCACATTCATTCAGGCTGAGCTGGGTCATAACCACAGTTATGCCGACGCCTTTGAAAATACAGACTACTTCGTTCATGCCGCCTTTGACCATATCCCGGGAAAGTATCGTGGCGGTGAAGGCGATAACCCAAAAGGCTTTGTACTCAAAAATCTCGGTGGGTCGACGGCGCTATTCAAACAGGCCAAGGCGGCGGGAGTAAAAAAACTGGTCCTCCTCTCAAGCCGTGCGGTCTACGGCACACAAAAGCCCGGCGTCAATCTCCATGAAGATGAAATGTCTGATCCCGACACACTCTACGGCAAGGTCAAATATGAGCTTGAGCAAATCCTTGAAAAAATGAGCGGCCCTGATTTTTTCGGCATCTCTTTACGAGTCACAGGGGTTTACGGACTGGCCGGTACAGGCAAGTCGCATAAATGGGAAAAACTCTTTGAGGATTTTGCGGACGGGAAACACATCCCGTCCCGAATCGGAACCGAAGTCCACGGAGCGGATGTGGCGCAGGCTGTCACACTGGTCTTGAAAACGGATGAGAAGAAACTTGCGGGCTTGCATGTGTTCAATGTGTCAGATGTACCGATTGACCGTCGCGATATATTACGGCCGTTACGTCATATTATGGGCGTAGGTCACCCCTTGCCGACCCGTGCCGACAAGTCTGTCTTGAATGTCATGAACACGGACCGGATCAGGAATATGGGCTGGCGCGCCGCTGACCCGTTGAAATTTACCTTTACGCTTGACGAGCTCATTGATGACTGGGTGCGCGGTCGATTTGGCAAACAGGCCACAGGACAGGCAAGTCCCTCCGCCTGTCCCCGGGACTCTTGATGCAGGCAGAAGAGGCCGCTACGGGAATTCGTGCCGCACACCTTCGTCGCATGTCTTTCAGGACGCGCGATTTGTCCGTCCCGAGGCTTATCCGGGCCTTGTCCGCGGTAAAACGCACAAGCAACATATCCCGTCGGATTTCGGTATCATACCCGGAAGTTAGCCGCGCCCCGACGGGCCAGCTCATCGGCGCGTTCGTTGCCATCGACGCCGACATGACCTTTGACCCATTTCCAATTGACATCACATCTGGAATTGATCGCGTCGAGTTCCTTCCAGAGGTCCACATTCAACACCGGTTTTTTGTCCGCTTTTTTCCAGCCGCGCTTTTTCCAGCCATGGATCCACTTGGTGATACCATCGCGTACGTAAGTACTGTCCGTCCAGAGAGTGATTTTGCCTTCATATGATTTTCTGACGGCCCGCAGACCTTCTATTGCAGCCGTGAGTTCCATACGGTTATTCGTGGTCTCCGCCTCGCCGCCACAGAGTTCTCTTTCCACTTCGCCGAATCGCATCAGCACTCCCCATCCGCCCGGGCCGGGATTGCCCGAACAGGCCCCATCCGTATAAATGACCACTCCCGGGCGATTTGCCATCAGGCGCGCAAAATTCTTGGAAGCTGGAACATCACGTCCTCACGTGTAACCACAACCTCCTTGACGCCAAGGTCATAACGCGACTTAAGAGCCGCGATAACCCCATCCGTGAGATATTCCGGTGCGCTGGCTCCAGCGGATAACCCGATGGTTTCCGCCGCATCTATCATGCCCCAATCGAGATTGTCCGCGCAGGAAATCAATACGGCGGCCGACGCTCCGGATTTTGAGGCGACTTCAACAAGTCTCCTGGAATTTGACGATGTTTTCGATCCGATAATGAGGAACAGGTCGCACCGCTCAGCAATGACCTTGACGGCCATCTGCCGGTTTGTTGTCGCGTAACAAATGTCTTCCTTGTGGGGCAGGGCGATATTCGGAAATCGTTCCCGTAATATCGAAATCATCTGCGCTGTATCATCTACGGATAATGTGGTCTGGGTCACCAAGGCCAGATTTTCGGGATTGTCCGGCCGGTAGTTCCGTGCATCCTCTTCCGTCTCAATCAGGGTCATCGCCCCGCCGGGCAGTTGTCCCATGGTGCCGACCACCTCCGGATGACCCGCATGGCCAATGAGGAGGATATGATGCCCGTTTGCATGGTGTTTGGCGGCTTCGATATGAACCTTGGAGACCAGTGGGCAGGTCGCATCCAGATAGGTCATGCCCCTGGCCTTCACAGCGGCGGTGACGGATTTTGGTACGCCATGGGCGGAAAACACAACGGGGCGATCATCGGGGCATTCATCCAGTTCATCGACGAATACAGCGCCCAACCCCTTGAGCCGGTTCACTACATGGCGATTATGAACAATCTCGTGCCGGACATAAACAGGTGAGCCGTATCTCTTGAGCGATTTTTCGACGATCAGAATGGCCCGATCTACACCGGCACAAAACCCCCGCGGTGCGGCAAGAAGCAGAGTTTTGGCTACACGGTCATTTGCGGGGACGGGATGATCCATTAAAATGTTCTCATATCTCTGACAGCATTGTTGCCTGTTTGCCCCGGATTCGATAACTATCCGCCACTGAATCGCAGTACACCGGGTCACAGTATAACGTAAGCAGACGTCTCACGCTACGGCCGACATAACGAAATGTCTGCGCGTGCCGGGATATTGACAGGGACTTTAACAATGAAAACATCGCATCTGGTTTTAGCCGTTACCATGGGGGCCCTGGCGTTCACCGGATGTCGTTCAACGCAGGAAGCCCTGCGTATCGGCGAGGCGGGCGAAGCCAATCCCGGTCCGTGCCCGCGGGCTTTCGCACTCTATGACGCCTCGCGCATTGTGGACATCCAAGGCCCGGAATCCTTTTCCAATGTCGGCTTTACAGGCGAGATGGGGAGTATTCGCAGCTTTTGCCGCTATTACGGTACGCAACCGATTGTCGCAGACATGGAAATCGAGATGGAGCTGGGTCGCGGCCCTGCAGCCCAAGGTAACACAGCGGTTTATGAGTATTTTGTGGCTGTGACCCGCAAAAACATTGGCGTTATCCACAAGGAAGTTTTCCCACTTCAAGTGACTTTTCCACAAGGGGCGGATCGCGTATCTGTGACCGAAAAAATAGACAGGATTGTCATTCCGCGCGCCGAGGAAAATACATCCGGGGCGAATTTTGAAATCATTACAGGGTTTGTCGTGACCCCGGAACAGCGTGAGTTCAATGCCCAGGGCAAGCGCTTTCGCGTCTCCGCCGGACAGGCAGGATAGGATTCGGAATAAACAAATATCCGCGCCAATTTTGGATACGCTCGACACGGCGTGTCGGGAGGCGTTTTCCGCTTTGGGCTTTCCAGCTGATTTTGGCTCTGTGTTCGAATCAGATCGCCCGGATTTGGCCCCTTTTCAGTGTAACGGGGCGATGCCCGCCGCCGGATTTTTGAAAAAAAAGGGTGAAAAAGTCAATCCTCGTGAAATCGCGGAAAAAGTCATTGATTATTTGAAAAACATCCCGGCTTTCGGTCGGCTCGAAGTTGCCGGGCCTGGCTTTATTAACATTGTCCCGGCTTGTGCCCTGATTTCAGAAAGAGCCAATGGGTTGTCTAACGATGCACGAACCGGGGCGGGAAAGGTCAAATCCAAGACAATTATCATTGACTATGGTGGAGCCAATGTGGCCAAGCCCATGCATGTCGGACATTTGCGTTCCGCCGTAATCGGCGAGTCCCTGAAACGGCTTCTGCGCTTTCGCGGTCACACAGTCATTGGCGATGTTCATCTCGGGGACTGGGGCCTGCAGATGGGGCATCTCATAACAGAGCTGGAAGATGAACAGCCGGACCTGCCTTATTTTGACCCCGGTAAAATGGACGATTTTCCCAAAGAATCACCTGTCACTATGGACGATCTCACCCGGCTCTATCCCGCTGCCAGCAATAAGGCGAAATCTGATGCGAATCGTATGGAACGATCTCGTAAAGCGACAGCAGAATTACAGGCGGGACACCCCGGCTACCGGGCGCTTCTGGATCACTTTATCGGGGTCTCGGTTGAATCTCTGAAAAAGGGATATGGGGCCCTCGGCGTCGCGTTTGATCTCTGGAAAGGGGAGGCCGCTGTTGATCCACTCATCCCCGATATGATCAGGGAGTTCCGCAGCAAGGGCATAGCCATCAAGGATGACGGCGCACTGATTATCCGTGTCAATGATGAAAACGAGAAAAAAGAAGTGCCGCCTGTTATGCTGGTTGCCTCGTCCGGAGCCGTACTGTATCACGCAACGGATCTGGCGACGCTGCTCGACCGAAAAAATGGGATCAACCCGGATATTGTCCTGTATGTCGTTGATCAGAGACAGGCGTTGCATTTTGAACAGGTTTTTCGCGCCGCGGTCAAGGCGGGATGGTATGAGATGGGTCAGATGATCCACCTCGGTTTCGGCACGATGAACGGCAAGGACGGAAAGCCGTTCAAAACTCGTGAAGGCGGTGTGCTGCACCTTGAAGACCTGATCGCAATGATGCTTGGGGCGGCTGAAATGCGCCTTGAAGAGTCGGGCATCGGGCTGGGTTTCGATGATCGTGCGCGTGCGGATATTGCCGGTAAAGTCGGGTTGGCCGCCCTGAAATTTGCCGATCTGCAAAACCAGCGTACAACCAACTACGTTTTTGATCTGGAACGCTTTACCGCCTTCGATGGCAAGACCGGGCCATATCTGCTCTACGCGGCTGTGCGCATCAAATCTCTCCTGCGACGCGCCGGGGCGGAGGGTGTAAAGCCCGGTCAAATCATGATCCTTGACAAGGCTGAACAGCAACTGGTTTTCACCCTGGACAGTTTCGACCGTGCACTTGAGGCCACGGAGTCAAAATACGCACCGCATATTCTGTGTGATCATGTCTACCGTCTGGCGCAGAGCTTTTCGCGCTTTTACACGGAATGCCCGATACTGGCCGAAAATACGCCGCTGGATATCAGGCAATCGCGACTGG
Source organism: Hyphomonadaceae bacterium (assembly GCA_014324115.1). Taxonomy (GTDB): domain Bacteria; phylum Pseudomonadota; class Alphaproteobacteria; order Caulobacterales; family Maricaulaceae; genus JACOMS01. The sequence continues at coordinate 13,379 of JACOMS010000011.1, forward strand.
CGCTCGCACAAACAACACTGCGGCAGCTGACACTGGGGCTTGATATCATCGGGATTGAGGCGCCGGAGCAGATGTAAACCCGACAGGCTCCTTTCCTGTAAAGCTCCAAAAGCCGACTGCCTGTGCCAGGCTTCCTGATCCGCTGAATCAGATACGACCTGCATCTACGCCCGGTGTCACGAGATACATTGTCCACAGCGGGCAATCTGAATCGGTTTTGGTGGGACTTTATCAGGTTGACTCTGCCGGGATTTTGATTATTCTTGGTCTTGTTCACGGGAGAGTGCGGGTTTGACTCGCCACCGAAGACGAAACCGCTGCCGGAAACGCTCAGGTCAAAGGGACCGTGGACAAATACAAAGCTGGAAAGCGAACCGGACAGGTGAAACGGTTCCGCCGACGGGGTAAATCTCTCAGGCCCATCAGGACAGTTGGCAGCATTGTCGACGTCGTTCGAGAGGTTGTCCTGTGGGTGATTGCAAGCAAACGAAACTCTACAACAAGCATGTTGCCTGTGGCGGGAAAATGGTGCCCTTTGCGGGTTATGACATGCCAGTGCAATACGTGCCGGGTATTGTGGGCGAACATCTGCACACACGCGAAAAATGCGGGCTTTTTGACGTATCCCATATGGGACAGTGTTTCATCGGGGCCGGAGACGGCACATTCGAAACCGCGGCCAAAGCGCTTGAAAGACTGGTTCCGGCGGATATTCAAAGCCTGTTGCCCGGGCAACAACGCTACACGCAGCTGCTAAATGATGATGGCGGTATTCTCGATGATCTGATGGTATCCCGCCTGGGCACGCGGGGCCGTGATCATACGCTTTATCTGGTGGTTAATGCGGGCTGCAAGGCCCGGGACTTTGTCCACCTGAAGACCTGCTTACCCGATGGTGTGAATATTTCGGTCGGGGATGATACGCTCTCCCTTATTGCGCTGCAGGGGCCAAAGGCCCCGGACGTGCTGGGGGCCTTAAATCCGGCGGTCAGGAATCTCGTTTTCATGACCGGTGCCGATGTCCCGCTGACAGATACCATCCGGGCGTATGTATCCCGCTCGGGCTACACGGGTGAAGACGGGTATGAGATTTCCGTCAAGCATGGCGATGTCGAGGCACTCGCAGGTATCCTGCTGGAGCATGAGGCCGTCGAAATGGCAGGCCTCGGGGCGCGGGACAGTCTGCGAATGGAAGCAGGGCTGTGCCTCTATGGCCATGATATTGGTACACATGTCTCACCGATTGAAGCGGGCCTGCTCTGGTCAATTCCCAAACATCGCCGGGCCGCGAATGCGAATTACATGGGCGCGGCCCGCATCGCTGCGGATATTGCGGACAGATCATCCCGGCGCCTCGTCGGCATTCTGCCCCATGGCCGGGCGATAGCACGGGAACATACTGAAGTTCATGATCTGGACGGGAATGCAATCGGTGAAATCACATCCGGAGGTTTCGGGCCGAGTGTCGGCGGCCCGGTCGCAATGGGCTATGTGGCCCGTCCTTTCACCAAAGTCGGCACCGATATTCACGTGATTGTACGCGGCAAGGCCCGCCCGGCCAAAGTCGTGAAACTGCCGTTTATTACGCATAATTATTTCAGGGGTTAGGAGAAAGTCATGAGCCTGTATTTTACGCAAGACCACGAATGGATAAGGGTTGACGGGGACATCGGAACCGTCGGGATTTCGCCTTATGCGGCCAGACAGCTGGGCGATGTGGTTTATGTTGAACTGCCCGGGATCGGCGCAAATCCCGGCCGGGGCGATGAGATTGCCGTGGTCGAGTCGGTAAAGGCGGCATCCGAAATTTACGCCCCCGTCGGCGGAGAGATCACGGAAGTAAATAAAGCCCTCGAAGACGATCCCGGGACGGTCAATGACAGCGCCGATGAAGACGGCTGGTTTTTGAGGATGAAATTGTCGGACATGTCAGAGCTGGAAAGTCTTATGGATGAGGCAGAATACAGGGAATATTGCGAGGGGCTTTAACGTCCCTGCAATGCCGACCGCCATTTTGGGCTTGACGAAGAGTGATTTAACGTGCGCTACCTCCCTCTGAATGAAAATGATCGCCGTGCCATGCTGGATGTGGTTGGCGTCGGCTCAATTGATGACCTGTTTGACGATGTGCCCGAAAGTGTGCGTCTCAAGGGTTTGGTCGATTTGCCCAGACATCAGTCGGAACAGGCTGTTGAGCGTTATGTGAGCGCACTGTCAGATAAATCCATCTCCGCCTCGTCAGTTCCGTTTTTCTGCGGTGCAGGCGCCTACAAACACCATATTCCGGCCACAGTCGATCATCTGATCCAGCGTTCCGAATTTCTGACAGCCTATACGCCATACCAACCGGAAATAAGCCAGGGTACATTGCAGGCCTTGTTCGAGTTCCAGACACAGGTCGCGCTCTTGACCGGGATGGAAGTCGCCAATGCTTCCATGTATGACGGCTCCACCGCCTGTGCCGAAGCCGTCATCATGGCCACGCGTGCGGCAAGGGACAAAAGACGCCGGGCCGTGCTGGCGCCGGGCCTGCATCCCTATTACGCCGCCGCGACACAGACACTGGTACAGACCTTGGATATTGACATTAATGAGCGGGATACGCGCATGGGCCGGGACGCCCATGTCATTGATCATATTGACGACGACACCGCCTGCGTTGTGGTGCAGTCACCCAATTTTTTTGGCGAAATTATTGATCTCCGTCCCATATGTGAAGTCGCCCACGCCAGGGGTGCGCTGTTGATCGCCGTTTTTACCGAGCCCGTTGCCCTGGGGGCCCTCATGTCACCGGGGGAGCAGGGCGCAGATATTGTCGTCGGCGAAGGCCAGGGGCTGGGTGTAGGTCTTAATTTTGGCGGGCCGCATATAGGCCTGTTTGCCTGTCGTCAGAGACTTGTGCGGCAAATGCCGGGCCGCATTTGCGGCGAGACGGTTGACGCGAATGGCGAGCGGGGTTTTGTGCTGACACTGTCGACACGCGAACAGCATATCCGCCGTGAAAAAGCGACCAGTAATATCTGCACCAATTCCGGGCTGTGCTGCATGGCCTTCACAATCCACATGACCCTGCTCGGTGATACCGGGCTGAAGCGGCTCGCCGCACTCAACCATGAAACCGCCTGCGCTCTCGCCGATGAGATTGACGCTATCAACGGAGCCAAGGTCCTGAATGACAGCTTCTTTAATGAATTCACGGTGCGTCTGAACACATCCGCTGCCGGTGTGGTTGAGGTTTTGGCTTCGAAAAACATCCTCGGTGGTGTCCCGGTTTCGAGATTGACTCCCGGCAGGAACGAAGACCTGCTCCTCGTCTGTGCGACCGAAATCGTGAGTAGGGATGATATGCGGGTTTTTGGTGCCGCGCTTGAGGAGACATTGTCATGAATTCTGGAGGGCGTCCCACCAGACCTGTTGCAGCCGGTTCCAATCCGCCGCAGACGGTGTCCGGTTCCAAAGCTCTTAATCAGGTGCAAAAGCTGATTTTTGAGATAGGCACGCCGCGCCGCACAGGTGTGGATTTACCGGAACCAAAGGGCACAGAAAGTCGTCTTGGGAGCATGGAGCGCAAGGGCGACATCGGTTTGCCGGGTCTGAGCGAGCCGGAAACCCTGCGCCACTATATACGCCTTTCACAAAAAAACTACGCCATTGATCTTGGTGTCTATCCCCTCGGCTCCTGTACCATGAAGCATAATCCACGCCTGAACGAGAAAATGGCGCGCTTGCAGGGCCTCGCGGATGTTCATCCCCTGCAGCCTGAGAGCACGGTACAAGGTGCGCTGGAACTCATCCATGAGCTCGCGCACTGGATTACGACCCTGACCGGTATGCCGACTGTGGCCATGTCTCCCAAGGCCGGTGCCCATGGCGAACTTTGCGGCATGATGGCTATTCGTGCGCGGCTTGATGCCGACGGCGAGTCCAAACGTCGCCGCGTGCTGGTGCCGGAATCGGCCCACGGCACAAATCCGGCCACCGCCGTGCGATGCGGCTTTAGCGTCGATGAAATTCCGGGAACGGATCAGGGATGTATCCATATGGAGACGCTACGCGAAAAACTCGTCCATGGCGATGATATTGCCGGTATAATGCTGACCAATCCGAACACATGCGGATTGTTTGAGCGGGATGTTATTGAAATTGCCGATTTGATCCACAAGACGGGCGGTTACTTTTATTGTGACGGGGCGAATTTCAATGCTCTGGTTGGACGGGTACGTCCGGGTGATCTGGGCATTGATGCCATGCACCTGAACCTGCACAAGACGTTTTCCACACCCCACGGCGGAGGCGGCCCCGGTTCCGGCCCGACTGTGCTGTCCGAAGCGCTCAAGGATTATGCGCCTGTGCCCTTTGTGGTAAAAGACGGGGAGTCCTACCGCCTGATCGAAGATGCAGATAACAGGTCGTTTGGCCGGATGTGTGCCTTTCATGGACAGATGGGCATGTTCATCCGTGCGCTGACCTATATGATGAGCCACGGCGCGGACGGATTGAAGCAGGCCACGGAAGACGCCGTACTCAACGCCAACTATATACAGGCGTCACTCTCGGATGTCATGACTCCGGCCTTTGGCGGGCTTTGCATGCATGAGGCTTTGTTTGATGATCGCTTCCTCAGGGATACCGGTATTGAGACCCTGGATTTTGCCAAGGCCATGATCGACGAAGGCTATCACCCCATGACCATGTATTTCCCAATGGTCGTTCATGGAGCCATGTTGATTGAACCGACCGAGTCCGAGAGCAGGGAGGAACTGGATCGTTTTATCACTTCCATGCGGTCACTGGCCGAACGGGCCGGATCGGGGGATGTGGAAAACTTCAAGGCCGCACCGATTCACGCACCGTTGCGACGTCTGGATGAAACCCGGGCCGCCCGCAATCCAATCCTGCGTTGGAAGCCGCCGGACGAACCCCCGAAAGCGGCGAAACAGGCATAAGAAGCCTCCGGATTGGAAGCCTTGTCAATTCAGCTTAACGAAATGACTTACCCATCCGGGCGATGCCTTCATCAATGAGGCGTGCGTGGTCCGCTGCGGTCATATCCCTGCCAAGGATTTTCCCGGCTGCCGCAATGGCAGCACCTATGGCACGGGCACGGACTTCAGAGAGGGCCTGTGATTCGGCGTTGGCAATTCTGGCTTCGGCCAGAGCCGCGCGGCGTTCCAGACGCCCAGCCGTCTCCCTGCGTGAGCGTTCGACCATGACGTCGGCATCATTTCTGGCCCGCTTGATAATCTCTTCCGCCTTTTTTTCCGCTTCTTTTTGCTTGCGTTGACAAGAGGCCAGCAAATCTTGCGCTTCCTCACGCAGGCGACGCGCCTCATTGATATCCATCCTGATACGTTCGGCGCGGGCATCAAGACTGTCGGCGACTTTTTTGTGAACGCCAAAAAACAGCAAAGCGATAAAAAACAGGATAACGGCAACGAAAATCCATAATGTTGGTTTCCCGGGATCAAAATCGAAATACACGTGATACTCCTCCTAATTCAGTACCGATTTGATCCGGGCGACCGTCACGGATTTCCCGGCCACCTTTTCAATAGCGGCCTGGGCCACATCGGCTGCAATTTCGTCAATCCGGGACAAGGCCTCGGATCGCATCTTGCGGATACGCATTTCAGCGATTTCCGCCTGTTCCCCGGCTTGGGCATCAGCTGCAGCGATACTCCTTTTGATTTCAGCATCGACAGATTGCCGGGTCGCCTCAACCACGCCTTGTGCTTCGGCCCTGGCATCGGTGAGGGCCCGTTCACGATGTTTCTGCGCCTCTCGCGCCTGACTCTGCATGCGGGAAGCCTTATCCAGATCATCGGTGATGTGGTCGGACCGCTCCTCCAGAATTTGCCCGACGCGCCGCAGAATCCCCCGCGAGAGAACGAAATAGAGAATCCCGAAACTGATCAGCAACCAGAAAATCTGGGTTGAAAAATATCCCGGGTCAAAAGGCGGGAACGTGGTTTCGCCCGATGATTCGGCGGCGACGGCCGATGCCGCTGAAACAGTTGTGACTGACAGGGAAAGATATGTCCGGATCATGGCGGGTGCTCTGTTTGATCCGGATGGCCTAGAGCACGAACATCAGAATGAGGGCGACGGCAAATGAGAAAATGCCGAGGGCTTCGGTCACGGCAAAGCCGAAAATGAGGTTTGCAAACTGGCCCGGGGCGGCGGATGGGTTGCGCAGGGCCCCGGACAGGAAGTTGCCGAAAATTATACCCACACCGACTCCGGCACCGGCCATGCCCAGACAGGCCAGACCTGCACCGATATATTTTGCTGCGTCTGCGTCCATGATTTTCTCCTGATGATTTCGAGTGTTGCAGATTGGATTGATTTTAATGGTGGCCCGGATGAAGCGCATCTGACAGATAAACGCAAGTCAAAAGGGCAAAAACATAAGCTTGGACAAAGGCCACGAGAAATTCCAGCGGCACCAGGGCAAAAGTCATGGCGAAGGGTATTAGGGCGCCGAAAACACCCGGAAAAAGGCCAAAGGCCCCGACCATCATCACGGCAAATCCGGCGAAGAGTTTCAGCAGGATATGTCCGGCCAGCATATTCGCCCAGAGACGTACGGACAGGCTGATCGGGCGGGACATGAACGAAATCACTTCGAGTATGGCTACAAACCAGACGATGGCGAGGGGAATGCCGGACGGCCAGAACAGGCGCAAAAATCCCCAACCATTCCTGTAGACACCATAGCCTATGACGAGGCACATCACCATCATGGCCAGCGTGAAGGTTACAACAATGTGGCTGGTTGTCGTAAAGAAGAACGGAATCATGCCAAGCATGTTGGCAAACAGAATGAACATGAAAAGCGAAAAAACGAAGGGGAAAAACCGCAAGCCGTCTGAGCCGGCCGTTGAACGGATCATATTCCCGATGAATTCATAGGACAGCTCGACAATGGATTGCCAGCGACCCGGGACCAGAGAGCGCCTGCCTGTCGAGAGGAACAGCCACAGGAGAATCAAACCGACCGCAATCAGCATCATAAGTGAGGAGTTCGTAAAACTGAGATCATAACTGCCGACCTTCCATTCGGCCATTGGCGTGATCTCAAATTGTGAAATCGGGTCAATTCTTTTTCCTTCGCCGTCGGCTGCCATCCGCCCTATTGCTCCTGTTCAGGGTCCTCTGACGATATCGCCGTTTGACCCTGTTCCATACCCTTTTGTGCCGACAGGATGATCTCCCGAACCCCTGCGCACAAGCCCAAAACCAGTCCGGCCAGAAGTCCCCAGGGCGACGTTCCGACCAGCTTGTCGATACCGAATCCGAGGGCAGCCCCGACCAGTGTCGCGACCGTAAATTCGGTCGCGTATTTAAAACCCAGGGCCATGGCGGATGTCGGCTTTTCATCCGGCTTCAAGTGTTTTCGCCGCGCCGCATCCAGCCGGTCTGCCAGGGCGTCGATTGTGTCATTCGCGGACCGGGACCGGGATGTTCCGTCTTGATCTGACATGGGCTCCTGCTGTTCGCCGGGACTTCCCCGAAAAAGCAGGCGAAACCTACCCGGGGAAGATGCGTGAGTCAACCGGATTAGCGGGGTGCCAAACGCCTGTTTTATTGTGTTTGGTAAATTCTGTAACAGGTGCGACATCAGGGCCCGCCCGCGGGACCCGCGAATACGCGAATCGGTCAACTGCGGTGTGCGAATCATTGAGCACCTACTCCGCCGCCACAAGTCTTGTTGCCCGTGACAGCTCCATGGATAAAAGCTGTGAGACACCCGGTTCGGCCATGGTAATGCCGAAGAGTCTGTCCATACGGGACATGGTGACAGCGTTGTGGGTAATAGTGATAAATCTGGTATGAGTCTGTTTCGTCATTGCGTCGAGCAGGTCGCAATAGCGCGACACATTGGTATCGTCCAAAGGTGCATCAACTTCATCAAGGACACAGATGGGTGCGGGGTTGGAGAGAAAGACAGCGAAAATGAGAGCCGTCGCTGTCAATGCCTGTTCCCCGCCGGAGAGGAGCGACATGGAACCGGGTTTTTTTCCGGGCGGATTCACCATGATTTCCAGCCCGGCTTCAAGAGGGTCATCTGACTCTGTCAGGGCGAGGGCCGCCTCGCCTCCGCCGAAAAGTGTATGGAAAAGTCGTCTGAAATGGCCGTTGACCACATCAAAGGCTTCGAGCAACCGTTGCCGTCCTTCGGAATTGAGGGTGTCAATACCTTCTCGCAGTTGGGCTATGGCAGCGACGAGATCAGCACGCTCATCGCCCATGGCGGCAAGATGTTCTTCCTGTTCGGCGATTTCGGCGTCGGCGCGCAGGTTCACCGCGCCCATGCGCTCGCGCCAGGATTGCAGGCGGTCGAGTTTTTTCCCGATATCCGGCTCCGTCAGGCCGGAGTCCGCGCGCTTCTCTCCGAGAAGCCCGGTCAGTTTTTCCGGGCCCACAAACAGGGTTTCGATAATACGTGCGTGGATATCCTCAACCCGCTCCCTGGCGGCGGTCAACCGGGCTTCCGAGACTGCGCGATCTTCGCGGGCTGTACTATGCGCCTGCTCAATCTCGCGGGCCTGCGTTTCCAGTGCCTTTATGCGGTTTTCGAGATCCGAGAGGTCATCGGCGGCTTTGTTGCGGCGATTTTCCGCATTCTCCAGCTCGGCGAAGAGTTTGTCCCGGCGCACCTTGAACTGATCCGGGCCGGATATAGCCTGCGTGTGCGCTATTTTTGTCCTGGTGAAGCGAGTTTGAAGGTTTTCAAGACGGCTTGCGGCCAGGGATTGACGCTTGTCCCAATCCGCCATTTCGGATGTAATATTTTCAAGCCGCGTCCGGCGGGACTGTGCCTGACTGACGAGGCTGCGGTAATGGGCGCCTGTTTCATTGGCCGTGCTGCGGGCGGCTGCAAGTTTGGTGGACAGCTCTGCCTGTCTGGCGGTGAAATCCGGGCCGTCTTCGATTTGTGCCAGACCGGCTTCAAAAAATTTTTTTTGCCCGGTGAGTTCGGACATGTCCGCTTCAATATGGGTCATACGTTCGGTGACTGTCCGACACCCGGCTTCGAATTGTACCGTTTCGGTTTCAAGCCGGGCCAGGCTGTCCCGGGCTTCACGGGCCGTTTTTTCAAGCGCCAGAGTTTTCGAACGTAGTGTTTCAAGCTCGCCGCAAAGTATCTTGCAGGCGGCCTGTGCTGCTTCGAATTCGGTTTGAGCGGCTTCAACCCGCCTTGACTGCACATCTATCCCGGCGCGTAAGTCGTCCAGCCTGTTTTGCTGTTTCAGGCGCACGGCGGCAGACGTTTCAGCCCCCGAACGGATTTCAAACCCGTCCCAGCGGATGAGGTGACCGTTCGTGCACACCAGTCGCTGGCCCGGCTTCAAATCAGGTTCAAGCGCGGCCATTTTGTCGGTACCAACCACGCCGACCTGCGATAATCGCGCCGCAAGCTCGTCCGGTGCCGTGACGAAATCGGACAAGGGTACGGCACCATCAGGCAGGAGTTGGGTTGGCTTCCCGGCTCCGCCCCAGTGCATATCGGATGTTTTACCGATCGGTGCATTCAGATCATCCCCGAGCGCCACAGCCAGCGCCACTTCATAACCGCATGTGACATTTAACTGCCCGAGAACAGGATCGGATTCTCCGTCGGCCTGCCTTGGGAGAACAACCTGTGCCAGCGCATCCTGCTCGGCGGTCAAACGATCCAGCGCGGTGCGGGCTCCGGCCAACACATCCCGGGTCGACTGTTCACGGGTTTCTGCAGTGTCCATCCGGTTCTGCAGCTCCGCTTCGGACTGGCGGACCGCATCAAGGGCGTCCCGGGCTTCGTTCAGTGAAGCCTCGAAAAAATCACCGGAATCATCCGGGCGATCCTGTTGGAGTTTATCCAGCTTTGTTCTCAGGGCATTACGATCCGACTCAAGCCTTAAGAGGCGTGCGCTGATCCGTTCCAGATCTCGTGCGGCACTGCCACGCCGTGCGGCATGATCCGCCATATGACAGGTGAGTTCATTATAGTCCGCTTCCAGTGAGCTGCGTCGCGCGACCGCCTCATCCGCAGCCGCCCTGGCCGCAGCAATGGCGTTGCCCGGGTCATCCCGTCCCGACAGACTTGCCTTTTCGGAATTCAACCGTTCCAGAGCCCGTGCGGAATCGGTCAAAATATCCGTTTCGCGGTCAATATCGCGGGTGATTTGTGCCATGTCATCGGCAAGTCTTTGAATATCGGTCCGCGCTTTCGCCTCATCGGCTTCCAATACTTCGTGGGCGGCGTGCAGGCGAGCCAGAACCGCAGCGCTAATCAACTGTTGTTCCCGTTTGGGTGTCAGTTCAGACGCCAGTTTGGCAACCCGCGCGGTCAGTTCGGCGGCAGCACGGGCGGTGTTGGTAACTGCGTTCTCGTGCGTCTGCACATCGACTTCCGACTCCGCCAGGTTTTCCAAGGCGTTCTGCCAGCGCTTTAACCAGAGCAGGGCCTTGTATTCATGAATCTCCCCGGCGAGACGCTTATACCGCGCGGCCTGTCGTGATTGATGCCGGAGTGAAGCCAGCTGGCTCTCAATTTGTGCAATAATATCATCAAGCCGCTCAAGATTGGCCTCGGCGGCCCGCAGGCGCAATTCCGCTTCATGGCGGCGCGTATGGAGACCTGATATTCCGGCAGCTTCTTCGAGGATACGACGGCGATTGGATGGTTTGGCTGCAATCAGCCCGGAAATCTGCCCCTGCCGGACAAGGGCCGGAGAGTTGGCCCCGGTACTCGCATCGGCAAATAAAAGTTGCACATCCCTGGCGCGGACCGTTCTACCGTTGACTTTATAGATGCTGCCTTTGCCTGCCGTGAGGATGCGCGTGACTTCGAGGGCATCTTCATCATTAAGGGCCGAAGGTGCAACCCGGGCAGAATTATCAATAAAGAGCGTCACATGCGCCTGATTACGACCGGGACGGGTTTTGGTGCCGTTAAAGATAACATCATTCATGCCCGCGGCACGCATGGCCTTGGCGGAGTTGGCTCCCATCACCCAGCGAATGGCCTCCAGCAGGTTGGACTTGCCGCACCCGTTAGGTCCGACAACTCCGGTCTGGCCCGGCTCAATCAGAAAATCTGTCGGGTCAACAAACGACTTGAACCCGACAAGTCTGATCCGATTGAAAATGAGCCCGGCCACGGCTTACTCTTTGAGTGATTCCTGCTGTATGGCGTTATCTTCGGCGATCTCCTCCAGGTCTTGAGTGCCTTCAGGATCGTCGACCGGGCGATCATGTGTATTTTCCGGCGCTTCACCCGCACCGGCTTCTGTCCCGGCCGCCGGGTCACCCAGGATGGGTCTGAATTTCTCGGCGAAATCCTCCAACAGGAAAACTCTTTCCTTTACACCGTTGATAAAGAATGTGGGAGTCGAGTCGACGCCTTGTTCGCGCGCCGCTGTGATGCCGGCACTATATTCGTCTATCCACGCCTCATCCTGCAGACAGGCTTCGTACTCAGCCACGGACAGGCCCGACGCTTTGGCCAGATCCTCATAAGCCTTGCGGGGATTTTCCGAGGTCAATATGGCGCGCTGGCGTTTGAACTGCAGGGAGATATTATCAAAGAACCGTTTCCTGTCGGCACAATTTGCAATTGTAAACCCGGCAAAGGCAAAATTTTCCGGAACTGTCGGGAATTCACGAAAGACGAACCGGACTTTACCCGTATCAATATAGGTCTTCTTGAAATCCGGGTAGACTTCATTATACCAGGTTGCGCAGCCTCCGCACACCACGGAAGCATATTCGACCACGGTGATCGGCGCATCAGGATTGCCAACGGCATGGTCGCCTTCGACTTCGTATTTGCTTTGTGGGGTTGTTGTATCCGGCCCGCCGCAAGCGGTCAACAGGGTGGCTGCAACAAACGCGGCGACGGTTCTTCGCATCAGCGAACCCCGTCTATGCGAATCGGTATGATGTTTTTTTAACATGGATCAGTCTCTCAGTTTACGGGATCATGGCAAGTCTGCCGTTAAGACCTTGTAAAACAATTAACAGCTGTGTAAAACAGTAAACAGCTATCCGGTTTTCCCGTTGGCAAGGTTATTGAGGCGGTTTCGGGGTGCGTTCCGGGTGCCTGTCCCCGGTCACTCCCTCCCTGGACAAAATCTGCCGTCCGAGCTTTTCCAGGGCTGTCCTGAGATCAGGATCGGCAATGCGGGTCAGGCCTGTTTTCAGTTGTGCCTGTTTATGCGCTGTTAAACCCCGCTCCGGCACGGGCCTGTAGTTTGGTGTTTCCGCCCGCGTGCGGCTTTGGGTAACGTAGATATCCTTTACATAATCCCGTCCCAAATAAGCATTGAGCCTGTCAAGAATCTGCGTTTTTGATGCCATCATCAGGGCCGCGGCCGGTCCCGGAGCGCCGATAATCAATCTGCGTCCCCTGGGTGATCCGGTAAATTTGAGCGGTTGGGTGAGTTTGCCGAATTTCGGGCCGATAATCTCCGCCCAGTGCTGCCGCAAGTCAGAGACACTGCCGCCATACTTTTTTGACAGGGGCCGGACAACTCTGGATACATGATGCGACAAATGCGGGGCCGGGCGGTATTGCGGACGGCCGCGCTGTGTTTCCAGCCACCGTGCTGCTATCAGGCGGTTCTGCAAGGTCCTGTGCTCGTCCCGGGAAGCCATGGTATCTTGTGCTCCATTGTCGGCCAGGCGTAAAGGGCCACGGTCGATTGTGACATGAAAAAACAGATGGATATACACAAACTACGCGCGGATCTGCTGGGTTGGTATGATCGGGAAGGCCGCATGCTCCCATGGCGCATCCGGCCCGAAGACCGGGCAAGGGGAGTCACTGCCGATCCTTACAAGGTCTGGCTGTCCGAGATTATGCTACAGCAGACGACGATCGCCCACGGTGCCCCTTACTGGATGCGCATTGTTGATGAATTTCCCACAGTCACGGATCTCGCCGATGCGAGCCGTGATCATATTCTCGCCATGTGGGCCGGGCTTGGCTACTACGCCCGCGCCCGCAACCTGCATAAATGCGCGCAGATTGTCCGGGATGCCTATGGCGGCAGATTTCCGGAAAGCGAGGCCGGGCTGTTGCAGCTGCCCGGTATCGGCCCCTACACGGCGGCCACCATGGCCGCGATCTGTTTTGACGAACCGACAAATATCGTTGACGGCAATGTGGAACGGGTGATCAGCCGCATGTTCCGGGTCGAGGCCCCCCTGCCCAAGGGCAAATCGGCGATCAGAAAGTACGCGGCAACACTCGTCACGGATGACCGTCCGGGCGATTATGGCCAGGCGCTGATGGATTTGGGCGCGAATGTCTGCACGCCCAAAAGTCCGCATTGCGGAATGTGTCCATGGAGTTGGGCCTGTCAGGCAAACAGGGCCGGTGTTGAGACGGATTATCCGCGAAGGATCAAAAAACACACCTTGCCCATCCGTTACGGTGCTGTCTTCATCCTGAGATGCGGTGACAAAGTCCTGCTGGAGCGCCGTCCGGACAAGGGTCTGCTCGGAGGCATGACGGGCTTTCCGGGAACGGAATGGGGTGAAGTTCCCGAAGCGCCGTTAAGAGACGCGCCGGTCAAAGCGGAATGGACAAAGGAGCCTGCTCCTGTCCGGCACGTCTTCACACATTTCAAATTACGGCTGGACGTCTATGTGGGCGAGATCGAAACAACATCCGGCATTGACGGGATCTGGGCCGAATCATCCGGTGTCGGCACCTATGCCTTACCTACGGTGATGCGCAAATGCCTCAAACAAATTTAGGCCCCCGCTTCGGCGTGGACAAGACCGCGCAAGGCGTCAATCTGCGTCAAACCTTGCGGAGTACGGAAATGCCAGAAAGTCCAGCCGTTGCAACTGGCGACATTTTGCACATCGGCCCCGACCCGATGAATGGAGCCCTCATGTGTGTCAGTTACGACTGAACCGTCGGCCCGGACTCTGGCCGTGTGGCGACCGTCCGATGAAAACAGTTGTGTACCGGGGTTGATGAGGCCGCGCTCGATCAGGGTTCCGAAGGGTATGCGGGGTTCACGACGCCTGGAACGGGTGACATCAATTCCCACCCCTTGGGCGGTCTTGATCCTGTCAATGCGGCGACCGGCACGGATGACGTATTCCTTCTCCATCTCAAACCCGATAAAATTCCGGCCAAGTTTCTTGGCGACGGCACCTGTTGTGCCGGTGCCGAAAAAGGGATCGACAACGATATCGCCCGGGTTGGAGGTGGAGAGAATCACACGATGCAAAACACTTTCCGGCTTCTGTGTCGGATGCGCCTTGTCGCCGTTGGATTTCCTGAGCCGTTCGCGGCCTGTGCAGATGGGCAGGGTCCAGTCGGAGCGCATTTGCACACCATCGTTCATCATTTTCATGGCGTTGTAGTTGAACGTTGGCCGCGAGTTTTCATATTTGGTGGCCCAGATCAGGGTTTCATGGGCGTTGGTGAACCGCGTGCCGCGAAAATTCGGCATGGGATTGGTTTTGCGCCAGATCACATCGTTCTGAATCCAGAATTGCTGATCCTGCAGCACACAGCCGACACGAAAAATGTTATGATAACTGCCCATGACCCAAAGCGAGCCGTCGGGTTTCAATATGCGCCGGGCCGCCCTCAGCCAGTCATGGGTAAACAGATCGTAGGCATCCACGGTGTCGAACCGGTCCCAATCCTCACTCACACCGTTGACAACGGAGTCGTCCGGGCGCATCAGTTTACCCCTGAGTTGCAGATTGTAGGGGGGATCCGCAAAAACGAGATCGACCGATTCTTCGGGCAGGGCATTCATCCCGTCTATGCCGTCACCCTGAATGATTGTGTTGAGGGGCAGCTCCGCGTGGTTTATAACTGGGCCTTTGGTCATTATTCGAATCATGTCCGTATCACGGGCAAATGATTGATCCGGCTGCTTACCAAAAGTTTAACCGGCTGGAAAATATATGTTTTTTAAGGTTTTATCAGGGGAGGTTAATATCCACGGGCGCGAAACCGCGGCGATGAATCGGGCAGGGGCCGAGCCTGTTTAGTTGACTGCGGTGAAATGCAGTCGGATAGCCTTTGTGCCGGGCAAAGCCGTAACCCGGAAAACGCTCATCCGCTAATATCATCAACCGGTCGCGCGTCACCTTTGCAAGGATGGAAGCCGCGGCAATGGACAGGCTCTTCGCGTCACCCTTGATAACGGTTTCGCTATGACACGGCAGATCAGGCGGTTGTCGGTTACCGTCGATCAAGGCGTGATCCGGTGTGATTGGCAGGGCCAGAACGGCCCGCCGCATGGCCGCAAGACTTGCGCCGAGAATGTTCATGCGGTCAATTTCCTCAGGTTCTGCAATGGCTACCCCGACCTGATGCGCGGATACAATATCCCCGTACAGGGACCGGCGCCGGGCTGCGCTGAGCACCTTGCTGTCATTTAGTCCGGATGGAATACAGTCAGGATTCAGTATGACCGCCGCCGCAACCACCGGGCCCGCCAACGGGCCGCGCCCCGCTTCATCCACGCCGCAGACGATTCCCTTTATCCGGCGTTCATGTTCAAGGTCGGGTGACAGAGAATTCATACTTGAATCGGCTTCCTGCCTGTAGTGTTAAGGGTGTGCATTGTCGCCACCCCGGAGTCTGTCAAGGGCTCGTAAAATTTGAATCAGGAGTGCATTGTGTCCAAATTTCGTTGCGGTGCAAGAGTTGGCGATTCGGTTCCGGCCGCGGTGGGCAACCGGGCCAGCATACCGGGTCGGATGCCCACCTTCGCAGCCGGTTTTTTCCTGCCTTTTTATCGGGAACGGTCATCATGCCGGCGGTGATCATATCCGCATTGAATGCCCGGGACAGTCTGTCGGAACTTCTGCCGCAGGTCGCAGACGCAGCGGAGCGGCTGGTGATATCGGATGGCGGATCTGATGATGACACATTGGCCGTTTCACTGTCCCACGGGGCGGTTTTGGCTTTGGGCACAGCCGGTCGCGGTCGACAGTTGAGTCGCGGGGCCGCATGGTCAGCGGAATGTGACTGGTTGCTGTTTTTGCATTCCGATAGCCGGTTGGTGGAAACCTGGCCTGAGGCGGTCAGCCGCCACATCAATACACATCCTGAAAAAGCCGCCTGTTTCGACCTGCGTTTTGACAGCCGACACTGGCAGGCCCGGATTGTTGAAGGGCTCGTGTGGGTACGGTCGCGCATCCTGGGCCTGCCTTACGGGGATCAGGGTCTTTTGATATCCAGAGCACTGTATGACAGGATCGGCGGTTACGCGGATATGGATCTGTTCGAGGATGTGGATATTATCAGGCGCCTGGGGCGGCGGCGAATCCGGTCATTGCGCACACATATCATGACATCAGCCGCCAAATATGAGCGCGACGGGTTTTTCAAACGGGGCTGGGCGAACCTCAAACTGTTGCGCCGCTATTGGAAAGGTGAGGACATCAGCTGCCTCATCAGGGATTACACATGATCCGGCCGACGCTTGTCATATTTGCCAGGGCTCCGATTATCGGCAAAGCCAAGACACGTCTGGCCGCCGACATCGGTATTGTTCATGCCAAAAGGCTCTATTGTGCCATGACGAGCCGCATCATCCGCAATGTCAGTGATCCGCGCTGGAATGTGGTCCTGGCTGTGACCCCGGCCCGCTATATCGGACAGGTCAGGGGATGGGACGGACAAATGCAGACAGGGCAGGTCCGCGGCTCACTCTCTGCGCGGCTGGCACATATGTTTGCCTCCCGCAAGGGTCCCATGGGCGTGATTGGCACAGATGCGCCTCAGGTCAGGGCGTCAGACATTGCCCGCGGGTTCAGATTCCTGCGTTCCAACGCCGCCGTTTTCGGTCCGGCTGATGATGGCGGATTCTGGTTCATGGCGATGCGTGCCCCGGTAAAACCCTGTGTATTTGACAACGTCCGCTGGTCGTCAGGGCATACACTCAAGGATATTCAGGCCAATATCAGAGGCTCGGTCGCCAGGCTTCGAACCCTGGTCGATGTGGATGACGGGCCTGCCTTGAGGCGGGTCAGGCAAAAATACCGTTTCTGACGCCCGGCGGATTTTATACAACCTGAAATCACCGCCTCCCGCTGATGACAGGATTGAGGGGTGATGCCAACTCTCGACAGAGGCCCCTCCCCCTGCTAGATGTTGCGCAGTGCGGCTTTTTGACCGCCGGTTGTGACCTGTGGACATGACAGTAACATGAGAACAGAAAACGAAATCGAGCAGGAGCTTATCAAAAAACTGATCGGCCTGAACTATTCCTATCGGGCCGACATTCGGGATCGGGAGGCTCTGGAAGCGAACTTCCGGGAGAAGTTTGAGGCCCTCAACCGCGTCAGACTGACCGACACCGAATTCGCCCGTCTGCTCAATTCCATCGTTACCCCGGATGTTTACGCCAACGCCGAAGCCTTGCGGAATATGGAGAATTTTGAGCGGGAGGACGGGACACCGCTGAAATATCAACTCGTCAATCTGGAGGACTGGTGCAAAAACAGCTTTGAAGTGGTCAACCAGCTTCGCATCAACACCCGCAGCAGCCACCACCGTTATGATGTCATCGTGTTGATCAACGGGTTACCGCTCGTGCAGATTGAGCTGAAATCCCTTGAGGTTTCACCCCGACGGGCGATGGAACAGATCATCAAATATCGCAACGATTCCGGAAACGGCTACGGGAACAGCCTGTTGTGCTTCATGCAGCTGTTCATCGTGAGCAATCGCGGCCAGACCTGGTATTTTGCCAACAACAATGATGCGCACTTCCGGTTTGACGTAAAAGAGCGGTTTCTGCCGGTCTACACATGGGCCACGCCGGACAACAGGAAAGTGGTGCACCTGAACGCATTTGCGGATCAATTTCTTGCCAAGTGCCCGCTGGCGGAGATGATCAGCCGGTACATGGTCCTGATCTGGAATGAGCGCAAACTCATGATGATGCGCCCCTATCAGATCTACGCGGTTAAAGCCATGGTCGACTGTATCCGCGAAAACCGGGGAAACGGCTATATCTGGCACACGACGGGGTCGGGAAAGACGCTGACCTCCTTCAAGGCGTCCACACTTCTGAAGGGTAATCCCGATATTGAAAAGTGCCTGTTCGTCGTCGACCGCAAGGACCTCGACCGGCAGACCCGGGAGGAATTCAACCGGTTTCAGCCCGGTTGTGTCGAGGAGAACACCAACACCCGGACCCTCGTGCAGCGTCTGCTCTCCCGTGATTACAGGGACAAGGTGATCGTCACCACCATTCAGAAACTCGGCCTGGCCCTGGCCGACAAAAAACAGCATCGCGAGCAGTTGCGATCGCTGCGCCATACACGTATCGTATTCATCTTTGATGAATGTCACCGTTCCCAGTTCGGCGAGAACCACGAGGCCATTCGCGATTTTTTCCCCGAAGCCCGGCTGTTCGGGTTTACCGGGACCCCGATCTTTGACAAAAACGCCACCTCCCGGCGCATTGAAGGCGATCAGGCCCGCCTCGCCACCACCGCCGACATTTTCCAGAATCGGCTGCACGCCTACACCATCACCCACGCCATTGATGACGGCAATGTGCTGCAGTTTCACATCGATTATTTCAAACCCAAAGATACAGGGGCACCGGTCAAACCCGGCGAACCCCTAGCCCGGCAGGCCGCCGTCGAGGCCATTCTTGAAAAGCACGACGCGCTTACGAACCGGCGCAAGTTCAACGCCCTGATGGCCACGGCCTCGATTAACGATGCCATTGCATACTACCGCCTGTTCAGGGAGGTTCAGGCCGAACGGGCCAGGACTTATGAAGAGTTTATCCCCCTCGGGATTGCCTGCGTCTTCTCGCCGCCTGCCGGGGGCGACCGGGACGTTGCCCAGTTACAGGAGGACCTGCCGCAGGAAAAGGCCGACAACACCGTTGAGCCCGACCGCAAAAAAGCCGCCCTTGCAGACATAATCTCCGACTACAATGCCCGCTACGGCACCGGTCATGACCTGGCGGATTTTGATCTCTACTATCAGGACGTGCAGCAGCGCATAAAGAGCCAGAAATATCCCGATACCGACCTGCCGCGCAAACAGAAGATCGACATTACCATTGTTGTGGACATGCTGCTCACCGGGTTTGACTCGCAGTATCTCAATACGCTCTATGTGGACAAGGCCCTCAAATATCACGGCCTCATCCAGGGGTTTTCGCGCACCAACCGGGTGCTTGACGGTTCCAAACCTTTCGGCAACATCCTCGACTTTCGCGCCCAGGGGGACGCCGTTGATGAGGCCATCGGGCTGTTCTCGGGTGAGGCGGACGCGAAAGGCGCCCGGGAAATCTGGCTGGTGGACCCGGCGCCCAAACTTATCGACAGGCTGGAACAGGAAACCCGTCGGCTGAAGGACTTCATGACATCCCAGGGACTGGACGGCCGTCCCGAACGGGTGGCCGACCTCAAAGGTGATGAAGCCCGCGCCGCCTTCATCAACCGGTTCAGGGAGGTCCGCCGCCTGACCACCCGGCTCGATCAGTACACGGACCTCGACACCGGTGAGAAAGCGCAGATTGAAACGCTCATGCCCCGCGACGACCTGCGCGCTTTTTCCGCCCAGTATATTGAGATGGCCACACGCCTGAAAAAACGGCGGTCCGGGACCGACAGTTCCGGTGACACTATCGACAACCTGGAATTCGAGTTCGTGCTTTTTGACTCCGCGCTTATTGATTACGACTATATCATGAAGCTGGCGGCCCGCTTTTCCGAGGCCGGGCCGGAGAAGCGGAACATGACCCGGGAGGAGCTGATCGGCCTGATTTCCGGCAGCACGCGGCTGCTGGAAGAGCGTGACAGCATCAGGGACTTTATTTACACACTTGAGCCGGGCACGGGACGCAGCGAGACGGAAATCCGCGAAGACTATGTGCGTTTCAGGCATGACCGCCAAGTCGAAGAGACAGAGCACATCGCCGCGGAACACGGGCTTGCGGTCGAGGTCCTGCAGGACTTTATCGACGATATTCTGGGCGGTTATATTTTTGACGCCGCCGCCCTGACCGGGCTGTTCCGGCCCGGGGGGCTGGGCTGGAAGGCCCGCTTTGAGGCGGAGCAGGCGCTGATGCGGGATCTCATCCCGCTTTTGCACCGCCGGGCGGAAGGGCACGGGATTTCGGGGCTGGAAGCTTATGAAGAACGGTGACGACAGGCCCGAAGGGCCGGTCCCGGCCTTGCGCTTTCCCGGGTTCCGGGACGCCCCGCCATGGGAAGTGAAGCGGTTGGGGGACCTCTGCAGGCCAAAACAGTGGAAAACGATTAGCGAGAAGGACCTGCTTCCGGAGGGCTATCCAGTCTTTGGAGCAAACGGCTTTATCGGGTTCTATTCCACCTTCAACCACTTGGAGGATACGGTTGTAATCGGGTGCCGTGGCAGTTGCGGTGAGGTATCGGTCGTTCCCGGCCCATCCTACATTACTGGTAACGCAATGTGCCTGGATGATGTGCAAGAAGAAATTGTCCTCAAGCCTTTTCTCGCTGAGATAATTGGCTTTACTGGAACACAAAGGATCATCAGCGGATCAGCACAACCTCAGATCGTTCGAGGTCCGCTTTTGAACTTCAAAATCCCGCTCCCTTCGCTTCCGGAACAGGGCGAGATTGCCGATTGCCTCCAGACGTGGGATGAGGCCATAGAAAAGACCGGGGACGAGATTAAGGCCCTGACCCGCCAGAAGCGCGGATTGATGCAGAAGCTGTTCCCGGCCCCGGGCGAGGTCACCCCGGCCCTGCGCTTTCCCGAGTTTCAGGATTCTCCGCCGTGGCAGGTGAAACGGCTGGGAAAGGTGGCAGACATCAAGCGTGGGGCTTCCCCCCGTCCTATATCATCGCCAATATGGTTCGACGATGAATCCGATATCGGATGGGTTAGAATATCAGATGTAACCGCCTCCGGGCGTGTCTTACTTAAAACAACACAAAAATTGTCTCAGGAGGGCGTCAAGAAAAGCCGAATTGTTCCGCCGGGGCATATTATCATGAGTATCTGCGGGACCATTGGGAAACCTATCTGTACGGGTTTT
>JACOMS010000012.1 GCA_014324115.1 Hyphomonadaceae bacterium
TCCATGCAAACCTCCAGTCAAATGCTATTTTGAAGAAAACCATACTTCGTTAAACGACAACACAGTATCACCAACACTCGCGATTTCGCAACAGTCTTGGATTTGTTATTTGAAAGGGTTTCACCTTTATTTGAGCAACTCAGCGAGCTTGAAAAATTTGCCGATATGCTGGCTTCATCAAGTATTGGGCAATTGCGCCTGGCCATGACACCGGCCTTCAGCCTCAGGGTCGTTCCGCTGACGCTGTCCGAATTTGTTGATGCATACCCGGATGTATCTGTCGAAGTCGAAACACTCCATGCGCTACAGATTTCCAATGCCGTTGCAAACAACATGGCGGATTTGGGCTTGGCTTTCGAGGCCGTTGCTGTTCCGGGCGTGGACATAAAAACCATTGCCCGGACACGGTTCGTCTGTGTGGCTCCGCAATCACTGGGCATCACAGACAGGCAACTGACTCTTGCGGATTTGTCTTCCAGGCCCCTCATCCGGTTGAACGCAAAAAGTCCTCTCGGGCATTTGCTTAATACCCGGCTTGAATCGGCCTGGGGTCATTCACCCAAAGCCCGAATTATAGCCGAAACATATCACTTGGCCAAGCGAATGGCGATTCAGGGCGCCGGGCTTGCGATTATAGACGGGATCACGGCCTATTCGGACTCTGTGGATGGCCTGACTGTCCATGACATTTCCGATCTGGATCCCGTCAGCATTGATATTGTTGTACGTGCCGAAAAGCCTGTTACCGGTTTTAAAGCCGGGTTCGTCAATATGCTGAAACGACACCTGTCAGGTTGATAATGCACAACAGGTGACGCCAATTCCTGGATTATAGCCCTTGTCTATACCCCACGCATATCTTTCTATTTGAATGGCAGCGGCTGTGATGTACGGTTGAAACTTCAACGAGAGGACCCGTCATGAATTACCTGACTGTAACCCGAATGCTTTTACTGTCTTCCGGCGCTGCGGCGCTGTCCCTTTCTGCACAGGCACAGGATGCCCCAGTCGGCGGAGAGGAACCGGATGACGAAATCGTGGTTGTGGGTTCCCAGATCAGAGGTTCGGATATTGCGGGTATTTTGCCGGTCACATCCCTGGATACGGCTGATATCGAGATTACGGGGGCCGTAAGCGGTGATGAACTTCTTGCCTCGATCCCGCAAATCGGGGACGTAACCTTCCGCGAGGGGCGATTTACCGGCGTAAACGGTGCGCGGGGTGACGTTGGTTCCATCAACCTGCGCGGAGTTGGAGACGGAAATACGCTTGTACTTTTGAACGGGCGGCGGGTCGTCAATCACCCGGGAACACAGGCGGTCAACCAGACACCGGTCGTGTCGGTTAACTCAAATGCCCTGCCGGTATTCGGTGTCCGCCGGGTTGAAGTTCTGCGGGACGGCGCATCTGCGGTTTACGGCACGGATGCCGTGGCAGGTGTCATCAACACGATTCTGGATGATGATTTTGAGGGACTGACGGTGCAGGCGCAATACGGCACTTCAGAAGGCACAGACTTGAATGAAACCGGCGGCGTCTTCAAATGGGGCAGAAACTTCAATGAAGGCCGCACCAACGTCTCTTTGTTCGGCAACTTCATGATCAGAAACGGTATGCCGGCCACAGACCTGCTAAATTCCTCGACAGAGGATCTCCGCCCGTTCTTTGTCGGGACGGTTTACGAAGGTGACACCCAGCTGCGAAATACCAGTACCGATACGCCTTGGGGCAGCTTCCGGACAGTCTCCGGGAGCGAGGCGACGGGTATTGGTGACAACGACTTTCACATCCAGCCGGATACTTTCGACGGGTGTCTGGGCCCTGCACTTCTAGGAGGTGTGTGCGCAGATGATGGAAGCAGCATCAGTACGGAGTTGAGACTGGATCGCGCGCGCTATCGTGACATTGTCGGCGACGTAGACCGCTACAATCTATTTGCGTTCTTCAATCATGAAATGGAAAACGGGACGGAATTTTTCGGTGAGGCTTCATACTATCACGCCGACTACTCGCGAGAGCGGGAAACAGCCCAACTCATTTCGAGCCAGCGTTATCAGGTGAGTGTGCCGGCCACCGCATTTTACAACCCATTCGGTGAAGCCGTCCTCATAGGACAGTTCAGACCGATTGACGCCGGACGGCGACAAATCAGCGTCAGGAATGGCAGCTTCAGAATTTTGGGCGGCTTGCGCGGGAGATGGAGTGACTGGGATTGGGAAACAGCATTGCTGCACTCCGAAGCCTCAACCGAAGACCGGACAAATCGTGTCAGCCTCACGCTTTTTCAACAGGCCATCGCACGCACGGACGCTTCGGCTTACAATGTTTTTGCGGGTGGCAGCCTGACGGATTTCAGCGATCCCGGCACGTCAAACAATCAGGATACCATCAACAGTTTTCTGGTTGAGGTCAGGCGTGACGGCAACACATCCCTCACAATGGCCGATGCCAAAGTTTCAAATCCCGGAGTCTTCGCATTACCGGCCGGTGACATCGGCGTCGCCGCGGGCGTTGAATGGCGCCACGAATCCTATGAGGATGATCGTGATGACCGGCTGGATGGAACCATAAATTTTACAGATATTGTGACGGGGAACGAACTCCCGTCAGATGTGATGGGGTCAAGCCCGACACCGGATACGGAAGGGGATCGGGACGTATTCGCCGCCTTTGTGGAATTGGCTGTGCCGCTTGTTTCACCTGACATGGATCTTCCACTGGTTCATTCACTCGATATGCAGCTGGCCGCGCGGGCAGAAGACTATTCGGATGTGGGCAGTGTTCTCAAACCGAAAATTGCTGCATCATGGTTCCCGTTTGCACCGCTGCAAATTCGCGGGGCTTACTCGGAAGGCTTCCGGGCTCCAAATCTGGAACAGATCAATGCGACGGCTATTCGACGTGTAAACACAGGGCGCGAAGACTGGATACTTTGTGAGGCCCTGGCGCGGGACGCGGGCAATCCTGCTTTCGGCAATGATGATGCGTGCGATAATGTCGGTGTTGAGGGCGTCCGGGGAGGGGGGCCGGATCTTGAGCCTGAAACCAGTCAGAACTATTCTCTGGGCGTAACATTCCAGCCGACGGATTTTATCACCTTCACCGTAGACTGGTGGCGCATTGAGCAGGAGAATCTGGTTGGTTTGTTTTCGGATCAGAATGAAATCTCCCTGGACTACCTTTTGAGGCTCCGGGGGGCTTCGAACCCGAATGTTGTCCGCGGCACGCCTGACCCGGATCTGGCCGGTCTGTTTACAGGTGCCGGACTGGATCCGTCCGGAGCCGGTGAAATTCTGGAAGTGAATCAGACTTTCCGGAACCTTGGTCCGAGGACTTCGGAGGGTTTGGATATCGGAGCACAATTCGACATTGAAACGAAGTTCGGTGATGTTGATGTCAGGGTCAACGCCGCCCAGATCAGGGAGTTTTTCCAGGATCCTTCGCCGGAAGGTCAGCAGCTCATTGATGCCGTCAACAGCGGAACCATCAATCCCCTCGTCAGCGTTGTGGGACAGGAGGACCTCATCAGGGAAAACGGAAATCCCGAATGGCGGTATGCCGGTTCAATTCGCTGGAGCAGGGGGCAGTGGGGGGCTGGTGCTTTCTACCGCCGCGTCGGTGCCGTGAGAGATACATCGGTCACCGGTGCGACCTACGATTTTCTTGAGGTTCCGGCATTTGAAACGCTGAGTCTGAGTGCGGACTACACCTTTGAAAATGTACTTGCCGGTCAGGAAACAAGGGTCCGGTTCGGCGTGAGAAATGTTACTGACGAAAAGCCGCCGATCGCGGATGAGTTCGCGCGCGGCTATTTTGTCGGCCTGCATTCCAATCGCGGGCGCTACTGGTACGGCAATGTCCGCCACACATTCTAGGCGGCGCCACCCGGTCCGGGGCGTGCGCCAACGCATCCTGTCCGCCACTGTGTGATGAGCCGGGGAGTCGGCCCGGTTCGGCCTACTGTGGGTCTGCAATGAGAATATGCGTGCTGGGGGCGGGGGTTGTGGGCGTTTCGACGGCTTTTGCGCTTGCCCGTCTTGGACATGATGTCACCGTGATAGACAGGCATCGTGATGCTGCCGGTGGAGCCAGTCATGCCAATGGAGCCCAACTGTCGTACAGCTATGTTGACCCGTTGGCTGGACCGGCGATCCTCAAATCGCTTCCCCGATATTTTCTGGGTATGGACAGGTCGGTTAGAATGGGGATCAGGTCTTCGTCCGGTTATTTGAGTTGGGGGCTGAAATTCCTCGGGAACTGCACCCCTGGTCAATACCGGGCCAATCTCCGCGAACGGGCGGCGCTTTCCAGGCAGTCGGCCATGGTCTTTAATAATCTCGTGGAAAGTTTGCCGACAGGAGCACTCAAGCCGTCCGCATCCGGCAAATTTGTATTGGTTGACACAGAAAAACAACTCGAAAACGAGAAGGCCCGACAACCGGTTTACTCCGGCCTGGGGCTTGATCGGAAAGTCGTCAACAGGACAGAAGCCCTGACACTTTCTCCGGTACTTGCGGGAATAATGCAGAGATTCTGTGGCGGTGTTTACTCCCGCACCGATCTGGCCCTTGATCCGGCTGCATATTGCGCGGCTCTGGTGTCGGGGGCACAAAATTTCGGCACAACATTCATGTTCGGGGAGGCTGTGACCGGCTTCGCCGTAACCGGCGGACAGGTAACGGGGGTCAGGACAGCGAACGGGTGCCTTCCTTTTGACAGGGTTATCGTCTGCGCCGGCAACGGCACCCCGGAACTGCTCGTACCGCTGGGCGTACCGGTTCCGGTTTACCCGGTCAGGGGATACAGTTTCACGTTGCCTTCAGGTGAAAAGGCGCTGAGTGTCAGTGTCACAAGCCTGCGTCATAAAATCGTCTACGCGGATTTGGGAGATACCGTACGGGTCGCAGGCTTTTTTGACATAAACCGGGCGACATCAACGATTGCATCCAGACTCCGTGAGCTGTTGAACCTTGCCCGCCGGATCTGGCCTGATGCGGCCGATTATGATCATCCCTGTTCGGAGTGGACGGGATGTCGGCCGATGACGCCGTCCGGTGTCCCTGTTACAGGTGAAAGTCCGGTCAAAAACCTTTATATCAATGCCGGGCACGGGTCCCTCGGCTATACGTTTGCGGCGGGGAGCGCCGCCCGTATTGCCGCCATGATCGGCCCCGCAAACGAGCGTGGCATTCCTGATGATGGAGAACCTGAATATGCGGCTCAATAAGTCAGTATCAATCCTGGGAGCCTTTGCGTTGGCGGCCTGCGCGACGTCGTCCATACAGGAAAACACAGGTCTTTTACCCGCCCTCAGGGCGGCCGGTTTGTGCGAAACGGACAACGCCGCCATATCCATCGAACATGCAACGGCAAATGTAAGCGATTGCCGGGTCGTATCGGATACCTCCCTCGAGTTGATGATCCGCCCGGAAAACACCCCGATCAATGACAGCCCGTGGTACGGTTTTCGCGTTGATCCGAAAATACCCGGAATACTCGACATCACGCTGTCATATGAAGGCGGCACGCACCGTTATCATCCCAAGGTCAGTTATGATGGCCGGTCCTGGGATTGGCTTGCACAGACACAGATTGATGTTGACGAAGACAACGGGCAGACGGCGTCCATAAGGCTCAATCTGGGTCAGCGCCCGTTTTTCGTGTCTGCACAGGAAATTTTTACCAGTGAAAAACACGATAGGTGGGCGCGGAAACTGGCAGAGCGGAGCGATACCACTCTGTCGGAGATTGGCCGTTCCCATGACGGACACCCGCTATTGATGCTGGAAGTCGAGACTGAACCGGATACGGAAAAACCCTATGTCATGTGGGTCGGGCGCCAGCATCCCCCTGAAGTCACCGGGGCTTTGTTCCTCATTTCCTTTACGGAGACGATACTGGGGGATAGCGGGCTTTCGCAAAAATTCCTGAACCGTTTTAACCTGCTTATCGTGCCGAACATGAACCCGGACGGAGTGACGGCAGGTTTCTGGCGTCATAACAAAGGCGGTATCGATCTCAACCGGGACTGGGGGCCGTTTACACAACCCGAGACGCAGGCTGTCAGGTCTGCGCTGGAGCGGTTCGAAACGGGGGAAGACCGGATAGCGTTGTTCCTTGATTTCCATTCAACCAAGCGAAATCTGCTTTACACACAAACCGATGAAGAGCCTGCGTCGCCGCCGATGTTTGCCCGGGACTGGGCTGAGGCGGTTGATGAACGCCTTGATGATGAAGTTTATTCCTTCACCCGGGAGCCCCGGCCAATGAGCGCTCGCGCCATCTCCAAGAATTACATGTATAAAAATTACGGCATTGCAGCGATTACTTTCGAAGTCGGGGATGCAACGGATCGGGATGCCGTCAGGGAAGGTGCAATCGTCTTTGCTGAAGAGATGATGAAAATCATGATCAGAGCCGAAGAGAGTCGGTGAGGCGTGTATTCACCGGTCAGTCACAACAACGTCCGCATCCGACACACCGGAGCCGGGAGGAGTCAAATCCCTGACTTCTGCACCGTCGGCGAGGCGCTCCACCGGCTGATTCATGGCGCTTTTTCGAAACCGACGCGCGCCCGGGCCTCTGCGATGCCGGAATCATGAAAAAGAATCGGGTAAAACCGGCCCCGTGAGCCTGGCAAAGCAGGCAGATCTATCATGGGTGGAACACTTCATTGTCGGCACAGTAAAGTGTTGGCGGGGGTGAGGGTGGGGGATGCGCCGGTTTTGTCAGCAAGCATCGGGATTTAACCTGAAAACATGGTGGGCATTTTACCCGACAGGATATTGTCACGGTCCTCCGTCCGGTTCATACTGTGGAAGTGTTTCAAGAATCCCGGCCTCATACGGCTCGTCTTTGAAAAGTTTGGGATAATACCATTTGCGCAGTTCTGCATGGAAATTCCGGACGCGCATTTCGTAATTCAGCGAAGATGTCATATCGGTACCCGCAAGCTTTTCAAAATATCCCTGAATCATTGAAGCAGGTGAAATCAGGCTGAGCATTGAAGACAGCCGGTTACGTTTCTTCCGCCCTTCGCGGTAATCCCGGCTCAGTTGTTCTGCAGTCTGGTCACCCACTTGCTGGAATGCGTAATACCATTTCCATTCAAAGGGTTTTTCAACAGTCGCGTTGTCTGCCCAATCCGGGTGACGATCAAGAAAGAGCTTCATGGTGGTGTCTTTAGGCAGGTCCCAGGCATCATTGACCGCTTCCCGCTGTGTCAGAATAATGTCACCGCCCTCGGGAACTGCGACAGCCCTGTTTGACACGAGACTGATTGCAGTCGGCATGACGGCACAAAACAACACCCAGATACCCGCCAGCACCGCAAGATTGACAGAACCGGCCCTGTGTGCTTTCGCCTGAATGACGGCCACAAGGCCCCAGAACAGAACATATACCGTCACGGCTATTGTGGCAAAAAGGACAATTGTGAAATCTGTGCTTTCCAACAGGCTGCCTGCCCACAGGGGCACAGAGAGTGCCAGTATCACGGCTGCGATCCTGATTCCGGCGCGCATCATCCATACGTGCTGCGGATTGCGGGCTGAAACCTCAATAAGCTCAAGTCGCCCGGCGGTCCTTTCACCCGACCGGAGATCAAACAACAGCAGAATGATCAAAATCGGGCTCAGGACACTCACAACGAAGGCGAAGTCAAAACGCCCGATATTGGCAAAGTCAGGGTTCTCCCCATCTGTTTCGTAAATCTGTCCTTCAAGGGCGAGCATGCGAATTCTGTATATCCATGGGCTTGTGTCCCGCTCCCCCATGGCCGCAAAGGCAAAGCCGGATGGCGGGTCATAGGTCAGGTGGAACGTGTAATAGGCGGCCAGGCCCCAGTTACTCTGCTCTGCCAGGACAGCTTCACGTTCAGTCTTGTCCAGTTGTTTAAGCTCGGCCAGGGTTGATCTTTGTTGTGCTGTTTCCTGTACGCCCTGAAACACGGCAACGGATGCGGTGAATAGCGTTAGCAGAATCCAGAACAGCGCCGCCCGGTCCCGCAGAAAAAAGCGAAATTCGTACGTCACGGACTGGCCCCCCGCGCTAACAAAACACCAACACCCAGCAGTCCGAGTGTCCAGATTGTCAAAAAAGACAGGGACGGGGCCGCCCTCGCCAACCGCGCATTCGTGCCGGACGTTTCAAACCGGAACTGTTTTAGCACCCGCCAGTTTTCAGGATCAACCCGCGTGCGCTTTTCCGCTCCCTGATCAGAGGAGCGGTTGATATCGTCAGAGTAGGCTATTTGCCCGGCATGAACCTCGTTGAGTGCCTGGACATACCCGAATCGCAACACTTCCGCTTCCCGCAGGAAACGGTGGTGGGATTTCAGATCCGTTCCGGCGATGGATTTTGAGGCATGACCCACTGCCAGAAAAGGGGACAGCGCCCCAAAATCACGAATGATGCGGGATTGTCGGGATTCCCGCTCCATACGCTTTTCGGCATAGTCATTGAGCGTTTTTGTCAGCCTGGCTTCCGCCGTCGACGCAACCACACCGCGAAAGTTCATCGGCAGGTCTTCGACGTTCCCGACGTTATATTGTGCCAGCAATTCCGCTTTGAGCTTGGAAAAGGTCGGATCGGCGTCGTTGTGACCATCGCCGATTTCCCGAAGATCATCTTTCATACGCAAATCGGTCAGAATTTTTCCTTCCGTGGGAAAACTTGCATCTCCGGTCGCGACAGCAATACGCGGGATGATCAGCGTGCCGAAAAGCCAGAAAAGCATCAAAACAGCCAGAATTATTCCGCGGGTTTTGAAGGCGAAGGACACCAGCAGAAGCAGGGCGCTCCAGCATGTCAGGAACAGGGCATAGGTCAGCGTCAGGAAGAGGCCCGCCGGAATGCTTTCGCCCAGGAGTACAGACATCACGGAGACAAGCAGGACAGGAAGTGCCAAAACACCCACCAGACCGAGTAAAGCCAGAGCCTTGCCGCAATAGAGTGTTATGCCGGTCACGCCTTGTCCCATGAGCGGCGCCAGCGTTCGCGCCTCCCGTTCCCGTGCGACGATGTCGTGGCCGATAATAATGAGCAGCAGCGGAAACAGGATTTGATAGACCATGGCCGGAGTGAGAATACCAAAGCCTCCCGCTTTGGCCTGGGCGCGGGCATCCGCGAACATGGCTGTGTTTTGCCGGTGGCCCTCCAGGAAGATGGATTGTCCCGTCACGACGTCTATACCGGGATCAAAAACGGCCAACGGCGGCGGAGGGCGGAATGCGTAATGGCCGTAATGTACCATGCGGTGCGGATGGCGTGCCGGTTGGCTCAGGAATGTTTGCTCTGCAACTTCCTGTTGGTGCAGTCGTTGATGACGCGCATCCAGTGTCTGCAATGTGGAAAACAGACTTGATGCGATAATCAATCCGACAAAAATCAGAACACTGACCCGCGCCAATCGGGATCGCACCCAGTAGCGCCATTCTTCCCGCGCGATTAACCACATGGAATTCATACGGCTGCCCTTTCGGCAAAAGCCCTGTGAACGTGCTCCGTATGGATGCGTTGCCCGGCTTTGGCTTCGAAAAAACCGACCATATCACCCCTGCGCAGGAGACCGATCCGGTTGGCCACCTGACAGGCGCCGTAAACGTCATGGGTTACCATCAGGATGGTCCGTCCATCGCCTGCCAAAGAGCGAACCAGGCGGTTGAAGTCATCAATAGCGACCGGATCAAGGCCCGATGTCGGTTCATCCAGCAACAGAACCGGAGCGTCCCTCAAAACCGCCAGCGCAATCGCCACCTTCTGGCGCATGCCTTTGGAATATGATTCCATCCGGTCAGCCCGTGCCGGTTGTTGGAGATCAACCGTGTCAAGGGCTTCATCCAGACGGGCCTGACCGACTTTGAAACCCGCCAGCCCCAGAAAATATTCCAGATTTTCATAGGCATCAAGGTGAGGATAAAGTGTTGCAGCTTCGGGCAGGTACGCCACTGATGCCCGCACTTTGGCCGGATGCGTTTCCGGATTTTCACCCAGTACGTGCATCTGCCCTTTGCCCGGTTTGATAAACCCCAGCAGGGACAGCAGTGTTGTCGATTTTCCGGCCCCGTTTCCGCCCAGGAGAGCGTACACTTCACCTTTGTCAATATGGAAAGATACATCGCGAAGCACGGTTTTCCCACTGCGCTCCACAAACAGATTGGAAACGGAAATCGTCATGATGGATCGCTCCTGGAATTGCGGGCCGCCCGGATTGTTTTCGATAAAACCATCAGAAATAACTCAACCTCGGCCTGCTGCGTTTCTCGCGGTGTTTGAAAAGGACAAGCCAAACCGCGTGCCCTGTGTCGGACCGAATGTCGGAAACAGGACCCAACAGGCCGCGAGCAAAACATAAAGGTGAGCAACATGGATGAACAATTGGAACCGATCCGAAGCCTTTTAGAATATTCATCTGCAATTCTCAAAAATTCATGGATAACACAGGTCATGTGATGGGTATGTCTGGACGCAACCTCAGGGCGCTGTGTCCATATTTACGTTGTAACCGGCCTAGAAATCATAGGCGGCGGTAAGGCGGAAACGACGTGGAGCGCCGGGTTCAACCCAGACATCCGCATAGGAATTGGTGTAAAATGTCTCGTCAAACACATTATCCACGTCGAGTCGGAGCGAGAAATTTTCGACAGGATCAATTTCACCAAATGCCCGGACGGTTGTGTAGTCCGGCAGGAAGAAGTCGAAGCCTGTCCAGCCGACCCGCTCGCCGACATGCAGCACGCCGCCGCCGATTTGGGCAGGCATACCCGCAAGATCGAAACCTTTGCGGACCTGAATGTTTAACTGATGCCTGGGTGAATTGATGAGCCGGTCACCTTCTTCGATGGTGGCGCCGAAGTCCATATCAGGATTACTGTTGGTAAATTCAGCATCCGTGTAGGCATAGGAAAACCAGACGGCGAGAGCGTTTTCGAACTCCACACCGGCATCGAACTCAATCCCGCGACTGCGTGCTTCGCCGGCCGGGAAAGAGAAGAAACCTGCGGCAACAGCTTCAGGACGATCATCGTTTACAAGAATATTGCTCTGATCGACCTGGAAAAATGTCACCGATACGAAACCGTCAACCCGATCATAAATTTCGCCCAAATCCGTTTTGAAACCGATTTCCGCTGAATCCGTAATGTTGGGATCGAATGGATTGCCTGCAAAATCAGAGCCGGTTTGCTGGCGAAAACCTTCACCATAGGATACGTATACGCTGACGCCGTCATTGACGCGGTACACCGCACCGACTTGCGGAGAGAAGCGCGTATCGGACGTGGTGATGGTGGTTGCAGGTGTTGCGCGCAGGTTCGTCAGATCCTGTTCGAAATCATCAAAGCGACCGCCAATCCGGATTTGCAGCTTGTCCGTGATGTCAATTTGATCCTGGATATAAAAGCCTAGGCCTTCCAATACTTCCTCGCGGTTCGTGTTCGGCCCCGGTGTCGGGATTTGATATTGACCATATACAGGATTGGACACATCAAGGAGAAGATAGGCTGCCGGGTCAAGCGTGCCGATGTCTGTGGTGTCGGCCGGAATCCCGCCGGGGCGATAACGTAAAATAAACAGGCTGTTGTCGAACCGGTCATAATCCGCGCCGACCAGAACCCTGTGGCGGAGCCCGCCGGTATTAAATTCACCCGCAATCTCACCGCGCAAGACGAAATACTCAGAGTCAAAATCCCGGAAACGGAAGAAGCGGGACAAGGTCTGTCCGTCAATGAAATAGGTTTGACGGCTGCCGAAATTGGTTTCAGATGCGTTCCCTTCGAGAGACGTCTCACGATAACCCAGGCCGGCCAGTAAACTCCAGTTGTCGTTGAAATCATGCTGGGCTTCAAACTGATGTCCGATCACTTCGGTCTCAATCGGCCCGTCGCCGGGTTCGCCGGCAAAAGTTTCTCGCGGGGTGAAGCCGAACCCGTCAGAAAACGCCACGCCCCGGTCAAACGGGATGTCCTGTCCGGTATATTCCAGCTCGTAAGTTGCAATGGTATTCTGGCTGAATTTCACGGCAGCAGACGGATAAAAGCCGAGCTTTTTTGTCTCAACGGTTTCGCGGAAGCTCTCCGCATCCTCATGGAACCCGACCAGACGAACACCGATGTTTTCGTCTTCACCCAAACCTGTTTGCGCATCACCTTCAACGCGGAACCGGCTCCAGCTTCCGATTGTACCCCGCACATATCCGCCTGTTTCGAATTGAGGACGTTTGGTCACAAGATTGATCGTTCCACCCGGTTCGCCGCGCCCGTAAAGTGCTGAACGGGGCCCCTTCAGCACTTCGACTGCTTCAATCCCGACAAGGTCGCGCGGTCCGCCAAAACCGCGACCTGCATTAAAGCCGTTAACCAAAAAACCGCTGGGCAGGTTGATGTCTCCGGAAAACCCGCGAATGGAAAAGCTGTTCCACAAGCCGCCAAAATTGTTCTGACGCGCGACGGATGAGGATAAATCCAGGGCCTCGTTGAGATTGAGGGCCCCTGCGATTGAGAGCGCTTCGCTGTCAATGGTCAGATCAGCCTGCGGGACTTCAAGGGGGTCGAAATCTCCCTGATAGGCTTGGCGCAGGCCGGTGGTGACGACCTCATCGTCTGTAATTTGAGCATGGGACAACCCCGCTGACAGAGCGAAAACAAGGCTCGTGGATAGCAGGTATGCTGTTTTGTTCATGGGCATGGCACTCTCTCCTTAAATCGAACAAACTTCCGCGCGGCTGTTTTTCCGGCAGAATGGAATAAATGGGATAATGGTTGGCGCACGTGCGCCGTGTCGTTCAGATTTGCTGACGGGAGGGAGGCGCTCTGGCCGCTTTCGGTGCGCGCGCCGCATACGTGAACGTCCGGCCTTCACGTGAGGCGTAAGGCTTCCAGGTTTGATCTGGATGGCATTCACGCTGTTTTGCCGGGAGGGTATCTGAACCTTCCGGTTCCATTTCCATATCGTGATCCGGAGTTTCATCGGAAACAACAAGACAGTAGGTGCACACAAAGGGCTCATCATGGCCATCATCGTCCGCATGGATGTGGGTTGCGGCCGTAACCTGCAGTGACAGAAATGCCTGTATCAGGAACAGACAAAAAACCCGCCATGGATATATCGCGATAGAGTTCACACCCGGCGTTTAGTGATATTTCAGGTCACTGCAAATAAAAAATGTTATACAATTACTTTTTATTTGGGTTTGGACATTAACCGACAGCCCCACATCAGGATGCGCCGTCCCATTTGCCTACAAACTCAATCCCCACCGGTTCGCCGTCGGTGAAGCGCTCCATCAGCCGGGGTGGGCGGCAGGATCGCGTCGGCTATCGCCGGATTCAAAGGCCCCGCGCCCATATCCCTGCTATGGAGAATTCTTCAATTTTTGCTGTTTAAAGTCCCGGTATTCATCAGCCGACAGAAATTTTACAATGCGCCCATTGCGAAAAAATTGCACAATTCTACTCAACTGAGGTTTCCCGGCGTTTCTTTTCTGAAAGCCGCCGGGGTGGTTCCAACCATCTTCTTGAAAAATCTGGAAAAGTAGGCGGGATCATTAAACCCGAGCTCGTGAGCAATTTCCGCCGCGGACTTCGAAGTATAAACCAGACTTCTCTTTGCCTCTAAAATGAGTCGATTATGAGCCTGGCGCTGCGGTGGCGTCCCCAGAATGTTGTTCGAAATTACAGACAGTTTCGATGTCGATATTCCGAGTTCCTTCGCGTAATAGCCATTCGGCCGGTGAGATTGGAAGTGCGTCTCAACCAGTCGGCTGAACCTTTGAGCCAGCTGCTGTTCTTCCGACGCCTGACCGGGTGAAGACATATCCGTTTGCGCCGTTCGCATAATTGCGACCAGAAGTGCAGCAACATGACTTTGCAACATCTGCAATCTTCCGGATTTTTTGCCATAAAATTCCGTTTTTATGCGAGAAAAGCAGTCTTCCGTTTTCTCTGCCGCGTCACCGAGCAGCGCCGCATCCATTACGATGGGAACCCCCAGTATGTCCTGATATCTTTTGTGAAAGTTCAGGAATTCAGGCATAATGACCTGCTGGATACTCAGCACATGGCCATCAGACTCTCGCTCGAATTCAAACCCGTGAACCGACATGGGAGGAATAAACAACAGTGTCGGCGCGGCGTATTGACCGATACTGCCGTCGATATTGACATCAAATTTTCCTTTGGTAAGGAAGAAAATCTGTGTCAGGGACGAATGTCTGTGCGCTTTTATGCTCCAGTCATAGGCATCGCTGCGCTGGAATAACGGTTCGTAATTCAAGGGTTCCGGGGTGAGCCATTCTCCATCCCCGCCGTATTCCACTGAATCGAAATTCGGAATTTCGTTGTATGATTTTTCCGTCATGTCCGTCCCTGACCTCCATAATGTCGCTGAAAATCACACGTTTTGAAAAAGTGGATTGTACAATTTTTTTCAATTTATGTCCATTGCCCGGCAGGCGCATTTGGATAGTTTCCCATCCGGAAGTGGAAGTATCCGTATCCTTGCTTGCAGTGCCAATGTGCAGGAGATTGAAATGATTAGAACGCTTTTGCTCACGGTCGGCGCGGCCGCCATGATCGTTACAGGCGGGGCTGCGGCGTTTGCCCAGGTTCAGGACAGTGAGATTATTGTCACGGGCCGTAAGAAAGCCGAAGCACTCTCGGATGTTGCGGCTTCAGTTGTTGCCGTTCCCGGTATTGAGCTTCAGGAAAAGGGCATAGTCGATCTGGAGTTGCTCCAGAACACAATCCCGAATTTTCGTTACACTACGGCTGTTGGTGCCAGTGATAACCTGTTTATCCGGGGTCTGGGCACTGTCGGCTCCGGCCCGCATTTTGAGCCTGGTGTCGGTCAGCAGCTTAACGGCGTCGTATATTCCCGGTCCCGTTTTGGACGGGCCGGCCTGATTGATACGGCGCAAGTCGAGGTTCTGCGCGGCCCGCAAGGTGCTGTTACGGGCAGAAATACATCACTGGGCCTGGTGAACATTGTTCCGAACAAGCCGACGGATGAGTTTGCGGCAACGGTTTTCGGCCGGTATGACTTCGCCGACAACGACGGATACCAGATTGAAGGCGTTATTTCAGGTCCGGTTACAAACGGCGTTCGTGGCCGCCTGGCGGCGAATTACAAGGATCAGGATGGCTTCATAGACAATCAGGTAACCGGCGAAACGACACAGACGAAGGATGACTGGACCGTCCGCGGTATTTTGGATTTTGACATTTCGGAACGCGGAAATATCGAATTGTTTGGTCAGTATGTAGATGCGCAACGTGACGGAAAAGCCCGCGAGATTGTGGCGTGTTCGGCATCCGCTCTGGCGGACCCGCTTATCGGAAACGGCGATTGCAGCCTTGACCGGCGTAATTCCAATCAGGCCGTTCTCGACGCATTTGACAATCAGGAATTTCCTGAAAGGTTTGACATAGACCTGTACACACTGATCGGCACCGTGAATTACAATTTGTCAGATGCCGTCACGCTCACATCGACCACGTCATACACCGACTATACAATTACCGATGTAATTGATACCGATTTGAGTCCCCTGGGTCGTTTGACCAGCTCGGCCCCGAGGAGCCTTGTTATATTCAATGCCGAGGACTTTACCCAGTTTACGCAGGAAATAGAGTTTTCCGGAAACCTGAACGAACGACTGGGCTATATTGTCGGCGGTCTGTATAATTCCTACGACGTGGACTTTGTTCAAAATTCAAACACCGAGGGTTTCGGCCCCCCTCCCTACCGCCCGGTCAACCGGCATCAGTTTGGCAATCAGAAGAATGACGGTTATTCACTTTATGCCGATTTGACCTATGACCTGAATGATCAATTTACGGTCAACGGAGGCATGCGTTATTCCTCAGAGGACCGGGCTGCGCGTGCCGGGCAAATCCTTACCCGGACAGGTACCTCGCTTATGGTCTCGAATTTTCCCGGGAACGGTCCGGGCCCCAACTGTCTGGGGCGTTCCGGTCTGTTTAGCTGTTCCATGTTCCCGGTTATCCCTTCATTCAATGACGGGACTTTGCTGGATGCGGCTTCGGGACTCAATCCTCGTGAGGCTCTTTTTGAGACAAATGTCGTTCCGGAAGGCCCCCTGTTTGAGGTCAATGACGACGATCTGACCTGGAATGCCAATGTTCAGTACAGACCGGATGACGACAACATGCTTTATGTTTCAGCCGCTACCGGGTTCAAGGCCGGTGGGTTTAACATGGTGTCCTCGCTTTCCCAGAAAGCTCTTGAAGACAATTTCAGCTTTGGCCCTGAAGACACGCTGAATCTCGAAATTGGCGGACGTCATACAAAATACACTGAACAGGGATATCTGAACTTCAACTGGACCGTGTTCAGAATGGACATCAACAATCAGCAGGTCTCGTCATTGGATCCTGTCAATGTCGCTCAGGTTGTCCAGGCCACGGCTGAGGCCCGAACCCAGGGTGTCGAGATGGATGGTGGCTGGACCCATGGGGATTTCAGATTAAAATTTGATCTTGCATACACAGACGCCGAGTACACCGATTTTACCGGTGCGACCTGTTATAGTGGCCAGACAGAAGCCGGGGGTTGTGTGGGAGGTGTTCAGGATCGGACCGGAACACCCCTTGTTCAGGCGCCTGAATGGCAGGGTGGTGTTAATGTGCAGGGGGATTTGTCCGTCGGAAACGGGCTGACATTAACCCCGTTTGTCGAAATACGATATGTGGGCGAACATTTCACTGATACGGAACTCCGTCCCATCGCGGTTAACGATGAGTACGTCCAGATCAACGCAAGACTGACCCTTGCCGACCTTGACGACACGTGGCAGCTGGCCCTCGTCGGCACAAATCTGGGTGACGAAGTGCATCAGGGGTTCTTTGATGAGACCTCCAGCATACCCGGCGGCGCATTTGCGTTCCCGAACCCCGGCCGTCAAATTGCACTGACTGCCCGGTATAATTTCCGGTAAGCGGACTGCAGGTTTTCTCCATGATCCAGCCTCAAAAGCCGGCCTGGTTGGTAACGGGATGGTGGAGCCAAGGGGAGTCGAACCCCTGACCTCTTCGCTGCCAGCGAAGCGCTCTGCCGGCTGAGCTATGGCCCCTTTTCAAAACCAACGCGCCTGTTAGGCCACCGCGTCACCGGAATCAAGGAAAAGAATCGGGTAAAACCGGCACCGGGGGAGGCCGCCCCCATGGAAGCGGTCGGCAAGGCCGATACGTGACGTCAGATTTTGATCTCTTCTGCTTCCTTGTCGTCATCATCGTCGGGCGACAGAAGCTCATCGTCTCCCTCATCGTCATCATCGTCATCATCGGCACATGGATCGTAACCCGGGACTACCCCGTTATCATCATCGTCATCCTCCTCATCGCTACCGGAAATAATGGAGGCATCGTCACCGTCGAGCTCCAGCTCTTTGGTTGCGCTCTCTTCATCATCCTCGTCGTCCTCGTCCTGCTCACGATCCGCATCCTCGACATCTTCTTCGTCTTCGTCCTCGACATCTTCGGGATCGGGCCTGGTCGGCGCGACATCACGCACGGGCACCGGCTTATCGCCCAGATCGGCCGGATCAAAGCTGTGACCGCATTTCGGGCAGATCGCCGGCAGTCTGTTCAGATCGTAGAATTTAACGGAGCATTCGGGGCAAACACGTTTTTCGCCCAGACCGGGTTTGGCCATTGTCTATCCTTGTGATTTACTCTCGGTGTTTTACCCTCGAAATGAGTGACAGGTGCAGTCCTGCGCTCTTGCACCCGGGCACCGACACACTAGTGTGGGGACGTAGTCATGCGTCGTAGTTTTTCAACCCCTCAAGTCGACGGCAATTTTGCCATGTCCACACCCGCCCCCGCGTTTCACAGGGCCATTGCCCGTTCCGGCCGGGCGTTAACGGGAATCGTGCGCACCCCGGGCGATAAATCCATTTCCCACAGATCCATTATATTCGGAGCGCTGGCCGAGGGTGTGACCACCATATCCGGCTTGCTCGAGGGTGCAGATATCATGTCCACCATCGGCGCTATGCGGGCCTTTGACGCCAGGGTTGAACGGCGGGATGTCGGGGTATGGGAGGTCACAGGAACCCCGACTCCCGTCTCGCCCGGGGTCCCGGTCGATTGCGGCAATTCCGGCACAGGCGTACGCCTTGTCATGGGGGCGGTCTCGGCCTATCCGGTGACAGCGACATTTACAGGCGATGCCTCCCTCACCTCCCGCCCCATGCGGCGGATACTCGACCCGCTGCGGCGGATGGGTGTCACGGCCACATCAACGGCAGACGGTCGTTTGCCCGCAACAATCACCTCGAACGGCAGGCTTTCACCCCTTGATTATCACAGTCCCAGGGCCTCCGCGCAGGTGAAATCGGCTATCCTGCTCGCCGGTCTCGGCGCAACCGGCACAACGACGGTGCATGAGCCCGAGCGCTCCCGCGACCACACGGAAAACATGCTCCGCGCCTTTGGCATCTCCATAAAAGTGGACGGGTTGTCGGTGAGTGTCACCGGTCCGGCCAAACTCAGGGCCGCCCATGTCCATGTGCCGGGTGATCCGTCATCCGCTGCCTTCCCCATGGTCGCCGCCCTCATCACGCCGGGATCGGATGTGATCATCGAAAACATCATGATGAACCCGACACGCACAGGTCTGTTCGAAACCCTGACCGAAATGGGCGCGGAGCTGCGAAAATTCAATTTCCGCATATCCGGCGGTGAAACCGTTGCCGATATCCGCGTCCGTCACAGTGAATTGCGTGGCGTTACTGTCCCGCCGGAGCGCGCCCCGTCCATGATTGATGAATATCCCGTCCTTGCGGTGGCCTCGGCCTGTGCCAAAGGCGAAACCGTCATGAACGGTATCCATGAATTGCGGGTAAAGGAGTCAGACCGCATCGCCGCGACAGCGTCCCTGCTGCGCTGCAACGGTGTCGAAGTCCGTGAAAGGGACGACGGCATGACGATCACGGGGATGAAAACCGTTCCCGGCGGCGGTCACGTCGTCATCCGTCATGACCACCGCATCGCCATGAGCGCCCTTGTGCTCGGCCTCAATGCCCGCGCGACCGTGTCCATAGATGACGCCTCCATGATTGCCACCAGCTTCCCGAACTTCTTCCGGGTGATGCAGGCCCTCGGGGCGGATATGGCTGCATCATGAGCAGGCCTGTCATCATCGCCATCGACGGCACCTTCGCCAGCGGCAAGGGCACGCTCGCCGGAAAACTCGCCGATCATTACGGCTTTGACCACCTGGACACCGGCAGGTTGTACCGCGCCGTGGCGCAGACCGTCCTGACCCGGGGCGGCGACCCGGATGATGCCGCTACCGCAACCGGAGCCGCCCGAACCCTCGACATTGCCCTGCTGGATGATCCCGTACTCAAGAGCGGACCGGTCGGCGCGGCGGCCTCCAGGGTCGCCATGCACATTCCGGTGCGCCAGGCGCTGCGCGACTTTCAGCGCGACTTCGCGACCGATACGGCCCGCAAGGGGGCGGTACTCGACGGCCGCGATATCGGCACGGTCATTTGCCCCGACGCCGATGTCAAGCTCTACATAGACGCCAAACCGGAACAACGGGCGCAACGCCGCTACGCCGAGCTCACCGGCTACGGTGAGGACATCACATATGAATCCGTGCTCACCCAGCTCAGGGAACGCGACCACCGGGACAGCACCCGGGCCGTCGCGCCGCTGAAACCGGCAAAGGATGCACACCTGATTGATACAACGGGGCTTTCGGTTGACGGGGTATTCGGGCAGGCCGTCAGGCTTGTCGACGCCATTATGTCCGGATCACGGGCAAGAAGAAAACCGCCAGGGACCGGTATGCGCAGCACGCCTGACTCCTGAAAAACAGGGCATCCATGTTTAAGGTCGGTAGTGATGAAGGCAGCAATGTATTTGCAGGGCTCAGGGATTGGCGCAGGGTTGCAATCCGTCATCACAGCTGCGTGCACACTTTCCTCTTTGCAATTTTGATCGCGGTCATCGTCATACACTGGATTCAATGAGTTCCTGACCCTAGAAATGCATCGTTTCTGCCCAGGTTTCGTGCCCCGGGCTAACCAGGCGCATGGTGAGTTGTCTGCGTTCCCAATCGATGTCGATCAACCCGAAATTGGCCTCCTGCCGCATGGACGTCAGGCGGTGCGGCCCGGGTTCAACATAAGTATCGCCCGGTTTGAGCCAGGCGCTAATCGGGGCATTGAGTGAGCTGGTCGTCAACTCATGGAGCGGATATCCTGCCACGTCACTGCGTCGGTAAATGGCTCCGGCATGTCGGTCACCGGACACGATGACAGCATTGGTCACGTTTGCATCCCTGATGGTTTGATAAAGTTTTTCGCGCTCATGGGGCAAGGTGCGCCAGGCTTCCCAGCCATGACCTTCGGCGATGACCTGAATGGAGCTGACGATAATGCGCAGGTCTGCGGGCTCAGCCAACTCTTCGGCCAGCCATTGCCACTGCGCTTCGCCCAGCATGGTCGAACCTGAATCTGTGGCCGGGAGATATCGTTCCCTGCCCCTGGCATTGTGCGCATCGGTTTTGCGCAACGGCCCGCGGAAATAGCGGGTATCAAGCAGAATCAGCTGTACACTTTGTCCATTCGGGCCGAAAGTCCTGGACGTGTAGATTCCGGGTCGGCTGTGGCGTTCGTCGCCGGCCGGAATATCCCATGCCTCAAGGAACAGCTCCTGTGCCCTTTGCCGGAAGGGGTAGTCCGCGCCACCGTCATTGACGCCGAAATCGTGGTCATCCCAAGTGAACATCATAGGTGTGTGCTGACGAAACGCGGCAAATGTCCGGCTGCCGGCGAGTTGTGTGTAAGAACGCACCATTTTCGGCATGGCCGGGTCGGTAAATTCCGGATGATTCCGATAGTGATCACCGTAAACATTGTCGCCCAGCAAAACGAACAGGTCCGGTCTCTCGGCCGCAATCCCGTTCCAGATTGTCATGCTCCTGTCTTCCCGCAGGCAGGAGCCAAACCCGATACGGGTCAGCACTTTGGACGTATCCAGGGCTGCGCTCGGCATGGAAAAACCGGATGGCGACGCCACCTCCGACCCCGTGGCCCCGGGTGAGGCAGCTTTCATGCAGGCGGTCAGACAGAAGACGGCGAGGCCGGAAAACAGAATATACTTCATGATGTTCCCTTAACACGAATGTTGACAACAAGCATTTCGGGCGCCGCCCCCGGAGAAGAGGACAGCGCCCACGACAGAGGTGAGACAAAAGCACTGCTGTATACGGGCATCGCCATAGCGTCCCTGCAGACAATGCCCTGCCACCGGTAAAGTACAAAACCCGGCAACTTCCTTATGTTCAATGTAAATACACCACATGTCGTATTCAAGAATGGGACAGTTTCATGATTCAGTCTGTTTTTGCCGCCCGGGCCCGCAGCCGGGAGAGTGATCCCGGGGATGCGCGTGAGGTGCGCATTAAACGCGAGGGCGCAGGCATCGGATTTTATATTCTCCCAGGCGCCCCGGCCTGCCCGCACAGACCTGACCCGATCCGGGCTGGAGATATGCAGATCGGAGGAATAAACGCACGGCGACCTTATTGTCGGGCGGGCGGTGTGAAATGGCCTGTTCCGCGAAAGGTAATGATTTCGCCGTTTTTGCTGTAGCACGGGGATAGCATCTCGACAATCAACGGGGCCAACTCCGACGGATGGGGCAGACTGTCCGGGTTTTCGCCCGGCATGGCCATGGCGCGCATGGCGGTACGTGTGGCGCCGGGATTGAGGAGATTAACCCGTAAATTTGTGATTCCGACTTCTTTTGCGTAGCATTGTACGAAAGCTTCAAGTGCGGCTTTGGACGCCGCATAGGGCCCCCAATAGGCCCGACGGGAATTGACGATGCCGGATGTCTGGAATACGGCCCGCCCCGACTCTGACGCGCGAAGGAGAGGATCAAGTGAGCGGATCAGGCGGTAATTCGCCGTTGTGTTGATTGAGAAAACCCGATTCCAGACATCGGGTTTTACGTGCGGCGCCGGGGTGATATCGCCGAGCACACCTGCATTGGCAAACAGGCCGTCAAGTCGCCCCCAGCGGTCGTGAATAACCCCGCCGAGACGGTCTATGGCTTCAAAATCCTCCAGATCCATCGGGACAAGCGTGCATTGCCCGCCCGCGGATTTGATTTCATCGTCCAGCTCTTCCAGTCCACCCTGGGTTCGGGCGACGGCGATGATATGCGATCCGGCCCGTGCCAGAGCTTTTGCAGCAAAATAGCCAATGCCCCGGGACGCACCCGTGACAAGTGTCAGACGGCCTGCAACAGGTTTGTCGGACACGGGGCCTTAAGCCACTTCCACAAGGAAGGAGAGCTGTTTGTCACCGTCCGCGAGCTGGTGATCCTTGTCGATCAGTGGCGTTGGGTAGTGCCCTGTGAAACAGTGGTCCGTATATTGCGGCGCATTTTCCCGGCGGTGATCCTCACCCATGGCCCAGTACAGTCCTTCGATGGAGAGAAAGCCAAGACTGTGGACTTCGAGCATGTCCATCATTTGATCAACGGTGTAATTGGCGGCGATCAATTTGTCCCGCGTCGGCATATCAATGCCGTAATGGTCCGGATGTATGATTGGCGGAGAGGCGGACCGGAAATGCACTTCGGTGGCGCCGGCCGCTTTCACCATTCGAATAATTTTGCTTGAGGTGGTGCCGCGTACAATGGAGTCATCAATCAGGAGCACGCGCTTGCCTTCGATCTTGGTGCGGTTGGCGGAATGTTTCAGGCGCACGCCCATGTCGCGGGTCTGTTGGGTCGGCTGGATAAATGTGCGTCCGACGTAG
Source organism: Hyphomonadaceae bacterium (assembly GCA_014324115.1). Classification (GTDB taxonomy): domain Bacteria; phylum Pseudomonadota; class Alphaproteobacteria; order Caulobacterales; family Maricaulaceae; genus JACOMS01. The sequence goes on from JACOMS010000012.1 coordinate 22,805, forward strand.
TGGTTGCGGATAATGCCGAATTCGAACGGAATGCCCGTTTCCTGAGCAAAGCCAAGTGCGGCCGACACACCGCTGTCGGGTACGGGAACAATCACATCTACATCCACAGGAGCTTCATGTGCCAGTCTCTGGCCCATACGCTTGCGAACCTCATAGACGCTTTTACCGCCGACAATGCTGTCAGGGCGGGCGAAATAAACAAACTCGAATATACAGGGTCGTGGAGGCGTTTGCGGGAAAGCACGGAATGAGCGGATACCGTCCACATTAATGACAACAACTTCGCCAGGCTCAACTTCGCGAATAAATTCGGCCCCGATCATGTCAAAGGCACAGGTCTCGGATGCAAGGGTATGGGAATTGTCAATCCGGCCGATCAGCAGGGGCCGGATGCCGACCCGATCACGGGCTCCGATAAGTGCGTCTTCTGTCATGCCGACAAAGGCGTAGCCGCCATCAATCTGGCACAGGGCGGCGATAAAGCGTTCGATGAATTCTTTGCCGCGGGAACGGGCAATCAGATGAATGAGCACTTCCGTATCGCTCGTGCTTTGAAAAATCGCGCCGCTTTTGGCGAGGCGCTCGCGCAGGTAATAGGCATTGGTCAGATGACCGTTATGGGCTATGGCAAACCCGCCGGAGTGCAATTCGGAAAAGAGCGGTTGTACATTGCGCAGTGTTGTTTGCCCGGTCGTGGAATAACGGTTATGCCCGATAGAAATATGGCCTTTCAGGCGCCTGGACGGGGCTTCGCTGGTGAAATTGTCACCAACCATACCGAGGTGGCGCTCCGTGTGGAATTTTTCGCCGTCATAACTGGCGATACCGCAGGCTTCCTGACCGCGGTGTTGCAGGGCGTGCAGACCCAAAGCGGTCAGGGATGCGGCATTATCTGTCCCGAGTATGCCGAATACGCCGCATTCCTCGCGGATGCGGTCTTCATTCGGGTCGAACTCACACGTGGGATTGTTCATATTCCGCCCCGGATACAGCCCTCAAACAGGCCGTCCTTCAGTCGTTCGGCACAGTTTTTCATCCGATTGAAGGGAAGCGCGCGGATGCCGTCACCAATGCGATCCAGAAGCGGGAAAAAAGTTGAATTTTGTAACATGACCGGAAGCTCGGGCGCCTCAACCTCCATCTGATCCTGCATGGATTCAGGCATTTCTTCAAGAAAGTCATCAGAAAATTCCGGGCGGTTGGCCTCATAGTAATCCCGAAATTCCTGTACGTCCTGTCCGGAACGGTATTGCGCCGTCAGGAGCATGGTTGCCAGGGCTGCGATTATGAGGCCGCGTGCCGCGCCGAACCCGCCGCCCAGGAGACGGTCAACCGGTCCGACTCTGCCACCACGCAGGAATTTGGCGGCTGCAGCCAGCGGGAAGGTGATGAGCAGGTAGACGAGAGAGAAAATACCAAGCCCGAGAACCATGTCAGACAGCCATGACGGCTGGACAAAATCCTGCATGGCGAACCGGAAGCGTCCCCAGATGAACAGGCTGATTCCGAGGGCTGCAACGAGGGCGATGACCGAAACGAGTTCGCGGACGAGGCCGCGAACAAAGGCTGTCACAAACGAAACAATAATCACCAGCAGAACGACAATATCAAAGCCGTTAAAGTCCCAGGGACCGATGGACATACGTCACCTTTCAAAGGATGATTTATGCGGCTCGCATGGCCTTCCTGCCGGATTCGCGACCATGGTGCAACTCCTGACCTGTCTCTACACGGTTTATCAGCTCCGGCAAAGTCCTGATTGTAATCAGCGCTATTCCGTCGGCAGGCATGTCAGATGTGTTTTTGTGCGGTTTGGGCGCGACAGCCTGCGTGAACCCGAGTTTCAGGGCTTCTTTCAGGCGGGCATCGGACCGGCTGACCGGGCGGACATCGCCGGACAGGCTGATTTCGCCGAATACAACCGTATCGGACGGCAGCGCAATATCAAAACAGGACGAGGCGATAGCGGCCGCCACAGCCATATCCGCGGCGGGTTCACATATGCGCAGGCCCCCGGCTACGTTCAGATAGACATCGCGTCCGGCAAAACTGAGCCCGCAGCGGGTTTCCAGTACGGCGAGCACCATGGCGAGACGGTTATTGTCCCAACCTACAACCGCCCGGCGCGGTGTGCCAAAGGCCGACGGTGCAACCAGAGCCTGTATCTCGGTCAGCATGGGCCGCGTGCCCTCCAGACCGGCAAACACAACCGCACCGCTGGCGGGGTTATCGCGGCCGTCCAGAAAGAGTGCGGACGGATTGGCGATTTCCGACAGGCCTGTCTCACCCATTTCAAACACGCCGATCTCGTCCGTAGGTCCGAACCGGTTTTTGTGCGCCCGTAAAACCCTGAACTGATGCGATTTTTCCCCCTCAAAATAGAGCACGGCATCCACCATGTGTTCGACCACACGCGGCCCGGCGATCTGTCCATCCTTGGTCACATGACCGACCAGAATAACAGTGGAATTATATTTTTTGGCAAAACGCGTGAGTTCCTGCGCACAGGCCCGAACCTGGGCCACCGTGCCGGGTGCGGCCCCGAGTCTGTCAGACCACAGGGTTTGAATGGAATCGATGACAACCACATCCGGCCGCACGTGAACGAGGCTGTCCAGTATCGGGCCAAGGGATGTTTCAGCGGCAAGATGCACATCAGATCGTGCCATGTGCAGACGCCTGGCGCGGCGCTGCACCTGTCCCGCCGATTCTTCACCTGAAATATACGCCACTGTCTCGCCGGTTTGTGCGATACGCGAACACACCTGCAACAGCAGAGTCGATTTTCCGATGCCGGGATCACCGCCAAGCAGAAGTGCTGATCCCGGTACCAGTCCACCGCCTGTGACCCGGTCAAATTCGCCAATACCTGTGGTGGTACGGGGGAGGTCTTCGCTTTCTCCGCCCAAATCGACAAACTCGACAACCCGTGGGTTTTTGCTGCGTTTTGCGCCTTTGGTTGCATCCAGATGGCCGAGCGGCTCCTCGACCAGACAGTTCCACTGACCGCAGGCATCACAACGCCCGGCCCACTTGCCGTGAATCGTGCCACAGCTTTGACAAACGAAATGACTTGCAGGCTTCGGCATATCCCACCATTATACAGGACGGCTAGGCAGGACGCAATATGCAGATCAAACGCAGATTTACGACACGGGGTACAGACCCTTATACCGCTTTTGCGTTCAAAACCGCGGAAAGTCGGCTGTGCGGTCCGGACGGTGCGGCTTTGTCCGGGGCGCAGTCTGTGACGGCCCCGGAACATTGGTCGCAGGTCGCCTGTGATATCCTGGCGCGGAAATACTTCCGCCGTGCAGGCGTACCGTCCGAAACAGTCCCTGTTGGCGAGGTCAACGTCCCTGACTGGCTGCAAAAACGCAAGCCGAAAAAAACAGCTGAAACAGGTACGGAAACCGATGCCCGACAGGTGTTTGATCGTATGGCCGGGTGCTGGGCCTATTGGGGTTGGAAGGGCGGGTATTTCGATGCCGAGTCTGATGCGCGCGCTTTTTATGATGAAACGCGATATATGCTGGCAGCACAGATTGCAGCACCGAATTCGCCGCAATGGTTTAATACCGGCCTGCACTGGGCATATGGATTAACCGGTCCGGCCCAGGGGCATTACCATGTAGATCATGAGAGCGGCGAAGCCAGGGAATCAGATAACGCCTATGAGCGCCCGCAGCCTCATGCCTGTTTCATCCAGTCGGTCAGGGATCAACTCCTTGGCGATGACGGCATCATGGATCTCTGGCATCGTGAAGCCCGGCTGTTCAAGTACGGCTCCGGAACGGGCTCAAATTTTTCCGGTATTCGCGGGGAAGGGGAGAAGCTGTCCGGTGGCGGTGAGTCCTCCGGTCTGATGAGTTTTCTCGCCGTTGGTGACCGGTCTGCCGGGGCGATCAAATCCGGCGGTACGACCCGCCGCGCCGCCAAAATGGTTATTATCGACATTGATCATCCCGACATTGAGGCTTTCATCGACTGGAAATCGGGGGAAGAGATGAAAGTTGCGGCCCTTGTCGCCGGATCAAAAATCGTTTCCAGACACCTGAATTCCATTATATCCGCGGTGCTGAATTGTGAGGGCAACGCGGATGACTGCCTTGATCCGCGCAGGAATACGGCATTAAAGCGGGCCATCAGCCGGGCCCGCCACGATCATGTACCGGGTGGAGCGGTGCAGCGGGCTTTGCAGCTGGCAGGGCAAGGCGTGGATTATATTGACGTGACCGAACTCTCGACCGACTGGAACGGTGAGGCTTATGGCACTGTGTCCGGACAGAATGCCAATAATTCCGTGCGCATTTCGGATGCTTTCATGCAGGCGGTTGCCGCAGATGCGGAATGGGACCTCATCAATCGCGTTGATGGTTGTGTCGCCAGAAATGTCCGGGCCCGGGATCTCTGGGCCCGCATCGCCCGCGCGGCCTGGGCAAGTGCCGATCCGGGCGTCCAGTATCACGATACAATCAATGCCTGGAACACCTGTTCGGCTTCCGGTACGATCAATGCGTCCAACCCCTGTTCGGAATATATGTTTCTGGACGATACGGCCTGTAATCTGGCGTCCATCAATCTGATCAAATTCCGCACCGAAGGCGGCGGGTTTGGTGTTGCCGCATTTGAGCATGCCTGCCGCATCTGGACGATCATCCTTGAAATCTCGGTCATGATGGCGCAATTCCCGTCCAGGGCCATTGCCGAGCGGTCTTGCGCGTTCCGTACACTGGGCCTGGGCCATGCAAACATCGGCGGGCTGCTGATGTCATCCGGTATCGGATATGATAGCGATGCGGGGCGGACCGCCGCTGCCGCGATTACAGCGCTCATGTCCGGGGTTGGCTATCGTGTCTCCGCCGAAATGGCGGCAGTCAAGGGGGCGTTCCCGCGTTACGCAGAAAACGCCGGGTCCATGATGCGGGTTATTGCCAATCACCGCAGGGCGGCGGAAAACGGCAAATCATATGACGGGCTGTCATATCGCCCGATTGGACTGGATGCCGGATTATGTCCTTTCGGCGGTGTGGTCGAAAGTGCTGTAACGCAGTGGAAACAGGCCGAAGAGCTGGGCAGAGAGGTCGGGTTCCGCAACGCGCAGATCAGCGTGATTGCCCCGACCGGCACCATCGGTCTCGTTATGGATTGTGATACGACCGGGATTGAGCCTGATTTTGCGCTCGTCAAATTCAAATCCCTGGCCGGAGGCGGGAATTTCAAAATCATCAACCGTTCTGTTCCGGCGGCTCTGACAGCCCTCGGTTATTCGCAGAGCCAGATCAGGGACATCACCGCTTACGCATTGGGTCACGGCACCCTCGAAGGCGCTCCGGCTATCGGCCACGAGGCGCTGCGTCGCCGGGGTTTCCGGGATTCCGGGATCACAAAGATCGAATCCCGAATCAAAGGGGCGTTTGATATTCGTTATGTGTTCTGTGCAGCGACCCTTGGCAGGGAATTTTGCCGGGACACTCTGGGCTTAACTGATGAACAGCTGGATTCGCACGGACATGACCTGCTGCCGCTCACAGGCTTTTCGGCCGCTGAAATCGAACAGGCGAACATCTACTGCACCGGGGCCATGACACTGGAAGGAGCCCCGCATCTCAAGGACGAACATCTCCCTGTGTTTGACTGTGCCACGCCTTGCGGACGCGCGGGCACACGGGCGCTGTCGCCGGAGTCCCACGTCAGAATGATGGCTGCGGTACAACCCTTTGTTTCCGGCGCCATATCCAAGACCGTAAACATGCCTGCCGGGGCCGCCATCGAAGATTGCGCCCGTATATACAAACTCGCCCACGATACGGGCCTGAAAGCCATTGCACTCTATCGTGACGGATCAAAGCTCTCACAACCGCTCAACGCCGCCGTATTTGCGGACACGGACATTGAGGACCTGAGTGAAGCGGTCGAGCAGCCCGCGGCCACACGGGCCGCAGTCGGGGCCAGGCATGTTGTCGAGAAAATTGTCGAACGTGTCATTGAAAAGCCGATCAAACGTGAACGCCTGCCTGACCGGCGCACAGGTTATATCCAGAAAGCGTCAGTGGGTGGACATAAAGTCTATCTGCATACCGGCGAGTTCGAAGATGGACACCTGGGCGAGATATTTATCGACATGCACAAGGAAGGCGCGGCATTCCGGTCGCTGATGAACAATTTCGCCATCGCAATTTCCATTGGTCTGCAATATGGCGTCCCGCTGGAGGAGTTTGTCGAGGCCTTTGTGTTTACCCGTTTTGAGCCGTCCGGCCCGGTTACCGGGAATGACAGGATCAAATTCGCCAATTCCATTCTTGATTATATTTTCCGCGAACTGGGCGTGTCCTATCTCGGCTGGGACGATCTGGCCCATCTTCCCGCTGAAGACGCAGCGCCGGACGATCTCGGTGCGGGAGAAGCCGAACGCAATCCGCGACCTGAGCCGAAACAGGGGGAACAGCTGCCGTTGCCGGGTTATTCCAAAGGTTTCCTGCGCACCGGCGGCACCGGCGATAACATTTTGCCTTTCATGCAAAGACACATATCAGGGGATGTGAATGCTGACGGTCCGGATGATGTTCCGGAGTATGACGCTCCGGCAACAGATGCCCCGGCAACAGATACCGATGTCAACCCGGGCCCGCCGACACAGGCCGCCACGGCCAGATTTCGCGGTTATACCGGCGATTCCTGCTCCGAATGCGGGCATTTTACACTGATAAGGAACGGCACCTGTCTGAAATGCGACACCTGCGGAAAAACCACAGGGTGTTCATAGCATATGCCGTCAGGTGCATCAGCCGCACTCCGGCAACGTCCGGTTTTGAGCCGGTTTCAAGTGATTTCAGTCAGGCATCCGGCAGAGGTAAGCGGCTTTGGGGTTGGCGCGGCGGGGTGACAGGTAATGGGGAAACCGCTATCACGAGGGGGATGATTCCCGAGGGGAGGAAAGACATGGCAAAGAGAAAAACATGACCCGGCAAAAGAAAAAATCTTTTCAGAATGTCCGGGATCCGGTCACCCGCGGTCTCGCCAGGAGGATGTTTGGCCAGCACGAAGAGGCTATCGCGGATTACGGCGAGGCAATCCGGCTGGCCCCGGACAACGCCGACGCGTGGCTCTACCGCGGCCTTGCCAAGGGAAGTCTTGGCCGGTATGAGGCAGCCATCGCAGATTACGATGAAGCGATCCGGCTGGCCCCGGACAATGCCGAATCCTGGCTCCACCGCGGCATCGCCAGGGGAAATCTTGGCCGACACGAAGAGGCCATCGCGGATTACGGCGAGGCACTCCGGCTGGCCCCGGACAACGCCGACACGTGGCTCTACCGCGGCCTTGCCGGGGGAAGTCTTGGCCGGTATGAGGCGGCCATCGCGGATTGTGACGAAGCGATCCGGCTGGCCCCGGACAATGCCGGTGCCTGGCTCAACCGCGGCGCCGCCGGGGAAAACCTTGGCCGGTATGAGGCGGCCATCGCGGATTACGACGAGGTGATCAATCTGGAACCGGACAATACCCTTGCCCGGCTCAGACGCGGCCTCATCAGGGAAAGCCTTGGCCGGTATGAGGCGGCCATCGCTGATTTTGACAAGGTCATTGATCTGGAACCGGACAATGCCGAGGCCTGGCTCAACCGCGGCTTCTCCAGGGGACAGCTTGGCGAGCATGGGGAGGCCATCGCTGATTTTGACAAGGTCATTGATCTGGAACCGGACAACGCCGAGGCATGGTTCCATCGCGGCTTCTTCAATGGGAATCTTGGCCGACATGAAGCGGCCATCGCGGATTGTGACGAGGCGATTCGGCTGGAACCGGACAACGCCGGTGCGTGGCTCAACCGCGGTGCTTCCAGGAAGAGTCTCGGCCGGTATAAGGAGGCCATGGCGGATTATGACGAGGCAGTCCGGCTGGCCCCGGAAAATGCCGTTATGTGGTTCAACCGCGGCGTCACCAGGAGAGAACTGGAGCAGTATGAGGCGGCCATCGCTGATTTTGATGAAGTGATTCGGCTACAGCCGGAAAAAGCCGGTGCCTGGCTCCGCCGCGGTGACTGCAAGGAAAGTCTTGGCCGCCGTGGAGAGGCCATGGCCGATGCGCGGCGGGCCCTGTCCCTGGCCCGGCAACAGGGCGACACGGAGCTGGCAGAGACGGCGCAGGGATTCCTCGCGGACCTGGAGGGCACAGCCTGACCCGGCACCGCCCGCCGGGCAGCGGGTATGCGGGCGCTTTCGGCCTTTTTTGTCCTGTGTCGGCACGATTCCGGAATTGTAGGCGCGACGGGGTGACAGGTAATGGGGAAACCGGCGCCGCGAGGGGAATGATTCCCGGGGAGAGAACGAACACATGACAGACAGCGAAGACATGGCCCGGCAACCGGAGCAAGAGCCGTTTCAGGACGTCCGGAAGCTGATTGAGAACATACAGAAGGCCTGCCCGGAGGGCGATTGTATTTTCAGGGGGGAGCCGCGCGACTACGGTGAGGTCAGTTCGGGCATTTACAGGCTGGGACAAAGGTTAGAAGTTGAAAACAGCGACAGTTTCCGGCCCGTGGATATCGAAAGGATGTACGTGGAGAAAGCGAGGGGACCGGGCCATTATTCACCCGGTACCTCCAATGCGGAAATTCTGACGGATCTGCGCCATTACGGCGGCTCGACAACACTGATTGATTTCAGCCATAGCATGTTTGCGGCACTTTTCTTCGCCTGTAACAGCGAACCGGACAAAACGGACAAAACGGACGAACCGGACAAAACGGACAAGGATGGCCGACTGATAATTCTGCCCACGAAAGGGATCAGGACACTTACAGAGATTGATTACAGCAAAGACCGGAAGAAGGAACACGATTTGGACCTTTCGCGAGCATCTCTTACAGAGATTGATTACAGCAAAGACTGGAAGAAGATTGCCCTGCTGGCCCCGGCCCGCACACAACACAGCCGCGCCCGTGTGGATGTCCAGAGCAGTGTGTTCGTGCATGCACCGGAGGGGTTTATAGGCAAGAGCACATTTACAAGCATCAAAATCCCTTGGGGGTTGAAAACGGAGTGCAAGATATATCTGCAACGCTATCACAACATTCACGAGCAAACCGTTTACAATGATCTGATCGGCTATATCGAAAACGAAAAAACATATCAGGAGGCGATGGTCTATCTCAGCCGGGGCCTGGCCAAGGGTCGGGGAAGTGATGGCGAAGATATTTCAGGCCAGGCACTCCGCATTGATATTTCCAGTCTTACAAACCGTCCTGATGATTTCACCGGATGGATGCAGTTGAAGCTGGACAGCACCGATGCTTTGTTCCGTTACAGTGATAACAAAAAAACCCGTGATCGATACAGGGACGCCATCACCGATTTCGATAAGGCACTCCGAATCAGGCCGGACCTTACCGAGGCCCGGGTTTGCCTGGGCAAGGCCAAACTGGCCGTTGGCGAGCATGAAGGGGCCATGAAGGATTTTGACGAGGCGATCCGGTTGCAACCGGACAATTCTGATGCACGGACCGACCTCGGTGTCTCCAAAATGCTGCTTGAGCGGTATGAGGACGCCATCGCCGATTTTGACAAGGCCATAGAGCTGGCGCCGGACAACGCCGAAGCGTGGGTCAACCGCGGCATCAGCAAGGAGAATCTTGACCGGCATAGAGAGGCCATGGCTGATTTTGACGAGGTGATCCGGTCAGCCTCAAACAATGCCCTTGCCTGGCTGAGACGCGGCATTTTCAAGGGGCTACTTGGCCGACATGAAGAGGCCATCGCCGATTATGACAAGGCCATAGAGCTGGCGCCGGATAGTGCCGAGGCTTGGCTCCGCCGCGGTGATTGCAAGGAAAGTCTTGGCCGGCATGAGAAGGCCATTGCGGATTGTGACGAGGCGATCCGGCTGGCCCCGGACAGTGTCGGTGCATGGCTTATGCGCGGCATCGCCAAGGGGCAGCTTGGCCAACATGAAGAGGCCATTGCGGATTATGAAAAGGCGATCCGGCTGGCCCCGGACAGTGTCAGTGCATGGCTTATGCGCGGCATCGCCAAGGAGAATCTTGGCCAGCATAAAAAGGCCATGGCGGATTTTGACAAGGCCATAGAACTGGCACCGGACTATGCCCGTGCGTGGCTGGGCCGCGGCATCGCCAAGGGGCGGCTGTGGCAGTATGAGGAGGCCGTTTTTGATTTTGACAAGGCCATAGAACTGGCACCGGACTATGCCCTTGCGCGGTTCCACCGCGGCGTCACCAAAAGTCGGCTTGGGCAGCATGAAGACGCCATCGCTGATTTTGACGAAGTGATTCGGCTACAACCGAAAAATGCCGAAGCCTGGTTCCACCGCGGCATCGCCAAAAGGCAGCTTGGGCGGTATGAAGAGGCCATTTTTGATTTTGGCGAGGCGATCCGGCTGGCCCCGGACCATGCCCGTGCTTGGTTTCATCGCGGTATCGCCAAGGGGGGGCTTGACCGGTACAAAGAGGCCATCGCTGATTTTGACAGGGCCATAGAGCTGGCCCCGGACAAGGCCGAAGCGTGGCGCCAACGCGGCATCACCAAGGGGCTGCTGGGGCGGCATGAAGAAGCCATCGCTGATTTTGACGAGGCGATCCGGCTGGCCCCGGACAATGCCCGTGCCTGGCTCAGCCGCGGCATCGCCAAGGGGAGGCTGGGGCAGTATGAGGCAGCCATCGCTGATTTTGACAGGGCGATAGAGCTGGAACCGGAAAATGCCGACGCCTGGCTCGGTCGCGGTGTTGCCAAGAGAAGGCTGGGGCAGCATAAAGAGGCCGTGGCTGATTATGACGAGGCGATCAAGCTGGCCCCGGACAATGCTCTTGCGTGGTCCAACCGCGGTGCCGCCAAGGGGAGCCTTGGCCAATATAAAGAGGCCATGGCCGATGCGCAGCAGGCCCTGTCCCTGGCACAGCAACAGGACAATGCGGAGCTGGCGGAGGGGGCGCAGGGATTCCTCACGAAGCTGGAGGGC
>JACOMS010000013.1 GCA_014324115.1 Hyphomonadaceae bacterium
GCTTGAGTCGTTCGTCAAAGTCGAATAGGTCGTGTTGTGCCATACTAAACAGGAATCATACTTCACGCCAAAAATCCAGGGGTTATTGGAAGTGTTCACATGGTCAGTGTGTGGTCGGAGATCACGTGGGTGGCCTCCACAACCCGGAACAGACGGGAAGACGACCAGACCGAAATGCAGGTGTGACGGGATAATCCGCAAGGGAGTTTGTAATGGCAAAGAGTACACGCCAGACTGTTTTTGAAGCTATGGAGCTGCTGCCCGGCGGCCGGCAGTTTGATGACACACCTGCGTTGGGTGGCCCAATGCGCCGCTACAGGTGATGTCAGGCGCTAAATATGCCCCCGTGGCCCGCATCAAGTACCCGGCTCACATGTTTCGCCGGTTCGGGACCGGCCGTTGAAAACATGCAGCCCTTTATACCGAATGGCAGAGACCCCGGTGAAATCGGTGTGGTCCCCAGATTCACAATGACAATGCACCGCTCACCTTCGAGATTGCGCTCATAGGCAACAACGTCTTTCGGCGCCTCCAGGAGCTTCTGGTCACCTTTCAGCAATGCGGGTGTCGCTTGGCGCAGGGCAATAAGATCTCTGTAGAATGTATGGAGGCTGGCGGAATTTCCAAGTTGCGTGTCAACAGCGCGCGCTTCGTTGTCTGCGCCGACAGGCAACCAGGGGTCAACGGAGGAAAAACCGGCATTCCTGGCGCCCGCAGTCCAGGGCAGCGGGGTGCGGTTCGGATCACGACCGCGCCCGGGCTGTCTGAATTCCCATGGGTCCTGAATTTGATCCCGGGTCAATTTCACATCTTCCATGCCCAACTCGTCCCCATAGTAGAGGAAAGGTGTCCCCCGAAGGGTGAGCAGAATGAGTGCTGCGAGGCGGGCTTTTTCCACACCAAACCGTGTGGCCACTCTGGGTACATCATGGTTGCCCCATGTATGATTTGGCCAGGCATGATCCGGCAACAGCTCTTCAAATTCCCTCAAGGTGGCATTGATGGCGGCGGCTTCAAGCGGTTGCCGCATCAGGACAAAATTGAACGGCACATCCATCTGACGGTTCCCCGGCTTCCCGTAATAGGAAACCGTCTGGGCAACACTGAGTTCGGAATTGATTTCGCCGATGATCACACGATCACCATATTCCCTTGCCAGTGCGTGCATGTCGGCCACGATATCGCGCATTTGCGGCTGGTTCATATGGCGTACAGAAGTTTTGAACCTGTAGTCCGGATCCGGCTCGTCCCGCAGGAACTCGTCCTTGATGAGAAAATCAATCATATCGACACGCAGGCCGTCCACACCGCGTTCGAACCAGAACCGCATGGCTTTGAATATGGCCTCCCGTACTTCGGGGTTACGCCAGTTCAAATCGGGTTGCGCTGACAAAAAACTGTGGAGATAGTACTGATGTCTTGCTTTTACATAGGTCCATGCAGAACCTGTCGTGACACATGTCCAGTTGTTGGGCACCGAGCCATCCGGTTTGGGATCGGCCCAAATATACCAGTCCGCATAGGGGTTGGTTTTATTTTTCCTTGATTCAACAAACCACGGATGATGTTGGGAGGTGTGGTTTGGAACAAAATCGATGACCATTTTAATGTCACTGCTGTGACAGGTCCTGATTAAACGGTCGAAATCCTCCAGGGTTCCGAAAATCGGGTCCACGTCGCAATACCCGGAAACATCATAGCCGAAGTCTTCCATGGGTGACGGAAAAAACGGCGATAACCACAAGGCGGTGATTCCGAGTGATTTCAGGTAATTCACTTTCTCAAGGATGCCGCCCAGATCCCCGACACCATCACCGTTGGTATCATTGAAGCTGCGCGGATAGATCTGGTAGAAGATCGCGTCTTCGAACCAGGAGCGTTGTTTGTCCGCCCGGGTTTTTTTTTGAACTTCCATCATGGATTGCGCTGTCGCCACTTCGCCTCCTCGTGGCGCAGTCACGCCGTTGATTGTGACCCCTTAATACACACAAACATGCACAAGGCCAGCCGGGACATAACCCCGGCCGACCCGGGCCCTGTTTGGTCAGGGCCCCGTCTGGTCAAAGGCAAGTGAGAACGCCCTAGAAATCGTATCCGACCGTGAACTTGACGGACGTTCCCAGGATCGGACGGCCGTTGGGAGCCGTCGGACTTCTTGGATCACCTTCCGTAATACCATCGGAATCGGTGAGATTGTCACCATGAACCTGGAAGAACAGGCCGGAGTCAAAGTTTACAAGGACGCCAAGGTCAAATTTCTCATAGCTCGGCAGATCGACCGTATTGGCATTGTTGCCATAGCGATCCCCAACGAACGTTGCCGTACCGTAGAGGGTGGCGGTGCCGCCATCACCGAAATCGATTGTGTAATCCGGGGAAACCCGGAACTGCCACTCCGGCTGACGCTGTACCCGATTATCAACCAGGGCACCATCGTCGGCGGCGGTAATCTCGGCATTCTGGAAGGTTGCGGTCACGGCGGTACTGAAGGCGCCAACCGTCACAACACCGTCGAGTTCAATACCGATCGCTTCAGTCTCGAAGGTTGTCGCGGGTTCAGCACCCCCGACAACGGAACTGAATGAATCATTGGTATTGCGGAAGACCGTGGCAAAGGCACTCAGATACTCACCTGAATATTTCAGACCCCCTTCAAGCTGCTGAATATCAAACACCCCGGTTTTGTCTTCCCTTATGTTGTCAAAATGCGGGAACGCAAACCCGTCGGAGAACCGGACGAACGTACCAAGAACGTCAGAGACCTCGAAATCAGCCGCCACTGTCCAGGAGATTTCATTTTCCTCGATGCTGACTGCCTTGTCCCGTGTGCCGTCCGGAAAACCCGGGCCTGTATCAAGGGTGTAGTCAATTTCGATGTTTTCGTAACGGAAGCCCGCATCAAGACGCAGGCGATCAGCGACCTGCCAGCTATCGGCAATGTAGACGGCGTTGACCTGCGCATCACCGGCCGAGGCCAGACCGAACCTGAAGCCGGCATCTCCGCCCGCCGCTGCAATGTCTGCAGGGGTGACTCCGTCGAGCAGGTCGCCGTTCGCGATATTGTGTACAGCGACCGGATTACCGATTGACCACCAGTCATCGGCGCTGAATGTGGATGTGTAGTAACCGGCGGTAACATCATGGTCGCCAAAGGTCCTGCTCAATGACAGATCATTGGAGAAATGCTCAATATCCTTGAGGACGACCCAGTGGCCGTAGGTCTGGACAAAATCACCGGCCCCAAGAGTCTGACCTCCCGCTGTTCTGACCGGACCGTCAACAATCCGGTTGCCCTCTCCATCAGGGGTAGTCAGGGCAGTCGCGGGGACGGCGGCGCCGGCTGACACAAAACCGAGCGTGTTTGCATCGCCGCTCAGATAATTCACATTGTTGCGCAGGGTAAACCCATCCCCGAAGTCAAACTCCAGATTGGCGCCGGAGACCTGACCGTTCCAGCCGCGACCGTCTCCAAAATCAAAAACTCCAAGATCAACAACCCCTGTATCGTCGTCCAGGCCAATCTGAATTCTACGCTGACGGGTCGCGTTACCCAACTGCGAGAACGTGCCTGCGTCAATACCGGCATTGGCGAGGTTGAACGGGAGGTACCACTGCCCGTGGTCATCCGTTATCCGGGAGTACACATTAACCTTGCCGTCATCAAAAAACTTTGTGAGCTGAACCGTGAACTGCTGTCCTTTCTCTGATACAAATTCGGCGTCACGAATACCGGGTGAGCGCTGAATGTAGCCGCCGATCATATAGTACAGATCATCCGCCAGCGGACCGCTGGCATAGGCATCAAAGCGATGAAGGTTGTAATCGGAGGTTGTATATTTTGCACGCCCCTGAAAACTGTCGCCCCCCTCACGCAGACGGAAGTTGATCGTCGCCCCCGGCTCACCTTTGGCGAATACGGCGTTCGGACCGCCGCGCAGGGCCTCCACGGATTGGATGGTATCATCAATCCGGAACAGTGTACTGCCTTCGAGGAATGAAAGGGTATTGAACCCGAACAGCGGCGATCCGTTCAGGGCAAATGATACAAACGGCGCATCGCCGTCACTGGGAAGGCCGCGCACATAAATGTTGGCACCGGCGACACCGCCGGAACTTTCGGCCCAGATACCGGGTACCGATTTCAAAAGATCAGCTGTGCTTTTCGGCTGGATTTTTTCAAGGTCGCTGGCATCAAAGGACGATACCGCAAAGCTGGCATCAAAGCGGTTGACACCTTTACCACCCGCAGTACCCACAACGATAACAACGTCCTCATAGGGTGCAGAATCCCCTCCCCCGCTGTCCTGCGCCATTGCGGTTACCGGCGACAACAGCGCACAAACGGCGGTTGTCGTCAGAAACCTGGACAGGCCTGTCCTGTGAGTTGTAACCAATTTGACCATGAGTCCCTCCTGGGGTTGTGTATTTCAGCTTTGCCATTCCGGCCCGCAGATCGCCTGCGATGCCGACGTGTAGACACAATCGGGCAAACAGTGCAATCCTTTTCGTATGTTTGTAGGGTTGAATGCCTATTTTTTGCGAAAGTGTGTTAAATTTGCCACACATATTGATCCAGCAGTTGCGCATTCTTGCGCATGATTCAGGCTGTTGGGGTTAAACTCATGCCACAGGAATGGCGCACGATTAATTTTGTGGGCAGCAGAATCGACCTGATCGGTTCCCCGCTCATTTTGGCAACAAGTGCATCGACAAGATTTTTGACCGCCAGTTCAGGATCCTGCCGCACAGTTGTGAGAGCCGGTGAATAATAGGAAGCAACCATAATGTCATCATACCCCACGACGGCCACATCCTCGGGGACCCGCACATTCAAATCCCTGAGCGCCTGAACCGTTGCCATTGCAATAACATCACTTGCCGCGAAGACGGCATCGTGCCACGGCGCTCCACGGCCTCCGAAAAAGTTTATGGCTGAATTGTACGCCGACTCCGGATCAAACGGGCTTGCGACACTCAGGGTCTGCTGCTCCTGTGAAGCCTGTGTGAGGGCCGTCATACATCCTTCCTGTCTCAGACGGACTTCATCATGCCTCAGGTCACCAAAAAAAATGATGCGCCGTCGCCCCGTTTTCGCGAGATGTTCACCGACAAGCTGACCGCCGAGTCTGTTATCCGTGCCGACTGTCACATAATTCTGCCCGGGGATTTGCGCGCCCCACACGACCATGGGCGCACCGTTTGCGGCATAATCTGCAAGTTTTTCGGGTTGATTGCTTTGGCCCAGAACGATGATGCCGTCGGCGCGTCCCCCGGCAACCGCATCCGCACCGGGCACATCCTGCCAGGGTGATGCTTTCGAGATCAACATATCATAGCCGCGCGACGAGAGTTCTTCGGTCAGCGCCGATGACAGTTCACTCAGGAACGTATTTGCAATACGGTGCGATGTGCCCCGGGAAGACGGGATTGCAACCTGAATTGTATTGGTTTTTCGGGTGCGCAAGGCACGGGCTCTGGCGTTCACCTTGTAACCATGCTGGTCCACGAGCGCGCGAATACGTTTTTTCATGTCATACGAGACGCGATTGCTGTCCTTCAGCGCCCTGGAGACGGTTGACTCCGCAACGCCTGCCAGTCTGGCGATATCGGCCATGGTCACGGGCTGTTGCGGGGAAGATGGACCATCGGAACTCATGTTCGCGCAGGATACGCTGTCCTGCCCGGTGCCGTCAACAGTGGAAGCCGGGCGCATTTTCCAATGAAGGAGGCGAGGCCGCTGCGCTCCGGTGTGACCCCTTGCTTTTCAAACGACTTTAATGTGTTGACACCGCAGGCGCCTCGCCTGCCCTGACCCGCCAGCGGCGGCATGGATATTTTGCATAGAATAAAAACAAATACTTGCGCAATCTATTGTCATCTTCTAGGGCTCGCACAACAGCAGTGCCGTCAGGCTGGATTACGGGAGGCATAATGACAGATTTCCGGTTCAAAGTCGTATTGTTCGCCGCCTACTTCATGTTTGGCATATTGCTCAACAGTGTGGGAATAGTTATCCTGCAATCCATCGCGTCTTTTGGTGTGTCCAAACCTGTGGCGGGCACCCTGGAGGGTTTCAAAGACCTGCCGATTGCCATTGTCTCGTTTCTGGTGGCTTCGCGCCTCCCGGCATTCGGTTTCAAAAAAGCCCTGATCATCGCCTTCTGTCTTGTCACTGCCGCATGTGTGATTATGGCGATATTGCCCGCCTTCAACACAACCCGGTTTCTCTTTCTCGTCATTGGCGCCAGCTTTGCCCTTGTCAAAATCTCTGTCTATGCGGTGATCGGACTTCTCACCGGATCGCCGAATCAGCATGCCAGCTTGATGAACTCCATTGAGGGCGTTTTCATGATCGGTGTTTTATCCGGCTACTGGATATTCAGTTTCTTCGTTGATCCGGCGCAATCGGGCTCGCTGGTCTGGGTGCGGGTCTATTGGCCTTTGGCAGCACTCTGTTTGCTGATCGCTGCCGCCTTTTTCTTCCTCCGGTTCCCTGAAGCGCCCAAGGCCCCGGCGGGCGAGCGGGCCGGTACCGGTAATTTCACCGAAATGTTCGTTCTGGCTGCACGACCCATGGTGCTGGTTTTTCTGATTTCGGCGTTCCTCTATGTTCTCATTGAGCAGGGCATTGGGACATGGCTCCCGACATTCAATAAAGAGGTGCTGCATTTGCCTGCCGACATGAGCATCCAGGCAACGTCGATATTTGCCGTCGGCCTCGCGGCGGGACGGCTGACGGCGGGTCTTATCACCCAGCGGGTTGACTGGTACATCGTACTGGCTGCGTGCGTGATTGCCATGGGCGCACTGGTCGTTGCCGCCCTGCCCCTGGCGCAAAACGTCGTACCCAACCCCGACATGATCTGGGCGAACGCGCCGGTTGCAGCATTTGTTTTTCCGCTGATCGGATTCTTCATGGGACCGGTCTACCCGGCAATTAACTCGGTGATTTTGAGCGCGCTCCCGAAAGCGCAACATGCCCTGATGGCGGGATTGATTGTTGTTTTTTCCGCTTTGGGCGGCACCACCGGCTCCTATGTCACGGGGATTATTTTTGAATATCTGGGCGGGACACGGGCCTTTTACACCTCAATTATTCCGATGATCGGGATACTTGTTTCGATTACTGCACTGAAAAAAATGACCGCGCGCAATGTGACCGAATGATGGAGACACGGACAGTATCAAACCGGAAGTGTTGTGAGTGCCCTGTCTGCGGATCGCGATTTACAGTGTAAACCGCGGTACGCATTTTTTCAGGGTTCGACACTGCTTATCGACACCACTCGCTATGGTTCACACAACCCGATCCTGCGATCACACTCAGCCGTCGATCTGGTGCTTTCACGGGCTCACAAAACAAAAAGGCACTCAGCACCTCTCGCAGCAAACAGCTGCTACGCTTGAGGTGTTCAACGTCATCTTCGAAGATGCTTTGACAGCCAAGTCTTCACTGTCAAGCGCTTGTATTCCGGATAAAGCGCCGATCCCAAAAGAACAAAAAAGACAGGCCTTTCATTTAGTCCCCCGCAACAGTCTTTCCAACGAATTTTCCGTTTACACGTCTCACAAAAGCTGCTATCGACCAAGGGAATTTTGGGTAGCCCTAGAGCAGCGGTGTGATATGTTGAGCGTATTCAGTAAACTTCGCGGTGGTGTCACGGCATGTGTGAATAGTCTGCTCAGCGTGCCGTGGGTTGTGCGTCTCATCGTTGCGATTAAGCCCCTGCACAAGAGGATCAATAATGCGGTTATCAATCGGATGGTGAACACCGCGCGGTATCGCCCGCACCCGTTTTCAACCCGATCAAGTTATACCTCCTGGTCCAGTTTGACTGATCGGTCCTGGTCGGGACGACACCTTCCGGCTGCACCGCCATCAGGCGCACTCCCCAGCCCGGAACTCGTGGCCAACTTGTTTGAGCGTAAGGACAGTGAACAACGATTGTGTCCGAAATCGACCTGTCTATTCCCGGCATTTGCTCAATACCTGACTGACGGCCTTATGCGAACCGTACCAGTAGAGCATCCACTCACAGGTGCAGATGACAAGAACAATCGCAAACGAAATACGTCTAACCACGAGATTGATCTTTGCACGCTCTATGGACGAAAGCCCAAACAAACCGAGGCGCTGCGAGAGACCAATCCCACCAACGGTTGCAAAGGGTTGCTCAAATCGCAGCGGATAGGCAACGAAGAATTCCCGCCATTCCTGTTCAAAGACGGTGATTGGGATCCGCAGTTTAAAAAACTTGATCCGCCGTTGGGAATCAGGGAGATTTTGAAAGCCTGCGATGACCCCGACCCGGAAATCGCACAGAATGCAAAAGATGTGCGTGATAAGGTTTTTGCGGTCGGGGGCGACCGGGCCAACACAGTCCCGCAAGTCTCACTGATTAATACGCTCTGGCTGCGCGAGCACAATCGCCTAGCGAGAAAATTGAGCAGGAATCCTGCCTGCGAAAACTGGGATGATGACCGAGTCTTTGAGACTGTGCGCAACATCGTGATCGTTGAATTCATCAAAGTTGTGATTGAGGACTACATCAACCATGTCTCAACGATTGGATTACCCCTTAAAGCGGATCCCAGCGTTGCTTGGCGTGCGCCGTGGAACAAACCTAACCGGATCACGACCGAATTCAGTCTTGTGTATCGCTGGCACTCCTTGATCCCCGACAAGATCGTCTGGGGCGACCGTTCTTATCCGGTAAAACGGTCCCACTTTCTCGACAATCGGCCTCTGATCCGTGTGGGACTCCAACGCGGCTTTGAAGATATGAGCGCTCAAAAAGCCGGCTTGCTTGGTCCCAAAAACACAACTCGTGATCTGTTGGAGGTTGAGATCTCTTCAATCACGCACGGGCGGTTCTGCGAAGTCGCTCCATACAACTCATATCGCGAATATCTCGGATTGCCGCGCGCGAAGAGCTTCGCTGACATTAGCGGAGATCCACACGTCCAACACGATTTGGAGCAGCATTACGGCGATGTCGACAACGTTGAGTTTTTCGTCGGCATCTTCTGCGAAGATCGATTAAAGAACTCTCCGCTTCCCGAGACCATTCTTCGGTTTGTCGCCCTTGACGCGTTTTCGCAAGCCCTGACCAACCCACTCTTGTCTGAACACGTGTTTCAACAAGCAAGCAATGAGGAACACCCGACGTTCACTAAATATGGAATGGATGAAATCAAGGCATGCAAGTCGCTTTCGGACATTGTGAAACGAAATATTGATGATCTATCCACGTTGAGATTTGTCGGCATGACCCAGCAAAGCTGGAAACCCGAATGAGACGGACAATCAAGCGGTTAGATCGGCAGGATCCAAGTCCGGAGGCGCCTCCGTACACGCACAAACCTGGAACATGGCACACTTAACGGGACAGTAAATTGAGTGCATATCCCCGGGATTATTGGGCTTGGCTGGTTTGTGTTTACGCTGGGATCACCCGAAGAAGAACATTTAGGGTTCGAGATGGAAGGCCTGCCATGTGCAAAGTTTGCGCATATTTTTGCAATGATCCAAAATAGCTTGCGATGACCGGACGGCCACACTATGAGTGTCCGGTCGTTGCGAGGTTAGTGATGGATTTTGTCAGGCTCACCAGGTTGGCCAAGGGGTTGATACACAGGCGGTCCCTGCCCTGTAATGGGCCGGTTTCACGGCAGTCTTCGTATTGCCGTTTCCCTGAATGTAGTCATCACGCCGACCTGTCGCACATGGGCGAAGCCCGTGAACAGGGTTTCGGTCGGTAGAAGGAGACCCTGTTATGTTGCGCCACAGAACCGTTACCCTGGCGATCATTGCCCTGGCATTTCTGGCAGCCTGCAATGAGGCACCTGTTCCGGAATCCGAAACACCGCGAACCGTTTTAACTGCGACCGTTGTAGACAGTTCGGGTGATGACGTCGGCCGATTCGCGGGGGAACTGCGCGCAAGAGATCGCGCCGTACTGAGCTTCGAAACGGGTGGCACAGTCAGAGATGTCAATGTTAATCTGGGTGACACGTTTGATAGCGGGGATATCCTCGGGCGCGTCGATGACAGGCGCGCTCAGCTTACCCTGGACACCAGGCGGGCGGAGCTTTTAGACGCGCGAGCTGCATACACCGAGGCAAGACTTGAGTATGAAAGACGAAGTAATCTGCAGGGAACGGGGGCCGTGTCAGTGGCCTCGATCGAGCAGGCGGAAACCCGCATGGAAAGTGCGCGCGCCAGACTAAGTGCAGCTCAAGCCGGCGTTGCCACGGCTGAGGAGCAGGTATCCGACACATTTTTGCGGGCCCCATTCGACGGCGAGGTGGTTAACCGGTTGGTAGAACCGTCACAGGTTGTTAGTGCAGGCCAACCGATACTTGAGGTTGTGGGCCGGGAATCCGGTCTGGAAGGTATCGTTGCTGTACCTGACGCCACTCGTCGTGCACTTGAAATCGGCGATGACGTGCAGGTAAGAGTGCTTTCACTTGATGCCAAAATTTCAGCCCGCGTCAATGAAATCGGTAATCGCGCCAATGTGGCCGGGCTCTTCCCCATCACGCTGCAACTTGTCGCACCGCCGACGAATGTAAGTGCGGGGCAATCCATAGAGGTGACATTCGGTCTCCCGATCGGCCCTGAGGGCAGTCTGATAATCCCGATCACCGCCTACGCGGTCGACCCCAATGGCCAACCGTATGTCTTTCTGATCAATGAGACTGATACAGGCGGCGCGGTGGCCATCCGTCGCCAGGATATACTTTTGGGCGAGATTGCAGGTCAGGGTATCCGGGTTTTGCGCGGTATCAATGTCGGAGACACCATCGTCTCAAAAGGGGTCGATCTTCTTTCGGATGGGCAGAGAGTTTTCGCGGTTGATCAAAGCTCCGATCGGTTTGGAAACTAGGACAGTTCGATGAGTTTGTCTCAAATCGCCTACAGGTTTCGCCCCGTTTTTTTGCTGATCACGGTCGGGTTGATGATCATTGGAGGCTTCAGTTACTTCACCTTGCCCGCGCAGGAAGATCCACACATCACGATTCGCGAGGCTATTGTGACAACCCGATATCCAGGTCTTCCTGCCGAACGGGTTGAACTGCTCATCACCCGGCCAATCGAAGAAGCCATGCTGACTGTCAAGGGAATCGATGAAATTCGTTCGACGACTTCAGACGGATTATCACTCGTATATGTCAGGGCATATGAAGAGATTGACCCGGTTCATATCGCCCAAATGTGGGATGAGGTTGAGGAAGCTGCTGTAGCCACCACCGGCAGATTACCCGCGGGAACGGGCACCCCGGTTGTCAACGATAATTTCGGCGACGTCGCTGTCATTACCCTGGCACTTACAGGGCAGGATTTCTCAATGGCCGAACTGTTCGACTTCGCCCAGTATGTGCGGGATCGACTGAACACGATACCCGGAACGCGTTCGGTCGATATTATCGGCAATCGACAGGAACGAATTTTTGTGGAAGCTGAAAACGCCGCACTCGCCGATGCCGGTATTTCACCGAGCGTCCTTGCTTCATCTCTGCGCGCACAAAACATTATTACACCCGGCGGCGTCGTTGATACAGGAGAACGTGCATTCTCGCTTCTGACGAGCGGTGATTTTCAGTCTCTTGAGGAAATTGAAAATCTCCTTATCCGGCTTCCGGATGATGGGTCGATTCTGCGTTTGGGCGATCTCGTTACCGTGAGTCGCGGGTATGCGGATCCAGCGCCGCAAAGCGCCTTTTTCAATGGAGAAGAGGCTATTGTGCTTGGCGTCACCATGCGCGAAGGTGAAAGTGTTATCAATTACTCGGCGGAAGCCGAAAAAGCGATCAGACAGCTCAGGCAGGAATTACCAGTCGGTCTCAATCTTTCGGTTATCACGTGGCAGGCCGATCAGGTCAAGGGCGCGGTGTACGGTGTATCCCGTAATGTCCTGCAGACACTGACTATCGTACTCGGTGTCGTTGTCCTTTTCCTGGGTGTAAGGACCGGGCTCATTGTTGGATCCATTGTGCCTGCCGTAGTGCTCGCGACATTGGCAATAATGGGCTTCAGCGGCATCGCGCTGGAACGCATGAGCCTTGCGACCATCGTAATTGCTCTTGGACTTCTGGTTGATAACGGGGTGGTGATCGCGGAGGATTTCAAACGGCGGCTGGGCGATCACGGCGACCGCGGCAAGGCGCTGGCGGACACGGGACGAGAGCTGGCAATCCCGCTACTCTCATCTTCCCTCACAACTATTCTCGTTTTTGCACCACTCATGATATCGCAACACTCATCCGGTGAGTATACGCGAAACATCTCAATCGTGATTCTGATCACGCTCGGGGCATCGTGGTTATTGGCAATGACAGTCACACCGACACTTTGCCATATGTTCCTGAAAACTCCTGAAAAGAACAAGGGTGGCGAAGCTGTTGTCGAAAGTCAGTGGTCTCCGGGTCTGTTCGGTGTTGTCGAAAAGGTCTATGACAGGCTTCTCCGCAAGATATTACGTGTACGCTGGATTTTCGTTCCCGCCATGTTTCTGCTGCTGCCGGTTGGCGGTTTGATGATCGGCTCTACACCGGCCAAATTTTTCCCGGACAGTGACCGTGCCCAGGTTTTGATTTATGTCAATCTGCCGGCGGGTGTGACAACCCGGACCACTGAAGCCCGTATCAAGGAAATCATGGCGATAATCGGCAATGATGAACGGTACCCGGGACTGGGTGACGCGGCCGCTTATGTCGGGTTTGGCGGTCCCCGCTTCGTGCTGTCCCTGGCTCCACTGGATCCGGCACCAAATGTCGGCTTCATCGTTGTCAAAGCCGCGGATCGCGAAGCCGTCAATGAAGCCATTCCGCGCCTCCGCGACGATTTCCGCGCTTATCTGCCGGACGTCGAAGCGCGTGTCTCGAAAATGTTCCTGGGACCATCAGATCCGAACGTCATTCAGGTTCAGGTTAAAGGCCCGGATTCGGCTTACATCAACGAAAAATCCAAAGAGCTTGAATCAATACTTGCGAGCGTTCCGGGAACGATAGACATTTGGTCAAACTGGTTTAACCCTGTCACGCGCCTTGATGTTCGCGTCGACCAGCAGCGGGCGCTTGCCGCGGGCATCACATCAACTGATATTGCAGGGGCCCTTTCCCGCTACGTATCCGGCGGGGTCGTGTCGGAATTCCGCGATTTGGATGAGGTATATCCGATTGTCGCTCGCGCCGTGGGCAGCGAACGCTCTGACCTTTCACGTCTCTCGACTATCGCGATCTTCCCTGCGGGTTCGTCTACAAGCGTTCCTTTGGCGCAGGTCGCCGATATAAATCCAGTGCATGGATTTTCGCAAATCCAGCGAGAAGACCTGGAACGTACAGTGACAATTGAAGCCAGAAATGTCGCGATATCTCCTGAAGATATGGCTCCTTTGATTCAGGATCGGATTGATGAACTAAATGCCGGGATGAGGCCGGGGCACGTGGTGGAATTCGACGGTATCGTCGTCGACTCCGCCGCGGGTAGAGAGGCTTTATTCGCAAATTTCCCCATTTGTATCGCCCTCGCCGTGTTGCTTTTGGTAGCGCAGTTTAACGGTTATCGACGCCCGATAATTGTTGTGCTGACCATTCCACTTGTCTTGATTGGCGTGGGTGTCGGCCTTCAGGTCATGGGTGCCAAGTTCGGTTTCCTCGTCATCCTTGGTATTTTTGCCCTTGCGGGCATCATCGTCAACAACGGCATTGTTCTCATAGATCGTATTGACATTGAGAGGCGTTCAGGCGATGTGGACGATTGGGAAGCAGTCGTCGTCGCCTGCGTGCGCCGTCTACGCCCAATTCTAATAACCACCATCACGACAATTGTGGGTTTATTGCCCCTCATCATCGGCCGGGATGTTTTGTTCTACGGTATGGCCTCCATTCTGGCATTCGGCCTCGCCATTGGAACGCTCCTGACTCTGGGGGTCGCGCCGGCGCTTTACTGTATGCTGTTTGGAATCAAACCGCCGAATAAACGTCATGGAAAACTCAGGTCAGCGGGAGCGCTTGGCGCCGCAGCTGTCACCCTGTCCGCCTGTGTAACTGCGGGGCCGGACTACAAGGTACCGGAGGAACATGGAGGTGCGGTGTATTCCGACTACGCCACGGACACACCTTCGCTTGTCGCTGAAGGTGCGGAGATTGATCCGGATTGGTGGCGAAGTTTCGATGATCCGCTCCTTGACAGACTCATTGATAAAGCCTTGGTGGCGAATACCGACATTCGTGCAGCCACAGCACGATTGGATGAGGTCAGGGCACGCCGTCGCGCCGCCGGAGCCGGGTTACTGCCGAAAGTGGATCTGGAAGTTTCTGCAATCGACACAAGCAATAGCGAATCCGCTCAGTTATCGACGTCTATCCCGACGGACTTTGAAACTTACACCGCTGGATTTAATGCCAGCTGGGAATTGGATATATTCGGACGCGTTCGTCGAAGCATTGAATTGGCCGATGCCGAAGTTGAGGCGAGTGCAGATGATCGTCGCGGCGTACTTTTGCTGGTAATTTCCGAGACTACCGCGAGTTACTTCGAGCTTCGTGCCCTTCAACAACAGCTGGAAATCGTGGAAATTAACGAGTCTATTGCGCGAAAGTCTCTGGAACTGACCAGACTCCTGGAATCTCAAAATCTGGGATCCGAATTCGATATTGTGCGTGCCCGTGCTGAATTGTCGGAAACATCCGCACAAAAAACGGATCTGATTGCTGCAATCCGGTCTACATCTGCACAAATTGCCGTTCTTGCGGGTGAACGCCCGGCGGCCATGATGTCCGATCTCATTGAGACGAAAGGTGCGCTCCCCGACCCGCAAAGAATCCCCGTGGGAATTGCCAGCGATCTGGTAAAGCGACGCCCGGATGTTCGCGCAGCCGAACGCCGGTACGCCTCAGCCATCGCAAATATTGGCGTAGAGAAAACCGACTACTTTCCGCGCTTTTTCCTGACCGGCGGATATGACACGTCAGCTCTGGCGGTAGATGACCTGTTTACCTCGGCAAGCCAGGCATGGAACTATGGCGGCATCGTACAATGGCCGATTTTGGACTTCGGGCGCCGCCGTGCTGAAGTGGATGCTGCCGAGGCCCGCGCTGAAAGCGCCCTCGCCATGTACGATGGAGTCGTCCTGTCTGCATTTGAGAATGTCGAGAGTTCCCTGGCGTTCTATGTATTTGCGGTGAAAAAGATCGATGAATTCAAAAACGCAGTCAGGGATCGGGAACGCGCTCTTGACCTGGCGCAACAACGCTTTGACGGTGGAGTCGATGACTTTTTTCAAGTGTTGGACGCACAAAGGCGACTCGCATCCGCCAGAAATTCGCTCGCGGATGCACGCGCCGACGCACTCGGCGCACAGATCAGGGTTTACCAGTCCCTCGGCGGCGGTTGGATGGAAGCGGAGCGACAACTCGTCAAGCAGGCGGAGTAAGCCGGACTGAACGGCCGGGATTCTGCAACTCTCATCGGTGAAATTCGGAATTGGACACTTCCAGAAATCCCTGGATTTTTAGTGTGAGGTGTTATTCCCGTCCTGTAAGGAGCCCCATTAAATTAACAGGTCCTGACCCCGGACCTCCGAAATGATCGCTTCTTTTTGTCCAGGCTCGACAGACTCATCAGACTTTATCAACAGACAGGGCTTGATCAGGCTCAGAATTCAGAATGAGAGGCGGTAAACCTTGCCATATTGCATTGGCCACATTAGGCAATCCCCGTATGTTCCAGAATTTCTTTACCGAATTGCGGCGAGCGAAAATCCCCGTGACAATCCGCGAATATCTGACCCTGATGGAAGGAGTGGATAAGGACGTACCCGGTGAGAGCCTGGACGGGTTTTACTATCTTTCCCGTGCGGTATTGGTCAAGGATGAGCGCGATCTGGACAAATTCGATCAGGTCTTCTCCCATGTCTTCCGCGGACTGGATTATCTTGACGATGTTTTCGGCATCGGGGAAGCCGAACTACCCGAAGACTGGTTGCGCGCCACGGCTGAAAAATATCTGACACCGGAGGAAATGTCTGAAATCAAAGGCTTGGGCGATTTCGACAAAATCATTGAGGCCCTGCGCGAACGCCTCGCCAACCAGGATAAACGCCACGAGGGCGGGAACAAAAATATCGGTACGGCGGGCACATCACCTTTCGGTGCCTATGGCTATAACCCCGAAGGTATTCGTATCGGCCAGGATGAAGGTCGCCACGGCAAGGCGATCAAGGTCTGGGACAGGCGGCAATTCAAAAATCTTGATGGGGATAGGGAAATCGGCACGCGCAACATAAAGGTTGCACTGCGCCGCCTGCGCAAATTCGCCCGCGAAGGCGCAGCAGAAGAGCTCGACCTGCCCGGTACAATCCGCGACACCGCCAAACAGGGCTGGCTCCATGTCCGCATGCGTCCGGAACGCCGCAATGCTGTAAAGGTTCTCGCATTTTTTGATATTGGCGGCTCCATGGATGCCCACGTCAAACAGGTCGAGGACCTGTTCTCCGCCGCCCGGTCAGAATTCAAAAGGCTGGAATACTTCTATTTCCACAACTGCCCGTACGAGTATCTCTGGACAGATAATATCCGCCGCATGCATGAAGTCACCGCGACTTGGGATATTTTGCACAAATACCCGTCCGATTACCGCACCATCTTTGTCGGCGACGCCGCCATGAGTCCGTATGAAATTGCCGTACGTGGCGGCTCGGTCGAGCACTGGAACGACGAACCCGGGGCCGTCTGGCTCAAGCGTTTTGCAGACTTCTATCCGCACATCGTCTGGATCAATCCGACGTCCGAGCCGTACTGGAACTATTCGCAATCTACACACATGATTCAGGATATTATCGGCAAAGACCGGATGTTTCCGATGACACTGTCAGGATTGGAAACCGCCATGAAAACGTTGACGCGCTGACCCACCCCGGATTTACCGGGAGAACCACGGAGCCTAACCCGGCCAGGTGACTGACTTTCGCCACAGGACCCCGATGAGCTGTCATCCTCAAATATCAACAGGAACATATTTTGAACTTTCCCTCCCCCATCCTCAAAGGTCGCCTGCTCAAACGTTACAAACGCTTTCTCGCCGACATTGAACTCACCGGCAAGGTTGTTACCGCCCATTGTGCCAATCCGGGATCAATGATGGGAGTGAAAACCGAAGGTGCGACCGTCTGGGTGACACGGGCGGATAATCCGAAGCGAAAATTGCCATATGACTGGCAGGTGATTGAGGTCGGCACGGCACGGGTCTGTATCAACACAGCCTCGGCGAACCGGATTGTGGAAGAAACTGTTCTCGCGGGCGGGCTTCCGGAACTGTCAGGTTACGAAACACTGAAGAGGGAAGTCAAATACGGCCGGAACAGCCGGATTGATTTTCTGTTATCAGGTGCCCGTCGGCCAGATTGCTATGTCGAGGTCAAGAATGTAACCCTTTCAAGGGAAACCGGCCTCGCCGAATTCCCTGACAGCCCCACGGTAAGGGGGGCGAAACATTTGGTAGAGCTGGCCGATGTCGTGCGTGAAGGCTACCGCGCGGTGATGCTCTATATCATCAACCGGACGGATTGTGAGCGGTTTACCCTGGCCGCAGACATCGATCCGGACTATGCAGCGAAGTTTGCCGGTGCTTCACAAGCGGGCGTCGAGAGCCTGGCTTACGGGACCGGGATTTCAGAAAGTGGAATAGGTCTGGTTTCGAAATTATCGATTCAACAGGGTCATCAGCCGCCCTGAGTGAGAGAGCGCACAAACGGACCGAGCCAGAGTTGGCGTTTGCGCTTCATGCGCTCGGACATGATAATGACACGCAGTTCATTCATTGCGGCATCAAGGTCTGCATTGACGATAACATAGTCATACTCCGCCCAATGGCTGATCTCGGCTTCCGATTTGGCCATGCGCCTGGCAATGGTTTCCGCGCTGTCCTGCGCCCGGGCCTTGAGGCGGTTTTCGAGATCGACCATGCTCGGCGGGAGCACAAATATTTTGACGAGATCATCGGCGGCGGCCTGTGCCAGCTGCTGTGCGCCCTGCCAGTCAACATCAAAAATGACATCTTTCGCTCCTTCCAGTGCCGCTTCGACCGGACCTCGGGGTGTGCCGTAGAAATGATCAAACACTCTGGCATGTTCGAGCAAATCGTCCGTTTCTATCATCCTGGAAAAGTCGGTTTTGGAAACAAAGTAATAATCAATACCCTCAATCTCACCGGGGCGCGGATGGCGTGTCGTTGCCGATATGGACAAAATTATGTCCGCCGGATTTTCTTCAAGGAGTTTGCGGGTCAATGTGGTTTTACCCGCACCGGACGGCGAAGACAAAACGATCATGAGACCCCGTCTCTGACATTTCAATTCTTCAAGCTGCGGTTTCATATGCTCTACTGCCGCAGTTTGAGCTGACGTTCAATCTTTCGCCAGTTGGCGACATTGCGGTTGTGTTCGGAGAGGGTTCTGGCAAAGACATGCCCGCCGCTGCCGTCTGCAACAAAAAAGATCGCATCGGTTTTTGCCGGGTTGAGCACAGCCTGTATGGACTCCTTTCCCGGGTTGCAGATGGGCGTGATGGGCAGACCGTCAATCTGATAGGTGTTCCAGTCCGTACGGCTGTCAATTTCGGAACGGCGAATACCGCGACCCAGAGGTTCACCCCCGGTGATGCCGTAAATAATCGTCGGATCAGATTCAAGTCGCATGCCGCGATTGAGACGGTTGATAAACACGCCCGCCACCTTCTCCCGCTCGCTTCCGATACCGGTCTCCTTTTCGACAATCGAGGCCAGTATGAGTGCCTCCTGTCTGGTCCTGATCGGCAGGCCCTCTTGCCGCGCGGCCCATAATTTATCCAGCACCACTTTCTGATCGGCCTGCATACGTGCAATCAGCCGTGACTGGGTCATGCCGCGCGGCGTCATGTAGGTTTCCGGTAAAAGTGTGCCCTCAGCCGGAATTTCGGGATTGTCATCAATCAGGGTTGTCAGGCCGTCCATCGACCGGACAATCATGGCAGATGTCAGCCCCTCCACTGCGGTAAAGGGATAAAGAATTGTCTTGCCCTCAATAAGAATCTCGAAAATATCACGCATGCTGGACTTGGCAGGAACTGCAAATTCCCCGGCTTTTAACCCCGTGTCATTGCCATCCATGCGCACCATGAGTCTGAACATCCGGGCACTGTCAACGAGCGACTCTGATTCAAGTCTGGTCGCAATGGATGACACGTCAGCACCTTTGGGAACCGTGAACACGACTTCCTGTGTCAACGGTCCAGCCCTTACGAAGCGGTATTGCAGAAAGTTATGGGCCCCAAGCAGCAATCCGCCCGCAAATGTCAGGAAGGCAACAAGTCCAACAAAAACCAGAATTCCCCGGGGTTTTTCTACAGGCAGCAGTTGCGTCGGTCCGGTTTCTGTGGCTTGCCCTTTGGCAGAGCTATTGACGCGCCTGGATCTGGTCACTCCGGTGACCCTGGATTACGCATCGGGCGCAGTCGCGAAAACCAGAGCCGCATTCGTTCCACCAAAGCCAAAGGAATTGGACATGGCTGCACGGGTTGAAACCGGTCTGGCCGTGTGCGGAGCCAGGTCGACCAGCGTATCAAAGGATGGAGAGTCAAGATTTATGGTCGGCGGGGCCACCTGATCCTGCAGGGTCTTTATGGTCAGGATCGCTTCCAGCGCCCCGGCCGCCCCCATCAAGTGTCCGGTCATGGATTTCGTCGACGACACGCACAGACCTGATGCAGCTTCACCAAATAGGCGCTCAATGGCCCTCACCTCGACTTCGTCGCCTACCTGTGTTGATGTGCCGTGGGCGTTAATATAACCGATATCAGACGGGTGGAATCCGGAGTTGTCGATGGCTGAGCGCATGGCCCGGTAACCACCATCCCCGTCCGGACACGGTCTGGTGATATGATGGGCGTCACCGGACAAACCATAGCCCATGACTTCGGCATACAATTTTGCCCCGCGCGCCCGGGCATGTTCATATTCCTCAAGGACAACGGCTCCGGCCCCCTCGCCCATCAGGAATCCGTCACGGCCCGAGTCATAAGGGCGAGATGCTTTTTCGGGCATGTCATTATATGCGGTCGTCATGGCGCGACAGGCGACAAAACTGGCTATGCCCATACGGCAAATCGGAGCCTCACCCCCGCCAGCCACCATCACATCGGCATCACCATGTCTAATCAATCTAGCCGCATCACCAATGGCATGAGCTCCGGCCGCACAAGCTGAGGCAACGCTGTAGTTCGGGCCCTTGAAGCCGTAACGCAACGAAATGTAGCCGGATGCCATATTAAGCAACATGGACGGGACGGTAAACGGGCTGAGGCGCCGCGGACCTTTTTGCTCAACGTGCAGAATTGCTTCATGGATCGTCTGAAAGCCACCGATTCCGGAGCCGAACAGCACGCCCGTGCGCTCCCGCGCCTCAATTTCATCCCCGGAAGGTGCCCAGCCGGAATCTGCAATGGCCTCGTTTGCCGCAACTGCGGAATACTCAATAAATTCGTCTACGCGTTTGCGTTCCCTTTTGGACAACAGGGCATCCGGATCATAACTGCCCGCAATATCAACCCCTCCCCCGCCGCGGCCGTCAACGCGCGGAACCATGGCCGCCACCCGGCAGGCCATGTCGCCAACATCTATATGCTCAATTCTGCCCGCCCCGGAGGTTCCAGCAAGAATGTTCTTCCATGCTGTGTCAACACCGCATCCAACGGGCGAGATGAGCCCAAGGCCTGTGACGACGACTCGCCGCATCACTTGATACCTGACCTCGCTGGTCAGGATTTCTCTTTGATGTAATTGATGGCGTCGCCAACGGTCCGAATTTGCTCAGCGGCATCTTCCGGTATTTCCATGTCGAACTCTTCCTCAATTTTCATGACCAGCTCGACTGTGTCCAGGCTGTCCGCACCAAGATCGTCAATGAGGTGAGCCTTTTCCGTTACTTCATCCTCGTTGGCGCCTAAATGCTCGACAACCATTTTTTTCACGCGCTCTGAAATATCTGACATGTTAATTCCCTTCTGCAAGACCGCTGTATGCGGTGGTTAATTTCTCCACATAGCACATCGCCAGGTAGAAACAACCCGTTATTTCGGTATATGTGAGCGAGATAGCATATTGGCGGGTCAGTGACCGTATCTTGCGGGTTCGCGGGGATACGAACTAAATCATCGCCATCCCGCCGTTCACATGCAGGGTTTGCCCGGTGACATATGACGCCTCATCGCTAACAAGATAAAGCACGGCATTCGCAACATCATCACCGGTGCCAAGATACCCGGCCGGAATTTTATTCAGGATCGTCTTTTTTTGGACGTCATTCAGCACATCTGTTATGGGCGAGGCGATAAAGCCGGGCGCAACGCAGTTCACAGTCACACCGCGGCTTGCCACTTCCTGAGCTAAAGATTTGGAAAATCCGATCATGCCGGCCTTGGAGGCGGCATAATTTGCCTGTCCCGGATTGCCTGTCACACCGACAACGGATGTGACTCCCACTATGCGCCCCCGGCGGGATTTCATCATCCCGCGCAGGCAGGCTCTGGCGAGGCGAAAATAGGCCTCAAGATTGACCTTTTGCACCATGTGCCAATCATCATCTCTCATGCGCATGAGCAAGCGGTCACGGGTCAGTCCGGCATTTGACACCAGAATGTCAATGTCTCCGCCCAGCGATTCGCTCACCCGTTTGACCAAACTGTCAACCGCATCAGAGTCAGAGAGATTACAGGGTGTAACAGTGCAGTGTTCACCCAACTCCGCAGCCAGCCTCTCCAGTTTTTCCGCCCGTGTCCCGGACAGGGCCACTCTCGCCCCCCGGGCGTGCAGTTTCCTGGCAATCGCACCGCCCAGACCGCCCGTTGCGCCGGTTACCAGCGCATTTTTTCCGCCAAGGTCAAACATTATCTCTCTCCACTCACTGATGCCAAACTTTCCATCGAATCCGCATCATTGACCGCATGACCGCTTACGCCTTTCACAATGCGGCGCAGCATAACCGTCAAAACTTTCCCGCATCCCAGCTCGAAGAAATCCGTAACGCCCTCGGCAGCCATCCATTCCACGGACTCGCGCCAGCGAACGCGCCCCGTGACCTGCGCAATCAAATCCGTGCGAATCCGGTCCGGGTCAGTGACGGGTCCAGCCGTCACATTATTGACAAGCGGGACGAGAGGCGCGTTCAGATCAACCTTCGCCAAGGCGTCACCCATGGCGTCGGCGGCAGGTTGCATCATGTCACAATGAGGCGGCGCGGAGACGGGCAGCATGACCGCCTTCCTGACACCCATCCTGCGCGCAGCCCCGGCAGCAACTTCAACAGCATGTTTCGAACCGGAAATCACAACCTGTCCGGAAGCATTGTCATTGGCGATCTGGCAGACGCCTGATGCGGAACCTTCGTTCACGGCCGCCTCGGCATCTTCCATGGAAATCCCCAAAAGTGCCGCCACTGCGCCCTCGCCGACCGGAACAGCCAACTGCATGGCCTTACCCCTGACGCGAAGCAGTCTGGCTGTATCAGCCAGGGACAATGACCCGGCTGCACAGAGCGCGGAGTATTCCCCGAGGGAGTGCCCTGCAACACAGAACGCACTGTTCACGCCAATACCGAATTCCCTTTCCATGACCCGGGCGGCCGCTACGGATGCCGCCATCAAGGCCGGTTGTGCATTGGCGGTCAAGGTGAGATCTTCTTTCGGACCGTTCCACATAATGAATGACAGGTCCTGGGACAGGGCATCATCGACCTCTTGGAAAACGGCACGGGCCGAAGCGAAATTCTCGGCCAGATCCCGCCCCATGCCGACAAACTGGCTGCCTTGCCCTGGAAAGATAAAAGCAACTGCCATGGATAATATCCTCCCTGTGAGGTGCCTGCAAAACCCTGCGGCCGGGCAGGCTTTTTACAACGGGGTGCTTTCTGACGCCGAACGCCTCCAGGTGCCGTTATATCGGGACTGCGGAACCGGTTTCAAGAAGAATCATTCCCCACCCTCGCGGCGGAGAGCGGCCCAATGAGATTTTTCGGGTTAATCCGCTAAATCAATCCGGCCAATGGGGAGCTGGGATCGGCATATTTTTTGCGCGGCATGCGCCCGGCCAGATAGGCCCGGCGCCCGGCGATAACGGCATATTTCATCGCCTCTGCCATGCGGATCGGGTCCCTGGCTTCGGCGATAGCCGTATTCATCAACACGCCATCACAGCCAAGCTCCATAGCTACCGTGGCGTCCGAGGCCGTCCCGACCCCGGCATCGACAATAATAGGCACAGAAGACTGCTCGACAATCAGCCGTATGTTGACGGGGTTTTGAATGCCGAGGCCCGAGCCTATGGGAGCACCCAGGGGCATAATGGCGGCACACCCCATATTTTCAAGCCTGCGCGCGAGGACCGGGTCATCCGAACAATAGACCATCACATCAAACTCGTCTTCTATGAGCATTGCAGCGGCCCTTAGAGTTTCCTCCATGTCGGGGTAGAGATGTTTCGGGTCGGAGAGCACTTCGAGTTTGACCAGATCCCATCCTCCGGCCTCGCGGGCCAGTCGCAGCGTTCTGACGGCATCCTCTCCCGTAAAACATCCGGCCGTGTTGGGCAGGTAGGTATATTTTTCCGGATCAATAAAATCGGCCAGCATGGGTTCATCCGGATTGGACACATTCACCCGGCGCACAGCAACGGTGACCATGCCTGCGCCGGAGGCAATGAGCGCTTCGGCGTTTTGCTGATAGTCCCTGTATTTGCCTGTACCAATGATGAGACGGGAATCAAATTTGCGTCCGGCTATGATCAGCTTATCTTCTGACATTACCCGCCTCCGATAAAATGGATGATTTCCAACCGATCACCGTCGGAGAGACCAAGGTCATCAAAAGTGGATTTCGGTACGACTTCGCGGTTGCGCTCTATGGCGATTTTCTTGTCCGGCAGGCCCAGATGCGCGATAAGTCCCGCCACGGTCAAAGAATCAGGCAGATCAAAGTGCTCTTTCCCGTTTATGATGAGTTTCAAGAATTTCGCTCCGGTCAGGTAAGGCTTGCCGCGCCACACCGCGGCGACTAGCATATGGGAAATAGAGAGTGATATGTCAAAACCCGTCTATATTCTCAACGGCCCGAATCTGAACCTCCTGGGGGCCCGGGAGCCGGAAATTTACGGCAAGCAAACTCTGGCTGATATTGAAGACATCTGCCGGATAGAGGCTGATACACATGGCCTCCCGGTCAGGTTTCATCAATCCAACATTGAAGGCGAAATCGTTGACCAAATTCAGGAGGCGCGGGACAAGGCATCTGCACTTATCATCAATCCGGCAGCCTACACGCACTCATCAATTGCTCTCCATGATGCTCTGAAAACACTGGACATTCCGGTGATTGAGGTGCACTTGTCTCAACCGGCGACACGGGAGAGTTTCAGGCGTCGTTCCTATGTGGCCGAGACGGCAACGGGGACAATCAGCGGTTTCGGGGCCGACAGTTACCGGCTGGCCATCAAGGCGGCTTCAAAATTAGCTCAACCGGACACATAAACGGCGGGATATATGACGGAAAAGCCAGCATTACGCACGGAGGACGAAATCAGGCTTGTCCGGGAACTGGCGGACATTCTGAATGAGGCCGACCTGTCTGAAATCCGGATGAGCAGAAATGATTTGAAAATCCACATCACTAAACACAGCAGCCAGGTGGTGCAGGCGGGACTTGCACCCGCGTCCGTCACGGCACCGGCTCCGGAAGCGGCATCTGCACAGTTTACCCCGACAGAAGCCGTACAGGACCCGGGTGTGACGGATCATCCCGGTACCGTCACATCCCCAATGGTCGGCACAGCCTATACCCGGCCCAGCCCGGATGCCGATCCCTTCGTCAGGGAAGGTGACAGCGTCAATGCGGGTGATACGATCATATTGATTGAGGCCATGAAGACCTACAATCCGATCGTGGCCGTGAAACCCGGCACGATCACCAAGATCCTGGTCGAAAATGCGCAGCCTGTGGAATTCGGCGAAGCGCTTTTTATCCTTGAATAAGCCTGAACCGTGTTCAGAAAGGTCCTCATAGCCAATCGCGGCGAGATTGCGCTTCGTGTCCACCGTGCCTGCAAGGAGATGGGCATTTCGACCGTAGCTATCCACTCGACAGCCGACCGGGACGCCATGCATGTGCGCCTGGCCGATGAAAGTGTCTGTATCGGTCCGCCCCCGGCGGCGGAAAGCTATCTCAACATTCCGGCAATTATCTCGGCTTGTGAGGTAACCGACGCCGATGCCGTCCACCCCGGCTACGGCTTTCTATCAGAAAACGCCAATTTCGCCAAGATCGTCGAAGCGCATGATATGGCCTTTATCGGCCCGACACCGGAGCATATCCGAATCATGGGCGACAAGATTACCGCAAAACAGACGGTAGCGGATGCGGGTATTCCCGTTGTCCCCGGCTCTGACGGTGGGGTCAGGGACCTTGATGAGGCCCGCGAAGTGGCCAAAAATATCGGCTTTCCGCTGCTTGTAAAAGCGTCTGCGGGCGGGGGCGGCCGCGGTATGCGCCTGGCCGAAACGCCGGACAGGCTCCACGCAGCCCTGATGGCCGCGCAACAGGAGGCCCAAGCCGCCTTCGGTGACGACTCGGTCTATCTGGAGCGTTACCTGACGGGGCCTCGCCATATAGAGATACAGGTCATTGCCGACACCCATGGCAATGTGGTGCATCTCGGCGAGCGGGACTGCTCTCTGCAACGCCGCAATCAAAAGATTTTGGAAGAAGCCCCCTCACCTGCGCTCACGATCCGTGCCCGTAACAAAATCGGCACTGTTGTCTCCAAAGCTGTCAGGAAAATTGGCTATCGCGGGGCGGGTACGGTCGAGTTTCTCTACGAAAACGGCCAGTTTTTTTTCATCGAAATGAATACGCGCCTGCAGGTCGAACATCCCGTCACCGAAGAAATCACGGGCATCGACCTGGTGTGCGAACAAATCCGCATTGCCAATGATGAAAAGCTGGATTTCACCCAAAAGGATGTCAAAATTTCCGGCCACGCCATTGAATGCCGGATCAACGCCGAAAACCCGGACACATTTGCGCCCTCACCGGGTAAAGTCGCCGAATTTCACGCCCCCGGCGGGATGAAAACACGCCTCGATAGCGGTCTGTATACGGGCTACGGGGTACCGCCCTATTATGACAGTTTAATCGGCAAACTCATTGTATGCGGGCGGACACGGGAAGATGCACTCCTGCGCCTGCACCGCGCGTTGGGTGAAATGGTGGTTACAGGAATCGACACGACCATACCGTTATTCGAACAGCTGCTGGACGACCCGGATTTCAAGGCCGGAGACTACAATATCCACTGGCTTGAAACCTGGCTTAAAAACAAAAACCGGGGGCGTTTCCCGGATAACAGCCCCGGATCGGGTTGAGGATAAAAATACAGGTGATAAACACCACACGCTCCCCGATCCGGGTGAGACTTGGGAATGCTTCTGAATCTATTGCGGATTTTTGATATCTAGGGCGGGTGTGGAGAATGCGCCGATCAATTCCAGCCACTCGTCTTCGGTCAGCACCCTGATCCCTGATTCCGCGGCCTTTTTCAGCTTTGACCCGGCTCCGGATCCTGCAACGAGGTAGTCGGTTTTAGCCGAGATTGAACTGGAGACTTTGGCGCCCAGACTTTGCGCTTTGGCCTTGGCTTCGTCGCGGGAGAAGTGCACGAGCCTGCCTGTGAAGACAACCGTTCTCCCCACTACCGGACCTTGGTCTGATGGTGCTTCCGCATCAATGAGTGTGACATGATCCAGGAGGTTCATCACGGCCTGCGCATTTTCGGGATGATGAAAAAATTCCTTTACCGCTCTGGCCGCACCCGGGCCGACACCGTCAATGGATACGAGTTCAGCCCACTCCGGAGAGGCGGCATCTTTGATAGCCGTGATGGATTTGTGAAAATCATCCCAGGACAGATAATGTCTTGCCAACAGGTTGGAATTGCCCTGCCCGATGTGGCGGATGCCGAGAGCATAGAGGAAACGATCAAAATCGACCGCACGCCGGGCGTTGATCGCCGCCCAGAGATTGGCTGCGCTGGTCTCGCCCCACCCTTCCCACCCTTCCAGGCCGATATGGGTATTGCGGTGTTCAAGGGTAAAAATATCGGCGGGTTCACGCACCAGGCCCCTGGCATAAAAGACTTCAATCTGTTTCGCTCCCATGCCGTCTATGTCAAAGGCACGGCGGGACACAAAATGTTTTAGGCCTTCAGTGGCTTGCGCCGGACATTTAAGGCCGTTGCTACAGCGCCGCACAACGTCCACATGGCCGGTTTTTTCGTCCACATCATTGAGAGCCTCCGCCCCGCAAATCGGGCATTGGGCCGGATAGGTGAACGGCTTACCGCCGCCATCTTCGACGACGCGAAGGATTTGCGGGATGACATCCCCGGCCCGCTGAATTTCAACCCTGTCGCCGGGTTTGACACCGAGACGCGCGATTTCATCCTCATTGTGAAGTGTGGCATTGGATACCGTCACACCGCCCACAGTAATGGGGGCGAGCTTGGCTACAGGTGTCAGCGCACCTGTACGCCCGACCTGTATCTCAATGTCGTTCAGGGTGGTGATGGCCTTTTCCGCGGGGAATTTATGGGCTGTCGCCCAGCGCGGTGCGCGTGAGATAAAACCCAAACGCTCCTGCAAGGCGAGGTCATTGACCTTGTAAACCACCCCGTCAATATCGTAGCCGAGATCGGCCCGTTTCGCCTCAATATCATGGTAATGCGCGATCATTGCGTCGGCATTATGGTGAAGTTTCATCTCCAGGCTGGTCGCGAACCCCCAACCGGCGAGGTTATCCACCGCCTCCATCTGCGTCTTGCCGACAGGTCCGCTGATCTCGCCCCACGCATAGGCGAAAAATTTGACCGGGCGCTCCGCGGTCACGGCCGGGTCAATCTGGCGCAATGAACCAGCAGCCGCGTTACGCGGATTTTTGTAGGTATCCTTGCCGATCTTGTCCTGGGCTGCATTCATGGCAGCAAAATCCCGGTGCGAGAGATAGACCTCCCCCCGCACCTCCAGAATGTCCGGCCAGCCGGAACCTGACAACTGTTTGGGTACATCGTCCAGAGTTTTGAGATTGGCCGTCACATCCTCGCCAACCCTGCCGTCACCGCGGGTCGCGCCGGAGATCAGCACACCCTTTTGATAACGTATCGAGGCTGACAAACCGTCGATTTTCGGCTCAGCCGTGAAAGCCAGCCCGGTTTCATCCGGCAGGTTGAGAAACCGTTTCACCCGCGCAACAAAGTCTTTGACATCCGCATCCGCGAAGGTATTGTCAAGGGAGAGCATGGGCACGGAATGGGTGACCTTGCCAAACCTGCCGGACGGTTTCAAGCCCGTGGATCGTGACGGGCTGTTGCTCTCCACCAGGTGCGGATAGGCAGCTTCAAGGGCATTCAGCTCCTTGCGGAGTGCATCATATTCGGCATCTGTCAACACGGGGTTATCGTCTTGGTAATACTGTGCGTCCGCGGCACGGATTTCCTGCGAAAGCACCTTGAGGCGTTCTTTGGCTTGCGCATCTGTCATGACACCCTCATCAACTGTCGTGCCGCCGCAACCGCCTCGTCCGTCACCGTTTCTCCGGCCAGCATGCGGGCGATTTCATGTTCCCGTTCCGAATCAGACACCGCAAACACGTCCGCGGTCGTGGTCCCCCCTATTGAGGATTTCTCAATGCGGAACTGGCAGTCGGCGTGGGCAGCAACTTGCGGACTGTGAGTTACAACCAGAACCTGGCCGGATTTGGAGAGCTCGGAAAGGCGCTTGCCGACGGCGCTGGCCACAGCCCCGCCGACGCCTTGGTCAACCTCGTCAAAAGCCATGACCTTGCCGTCTTCACCGGCGAGGGCGACCTTGATGGCGAGCGCAAAGCGAGCGAGTTCACCGCCGGAGGCGATCCTGTCCAGTGCGCCCGGGGCCATGCCCGGATTGGTTGAGGCCAGAAAGCGGATCCTGTCCTGTCCCAGACCGGACGGCGCTGCCGGTTCAATCTGCACCTTGAATTCCGCCTGTTCCATCCGGAGCGCGGGCACTTCATTCATAACTGCATGTTCGAGTTTTTCCGCTGTCGCCTGCCGCGCCCGGGTCAAGGCGGATGCCTGCACGTCATAGGTCCGGGTGGCTTCGTCCAGTTCCGCCCTGGCCTGTTTCAGGGCACCCTCAAGGGTTTCGATGTCACGCAGCTCCCGGGCGAACATGTCGCGTTGGGTGCACAAGGCATCAACTTCTACACCATATTTTCGCGCCGCCGACCTGAGCGCGAAAAAGCGCCCGTCCATATCTTCCAGCTCCTGCGGGGCGACATCAAAAGCGAGGGCGGCGGTTTCAACCGCCTGACGCGCTTCCTCGGTCTCAATCAAGGCTGTTTCCAGCGCTTCGGCAGCTCTCCCCAAAGCCTGTGCTGCATCCGCATCGCCCTCACCGATTTTGTTTCGTACACGCTCAACCCCGGCCAAAGCCGTGGACAATCGGTCATCGAACCCGCCGTCCCGGCTCAAGGCATTCGAGGCTCCATCCAGCTCTGCCAAGGCGGCCTCGACACCCTGCAGGAATTTACGCCGCTCAGCGAGACGGGATTCCTCGCCTTCGTGTGGGTCAAGGCGGTCCAGTTCCTCAATAGCGTGAATCAGGAATTCGCGGTTTTCCTCAACGGCCCTAGCCGTCCCGGCCAGGTTTTCCAGTCTTCTCCCGGCGCTCCGTCGGGCCTGAAAAACAGAACGGCAAGCCGATAATCGGGTACCATGACCCCCGAATTCATCCAGCATGTGAATATGTTGGTTCGGGTCAAGCAGGCCGCGTCCATTGTTCTGACCGTGGACTTCGAGGAGTTCCGAGCCGATCCCGGAGAGCAGTTTCACACTGACAGGCACGTCGTTTACATAGGCCCGGCTGCGCCCGTCCGCGCTAATGGTACGACGCAAAACAAGCGGTTCACCGGAGTTGATCCTTATGTCGGCTTCTGCGGCAAGTCTTTTCGCAGAGTGATGGGCCGGCAACTCGAATGTCGCGGAGCATTGCGCCCGGTCTGTCCCGGGTCGCACAAGTCCGCGGTCAGATCTCGCCCCGGTGGCCATGCCGAGGGCGTCGAGAATGATGGATTTACCGGCCCCGGTCTCTCCGGTCAGCGCGGACAGACCGCTGCCGAGTTCCAAATCAAGGCGTTCTATCAGGACGACATTCCGGATCGATATATCCGAAAGCACGGGACCCTCTTCCGCCTAGAACAGGCGTTCGCGCAGGCGCCGCCAGTAGCCGGGATCCCGTTCGCGATTGATGTCCTCATTCAAGTCGACGCCGTAGTTGCGAAGAAGTTTGTAGGAATCGGCATACCACTCGCTGCCCGGATAGTTGTAACCCAGAACAGACCCTATCAGCCTGGCTTCATTGATAACACCGATCGAAACATAACTTTCAACCAGACGGTGCATGGCTTCCTCAATGTGGGAGGTCGTCTCGTATTCGCGCACAACATTATTGAAGCGCCCAATGGCGGCCAGGTGCTGATCCCGGCGCAGATAATAGCGCCCGACCGTCATTTCCTTACCTGCCAGATGGTCATGGGTCAATTCAAGTTTCAACCGCGCGTCACGGGCATAGTCGCTGTCGGGATAGCGGCGCACGACCTGCTGCAGGGCTGCCTCGGCCTGGACTGTCGTCGCCTGATCTCGTCCCACATCATAAATCTGGTCATAATAGCATATGGCTATCAGGTAATAGGCATAGGGCGCACTTTTACTCCCGGGGTGCAGGCCGATAAAACGCTGCGCTGTCGCGACAGCTTCCTCATAATCATTTGAACGGTAATGGGCAAAGGCCCACATGAGCATGGCCCGGCGGGCCCATTCGGAAAACGGGTGTTGTCGCTCGACTTCCTGAAAATAGAGGATAGCGCGTTCCCAATCCTTGCGATTCATGCGGTCCACACCCTGATTGTAAATCACCTCGGCAGGGCGTTCGACATAGGCGAGTTCTTCCTTCCGGTT
This sequence comes from Hyphomonadaceae bacterium, assembly GCA_014324115.1. Lineage (GTDB taxonomy): Bacteria > Pseudomonadota > Alphaproteobacteria > Caulobacterales > Maricaulaceae > JACOMS01. The sequence goes on from JACOMS010000013.1 coordinate 31,073, forward strand.
TCCGCCCAGGATTGAACAGGCCGACAGCGCGAGTAGCGCCGCCACGGCAAAACCGCGCCTTATGAGTTTTTGTGCAGTGACCATGATGTCTCGGTGATTCATGCGATGTTCGGTTGCATCACATCTTGTAGACGGGAAAATCCGGAAATAAAAGTCAGAATCCGGTCAGGCAGTGGCGCTTTCGGGCAAAAGTGCGGGCACTTTACCGGACAGAGTGGCGAATCGCCAGGCGTCGGGGTCGGTATACAGCTCCAGCAGGATCAGATGGTTGATGCGGTGCCCGCCGCGCTCTGTGGTTACGCGCCCGATCAACGGTCCGCCGAGATAAATGTCCCCAAGCAGGTCAAGCGCTTTGTGCCGGACAAATTCGTCATCAAAACGCAAGCCGTCAGGATTAAGGACCTTGTCGCCATCGACGACAATCGCATTGTCAAACGACCCGCCCCTGGACAGGCCGACTTCCTGCAGGGCGGCGACTTCATGTCTGCGGGCAAATGTCCGGGCCGAGGCCAGACGATCCCGGAAAGACCGGACGTCCGGCTCTATGACGACACGTTGACGACCAATGGCGGCCTCCTTGAAATCGATGGTCACATCAAGGACAAGCCTGTCCGACGGTTCAATTTTTGCATAGGCCGGACCGCGTCTGATCTCGACCGGTTTGAGAACCTCAATATATCGGCGGGGGACCGACTGGCGGGTAATACCGACCTGTTCAATCAGTTTCAGGAACGGCTCGCTGCTGCCATCAAGTGCAGGCACTTCCTCACCGTCCATATCCACGACAAGATTGTCTATACCGGCGGCACTCAAGGCGGCCATTAAATGCTCAATCGTCCTGACCTTTACATGTGCCGCATTTTCAAGGGTTGTACAGTTTTTCACACCGGACACAGCGTTAGGCCTTACACCGACACGATTATCCCGGTCATTTATGTCTGTACGGACAAACACCAGTCCGGTTCCCGCAGGCGCGGGTTTCATCACTAGGCGCGTATGCTCGCCGCCGTGAATCCCCGCGCCCGCACAAACGGCGGGCGCGGAAAGGGTTGACTGTCGTTCGACCGGATACATCCTGACAGGGATATAGAGGTCACGATTGTGAATTGGGCAATAAAAGCCTTGTTACCGATTGTTTCGATTTCTCCCTTTTGTGTGACAAAAAACCGGCGCAAGCCTTAATCCTGATGATGCAGACGATTTGGCAGCACTTTATATCAACGGGGACAGGCGGTTATTCCGAGTGCATGCGGTTGCATGCGGTCACAGGCTGTGCCGTCACATCTGGACTCTGCCATCCTGTCGGTCTGAATACCCGCCGTGACTCTCGCCCTATATCATAGACCGGGGACCCGTTCTGTCCGCCCGCTTTGGCTGCTTGAGGAAATGGGGGTGCCCTACGCGTTGGTGACCAAAGAATACGACGGGGCTTATTTTGCGTCTGGTGAATTCCGCGCAATTAATCCCATGGGCAAAGTTCCGGTCCTGTGTGACGGGGATCGGCTGATTATCGAATCGACGGCAATCATGGATTATATCCTCAACACCCATGGACCTAGTGAACTTGGCGTTGGCCCGGACAACCCGGAATACTCCGCCTATTTACAGTGGTTTTACATGGCGGAAAGCGGCATGGCCAATTACATCGCCGTGAGTTTCGGCCACAGATCCGGGCAGGACCACTATTGGGTTTCGGACGAATTTGACACCTATTGCCGCCTTCAGGTCACCAAGGCACTGGAGATGCTGGAGTCCCGTCTGGCGGATCGTGACTATGTTGTCAAAACCGGCTTTAGCGCGGCGGATATTTCCCTGGGCTATACACTGTTTTTTGCTGAATTTGCCATTCAGCCCGGATTCACCGGCAACGTGAAAGCCTATTATGACAGGCTCATGTCCCGCCCGGCCCTTCAGAAAGCTCTCGCCCTTCAGAAAGCTCTCGGCGATCTGGCGCACAAAGGCTGAACCGGCTCACTTCCCGGCGGCTCTTTTGGCGGCCAGACGGGCTTCTTTGATGGCAACCCTGCGGGCCTGTTCCTTTTCCCTGCGCTCAAGAGCCTTGGCACCCGGCTTGCCTTTGATGGGGTTATCGCCCCGGGTCCAGTCCCGCAGACCGGCAGCGTTGAGGAAGCGCGCGACGCGCTCGGTCGGCTGGGCGCCCTTGCCAAGCCATTCCGTGCATTTTTCCACGTCAAGGCTGACACGGTCCCCGGAGTCCCTAGGCAGCATCGGATTGTAGGAACCGACGCGGTCAATAAAGCGACCGTCACGCGGCGCACGTGCATCGGCCACCACGATACGGTAATAGGGACGTTTTTTGGCGCCGTGACGGGCCAGACGAAGTTTAAGTGCCATTGTTTCAATTTCCTTGTTTGTTTAAGCTGGTGCTGAATGAAGTTGCGGGATTTGGGTTTATTTCCTGAATTTGGGACCGCCCAGGCCCGGGAGGCCGCCACCTGCCGACCCCGGCAAGTTACCCCCGCCCAAGCCGGGTAAGGTACCCGGTTTGTTCATGTTCTGCTTGAGTTTTTCCAACATAACCGGATCAATCAGTGACGGGTCGGACATGGTGTCCGCAGCCCCCATACCCGCCGGAATTCCGGCGGGTATGCCGCCGCCCATCATCTGGCCCATCAAGCCCTTCATACCGCTCTTGCCCATTTTCTTCATCATATCGGCCATGTCACGGTGCATTTTCAAAAGTTTGTTGACCTCCTGCACGCCCGTGCCGGAACCGGCAGCAATCCGCTTCTTACGCGAGGCCTTGATCTGTTTTGGATTTTGCCGCTCCCACAGGGTCATGGACAGGATAATCGCCTGCTGCTGTTTGATCAGCCTGTCGTCCAGCCCGCCCATGGCATCCACCTGTTTGCGCACTTTTCCCATACCCGGCATCATGTTCATCAGCCCGCCGAGACCACCCATTTTCTGCATGGAACCGAGATGTTTGGCAAGATCATCAAGGTCAAATGCCCCCTTTTTCATCTTTGTTGCAAGTTTTTCAGCTTCTTCCCGGTCAATGACCTCAGTGGCTTTTTCCACCAGTGACACCACATCACCCTGGCCTAGGATACGCCCGGCCAGGCGCTCGGCATCGAAAACCTCCAGCCGGTCCAGCTTTTCACCGGTGCCGAGAAATTTGATCGGCAGGCCTGTGACGGCCCGCATGGATAAGGCCGCACCGCCGCGCCCGTCTCCGTCAATACGGGTCAGTACAAGGCCCGTGAGCGGGAGTCGGGCATGAAAGCGTCTGGCCGTTTCAACGGCATCCTGGCCCGTAAGGGAGTCGGCAACAAGCAGGGTTTCAATCGGCCTGGAAACCCCGGCAATTTCCTCAACCTCGGCCATCAGCCCTTCATCAAGGGTTGTCCGGCCTGCTGTATCAAGAAAGACGACATCAAAGCCGCCCCTGGCCCCCTGGTCCATGGCGCGCCTGGCGATATCGACGGCAGACTGGCCTTTGACAACAGGCAGGAAAGCGACGCCCGCCTGCCCGGCCAGAACGCTGAGTTGCTCCATCGCGGCCGGGCGGCGCGTATCAAGGGAAGCGCAGAGAACTTTCTTGCCAAGTTTTTCCTTTGCGTATCTGCCGAGCTTACCGGTTGTCGTCGTTTTACCCGAGCCCTGCAAACCGGCCATGAGGATAGCAACCGGCGGACGACCGGCCAGATTCAACCCGGACCCCTTGAGGACTTCGTTTTTGTCCCTGTCACCCTCCCCACCCGGGAGCGTCCCGGCCAGCATTTGGACGAGGGCGTCATGGACGATTTTGACGATCTGCTGACCCGGTTTGACGGAGCGGATCACTTTCTCTCCAACGGCCTCTTCCCTGACCCTGGCGATGAAATCCTTGACGACAGGTAGCGCAACATCAGCCTCAAGCAGAGCGACGCGAATCTCGCGCAGGGTCGCACTGACATCCTTTTCCGACAGGGCCCCGCGGCCTGTCAGATTGCCGAACAGGCCGGTAAGTTTATCGCCCAGAACTTCAAACATAAACGGCTTCAAACATAAAAATTTCAAGCATAAAAGCTCCAAATATCCGCGCAACGGGGCAGGCTCCGGTGAACGAAACGCGCCGACCGGGGCCCCCCAGTTGTGTCATCCGTTTCGATGCGGTATCGCGCACACTATACGATCACGGGATTACATTCCGCAAGCTGATATGGGATCGCACTGGCCGGAGCGCAAACATTTCAGCACCTGTTCAAACCGCTCACGCCATGTGTCGGCAAACTTTCGCTTGTTTTCATGGCTAATAACTGTTCCGTTCAGGAGTGTCCTGTTCCGTGTTTCCGGGAAGCAGTGGAACAGCAAGACAAACACAGATTTACAATTAACCTCCTCATCTCGCCCGAACAGATAACCGGCTTTACTTGTGCTGAGCCTGTTGAGTCCGGCAAGAGTCTTCCGGATGGAACTCAATCCGGTCTTGTGCATATCCGCGTGAATAATGATCATGATGTTACCTTCCGGGTCTTGGCTTTTGGGACAAGCCATTTTGCCAAGGGAATATTGAGCCGGTCCTTCAGGAAGTCGAGGCGACAGGCCAGCTCATAAGCGGGCCTGTCAGCATCAGGCACATCAGGGGCAGACAGATCACAATCCGGAATGTCATGGGCGGGCAGATCAGCAACCCTTTGCGCGATCATGTCCTCAACCAGGGGACGGGCAGCCAGGGCGATGGAGATCAGCTCCGCTTCCGAACTGACACCCTCGCCTTCCAGGACCGGAGGTTCGGACAGGGACATACCCAGGCGCGCCTCCATCCAGTCAAGGTCCGCATGATTGGCCTTAACCAACGGGTCGGTCAACACATCCGACAAGACAAACCGCCGCCGTGGACACAGTCTGGAAATGTACCCCGAAAATTGACGCTGCTGAAACCTGCCTTGCCTGTCTTTCCAACCAACCGGTTTACCAAACCGCGATTGCACATGAAGCAATGCAACAGCTTCCAAGCCAATGGATGTGTTGGCGAGTACCACCTCCCCGGGATCAAGGGCAACCCCAATCTCATGAGCAAAATCCAGCACCACATTGCCACCCTCAAGCCGGTCCCGTTGAAAGGGTTTGAAGGTCACATTCTCACGACCAAAGATAGTGTCAAAAACCTCAAAGATTTTCCGGTAACAGGGCCAGAGATAACCCATAGAACTAAAAGCCCTGGTCCTCGCATGTTTAGCCCATTGCTGAAATTGGCTGGATATGAAGGAGCGGGGCGGGCGCACGTAGGCGACAACCCGCACATCCTCGTCATAATCGCGTAATATGTGGAGCATCGGCACGATCCTTGAGCTTTTACCCCGTGAATTTGTAAACCCTTCGTTAGAGATGAGCAACGGGAGCGTGGTCGGCTCTGCACGACGGTATTCCAGCATCTGTCTCATCTCTCCGGGGGAGACAATGGGAGTTCTTCCTTTTTTATATGCGGGTTCGTGGGCCGGCGGTATTGCGGTGTAGGGTGCGCGGCTCACCCGGTCGCCAATCAGTCTGACAAAGGTCTTCTGGATTGAAGTCGATCCAGTCTTGTACATACCTGGATGAATGATAATCACGTCTCTGTATACCTCCGGGGAACCTGCTAAATTGACAGGTCCCGATACTAGGAAATAATTGCCGGGGTCCCGCGCCCGAGGGTCACCTTGATACCTGCAATCCGGTCTGCGATATTGACGATATCCGTCAAAGCAACCTGGGGATCCATATTCAGGTTTCCGCCCGGGCCTTCATACCTTTCTACGTAGAGCCGGAGTGTCGCCCCCTCTGTACTGGTACCGGACAGGCGGACAATAAAACGTGAACCGCTTTCACACTCGACGCGCACACCCTGGTTTTCCGACACGCAACCGTCAACCGGATCGCGATAGGTGAAACTGTCGGCCCTGCTGACGGTTTCATTGACAAAGGTCTGCCCAGGCAGATCGGCGAGTTTGGCTTTCAGGTTTGCCATAACGGATTCGGCCCTGTCCGTCTCGACTCCTTCATAATCATGGCGGGAATAGTAGTTTCGGCCGTGGCTCCGCCACAGCTGATCCATAATCGTCCTCACCGTCTTGCCTGAAGCGGCGAGGATATTCAGCCACATGAGAATCGCCCAGAGCCCGTCCTTTTCACGCACATGATTGGAGCCTGTGCCTGCACTCTCCTCGCCGCAGAAGGTGACACGGCCATTGTCGAGAAGATTGCCGAAAAACTTCCAGCCCGTCGGGGTTTCGAAACAGGGTACGCCCAACTTGTCAGCAACCCTGTCAATGGCGCGACTGGTCGCCATTGACCGCGCGACACCGCACGGGCCGTCCCTGTAGCCGGGAGCCAGATGCGCATTGGCCGTAATCGCTGCAAGACTATCCGAGGGTGAGACATATACGCCCCGTCCCAGAATGATATTGCGGTCTCCGTCACCGTCGGACGCCGCCCCGAAGTCCGGTGCCCCATCGCCGAACATGGTCTTGAACAATGTCCGGTTACAGGTCGGGTTGGGGTCCGGGATGCCGCCGCCGAAATCCGGCAGCGGGGTCGCGTTGGCGATCTGCGACGGGTCAACGCCTATACGCTTGATAAATACTTCAGTCGCATAAGGTCCCGTTACCGCGTGCATGGCATCAAAACACATGGAAAAACCGCCTGTAAACATGGCCTTGATGGCTTCAAAATCAAACAGGGATTCAAGAAGATCGGCATAATCCGACACACTGTTGATGACCTCGACATCCATGCCTGATATCCTGCTCACGCCGATTTTTGACAGATCAATATCCGGGGCATCAACTATAGAGTAGGTCCGGATTGATTTTGTATTGGCAAAAATCGCATCGGTCACAGACTCAACCACTGGCCCGCCGTTTGCGCCGTTGTATTTAATTCCGAAATCCCCGTCCGGCCCGCCGGGGTTATGGCTGGCGGACAGGATGATTCCACCGGCGGCCATATGTTTCCGGATAATACAGGATGCCGCCGGTGTGGACAGCATACCCCTATGTCCAACAATGGCCCGACTCACGCCGTTTGCAGCGGCCATTTTCAGAATAATCTGGATGGCCGTGTCATTGTAATATCGCCCGTCACCGCCGAAGACCAGGACGCCGCCCCTGAGATGGGTGATCACATCAAAGATGGACTGGATATAGTTTTCAAGATAGTTGGGCTGCCGGAAAACCCTGACCTTTTTGCGAAGCCCGGACGTTCCCGGTCTCTGGTCTTTAAAAGGGCGTGTACGGATGGTTTTCACGTATGTTCTCATTCTGGATCGGGACACCATGGAATCAGGCTCACCCCCGGACTGTGCCCGTAAATCAGAAAAATATGCTTATCAAGACTGTTGCGAATTTATCCGGATTTGCCGGGATTTTGGGATTTGCGCCGTTTCCGGACCCGGAGAGCGGGTGTCTGGTACTGACGCGTGCTCTTTCCGCTCTGACATTTGCGGTCAGACAATTTTGGACAGACTCCCCCTCACGCAGCCACCAGGTTGATGCGATTAGCCGCCTTGAGCAGGTTCATCGTCACTGCTTTGAGGGTCAACTCCGCCCCGACTTTCTCCCCCGTGATGTAGCGGGCAGGCCCCCCATGGAAGAGACCCTTGAGCGTTCCAAAACTTTGCTCAATGACCCAGCGTTGCTTCGCCACCGGCCGGTTGAATCTCTTCTGCCGGGCGCCTGGCGGATGGTTCCGTCCCGCCCGGAACATGATCGCCGGATTTCAAGCCCTGTCGGGCAAGCGCCGCGCGGTTCGTCTCACTGGAACAGGCCTTGTCCGCCAGAACATGCGCCGCCCTACATCCCTTGAGCAGGTGCGGC